>JBQGEK010000386.1:0-21356 GCA_052039575.1 Patulibacter sp. | reverse complement strand
GGTGATCGCCCCGTGCCACGGGATGATGATCGCGATGTCGTCGTCCTTCATCGCGGGCGCGATCGCGTCGATCTCGTCGTCCGGCGCGATCGCCGTGCGGTTGTGGAAGTACGTCGACATGTTGTGCAGCATCCGCGGCTCACGGCCGAACGCCGACTGCGCCGTCACCCAGTACCCGTGGGTGTGGACGATCGCGTTCACGTCCGGGCGCAGCTGGTAGATGCCGTGGTGGAACCCGATTCCGGGGCTGACGACGACGTCGGGGTCGACCGAGTTGCCCTCGAAGTCCAGGAGGACGATGTCCTCCAGCTGCATCTCCTCGAACGTCTTGTTGAGCTTGTTCGTCCAGTACTGCTCCTTACCGGGCACGCGGATCGAGACGTGACCGCCGATCGCGGGACCGAGACCGTAGGCGGCCAGGCCGCGGCAGGCCTGAAGGGCGAGTTCCTGTTCCTTGGATGCGCTCATGGGTTCCTTCTGATCGTTCGGCCGGCGGCTCCCCGCCGGCAGGGGTGGGAGAAGAGGGAGAGCGGTCGAGGCCGGCATCACGCTGGTCCCGACCGCTGGGGTCACTTCGCCGACGCGAGGTCCGGCAGCCAGGTCACCAGCTCGGGGAAGATGATGATCAGCAGCACCACGCACAGCTCGGCGATGATGAACGGGACGACGCCGCGGAAGACCTGTTCGATCTTCGCTTCCTTGACCACTCCGGAGATCAGGAAGACGTTGATCCCGAACGGCGGGGTCAGCAGGCCGATCTCGACCATCTTGACCGCGAGGATGCCGTACCAGAGGCCGCTGAACCCGCGGTCGGTGACCAGCGGGTAGGTCAGCGGCATCGTCAGCAGCAGGATCGACATGCCGTCGAGCAGCGCGCCGAGGATCAGCAGCGCCAGCAGGATGATCGCGATCACGACGTACTTGTTGACGTCGAGCCCGATGATCCAGTCGGTCAGCTCCTGCGGAACGCGGGCCGTGACCAGGAACAGCGTGAAGATCGAGCCGCCGATCAACAGCGCGAACAACATGCTGGTGTTCGCCGAGGTCTCGCGCAACGCCGAGGTCAGCGACTTCTTCAGGCCCATCTCGGTGCGACCGCTGCGCAGCAGCAGGACGAACACCGCGACCAGGGCACCGACGGCGCCGGCCTCGGTCTCGGTGAAGATGCCGCCGTAGATGCCGCCGAGGACGACGACGAAGATCACGCCGATGTAGAAGACCGACTCCAGCTCCTGCAGGCGCTGGCGGCGGGTCGGCTTGGCGAGCGCGATTCCGCCCGGCCCGGCCGCGACGTCGAGCTGCTCGATCTCGCGCTCCATCTCGCGGTCGGCCTCGCGGTCGACGGCCGGCTCGTTGGCCTGCATCGCCACCGCGACATCACGCGGCAGCTCGCCGCCGGAACCGCCGTCCGCAGTCTGCGACTCGACGGAAGCGTCGGTGTCGATGTGCTTCTTGCGGTTGCCGAGCGTCGCGACCAACACGACCGTGAGGATGTACGCGAACGCCGTCAGGATGCCCGGGATGATCGCCGCGAGCAGCAGCTGGCCCACCGACTCGTTGGTCAGCACGCCGTAGATCACGAGCACCACGCTCGGCGGGATCAGCACGCCGAGCGTGCCGGACGCCGCGACGATCGAGGCCGCGAACTTGACCGAGTAGCCGTGGCGGCGCATCTCGCCGACGCAGAGCCGGCCGAGGGTGGCGACGGCCGCGGCGCTCGAGCCCGTGACGGCCGAGAAGCCGGCCGCCGAGAGCACGGTGGCGATGCCCAGTCCGCCGGGCAACCTGCGGGTTGCTCGTGCGGCGAGATCGAAGATGTTCCCGAGCACTCCCGCGTTCGCCACGAGGACGCCCATCAGGATGAACATCGGGATCACGACCAGGGTGTAGGTCGAGGTGGCCTGGTAGGCCGCGGACGACAGGGTCGCCGCGGTCTGCTCGAAGCCGTTGTTGAGCAGCAGGCCGGCGACGCCGGCGCCGGCCAGGCCGACCGCCACGGGCATCTCGGCCGCCAGCAGGAAGAGGAAGACGCCAAGGGCGATGACGACCATCAAGGTGGTGTCCATCAGGCATGCACCTCCACTGCGTCGCTGCCGACCGCATCGGGATCGGACTCACGCGGGTCGGGGCTTCCGGTGCGGAGCGCCTGGACGTCGTCGTAGAGCCGGAAGAACACGTGCAGCGCGAAGAGCAGGAAGCCGATCGGCACCATCACGCGGGCCGGCCAGCTCTGGATCGCCACGAACCCGGGCGTCACGTCCTTCTCCTGGATCGCCGTGATCGCCCGTCCGAGCGACTCCCAGCTGATCCAGAGCAGCAACGAGGTGGCGGCGACGCCACCGACCGAGCGGATGATCAGCCGCGGCTTGCGGGCGATCCGGCTGGTCACGAGCGACGTGCGCACGTGCGTCAGCGTCTGCTCGGCGTAGCCGAAGCCGAGGGCGACGGCGCCCAGCAGCAGCAGGGGTGCGATCTCGATCGCTCCCTCGATCGACTTGTCGGTGAGCGCGCGGCGGATCACGTCCGCCACGGTGATCAGCATCAAGATGATGAGTGCGACGGCAGCGACGGCCGCGAGGACCCCCGAGAGGCCGCGCACGATGGTGCGTACCCTTGTCACTTTGCCGGCCGTCCTTTGCTTCGGCATGAGCTCGAGGGGCGCCGTGGGCATCGGCCTACCGGAAGTCCGGAGACCCCTCTCGCATAACTATGATGATTAATACCCGCCACAGTGTAGCGGTGTCAAGTGACCGCCGTCACGCACTCGCGGGCGAGTTCAGCTGCCCCGGCGCAATCACCTGCTGAGGCCCGATCTCGCGGACCGAGGGGGCACCCAGGAGCATCAGGGCGGCCCGCAGCTCCTGTTGCAGGATCTCGATCGCACGCGAGGCACCGGTCGTGCCCCCGGCCCCCAGTCCGAAGACGATCGGCCGCCCGACCAGGCACGCACGCGCGCCCAGCCCGAGCGCCTTGACCACGTCGCTGCCGCGGCGAACGCCACCGTCGATGTAGACCTCGACATCGCCGCCGACCGCATCGACCACCGCGGGCAGCGCGCTGATCGAGGAGCAGGCGTGGTCGAGTTGCCGCCCACCGTGGTTGGAGACCACGACCGCGTCGGCACCGCGCTCGACGGCCATCCGGGCGTCGCCCGCGTCGAGGACGCCCTTGACCACCAGCGGACCGCCCCACAGCTCGCGCAGCCAGGCCAGGTCGTCCCAGGTGGCCGCCGGATCGAACTGCCGGTCGACGTAGCCCGCCACGCTGACCGCATCGCCGCCGGCCGGCCCGTCGACCACGTTGGCGGCGGTGATCCGCGGGCGCCGCACGAAGTCCGCCGTCCAGCGCGGGTGCCGCAGCCCCCCAGCCAGCGTGCGCGCGGTCAGCCGCGGCGGCAGGCCGAATCCGTTGCGGCGGTCGCGGTGGCGCTCCGCCGAGCGCGGCACGTCGACCGTCACCACCAGCGCATGGCAGCCCGCGTCCGCGGCCCGCTCGACCAGTCCACGAACGATCCCGTGGTCGCGCCAGAGATAGGTCTGGAACCAGAGCGGCCCCGGCGACGCCTCGACGACCTCTTCGATCGTGTAGCTCGACATCGCCGCCAGCGTGTAGACCGATCCGGCGCCGTGCATCGCCCGCGCCAAGCCGACTTCGCCGTCGTGGTGGATCAGGCCGCAGAGCCCGGTCGGGGCGCCGATGATCGGCGCGGCGATCGTCTGCCCGAGCACCGTGGTCGACGTGTCGACGTCCGAGACGTCGACCAGGGTCCGCGGCAGCAGCGCGATGTCGTCGAAGTCCGTGAGGTTGCGTCGGACGGTGCGCTCGTCGTTGGCGCCCCCGTCGACGAACTCGAAGATCACCTTGGGAAGTGACGCACGGGCGGCGGCCCGGATCTCCTCGATGCTTCCCGCGCGCGCAACCCGCCGGTCGGCCGCGCGACCGCGGGTCGGAAGGTCGCGCAGGTCCTTCGCGACCTGACTCGCCAGCAGGCGCAGCACATCGCTCACGACGCGGCTCCCGAGCAGGCCAGCACGGACGACGACGTAGGAACCACGGGGTCTCTCTCTCCTCGAGCTCTCGGCAGGTGGGGTCAGGGCACGCCCGCCCATCCCGCCGCATATGGGTGATCACGATTATCCGATTTGACCGGGCCGGTCAAGCCGCGATCGTCGAATTCCGCCCCACTGGCGGCCCGATCTCGCTGGATTCGGGCCTGATGGAGAAAATCCCCGCAGCTTCCCGCCTATTGGTTATAACGGTTCGATGAAGGTCTACGAAGCGATCGCCGCCCAGTTGAGATCCGAAGGCGTCGGGGCCGTGTTCGGCCTGATGGGCGACGGCAACCTCAAGCTGATCCCCCGTCTCGCACACGAGGAGATCCCGTTCTACGGGTCGCGGCACGAGGCGGGCGCGGTGGCGATGGCGGACGGCTACGCCCGCACCACCGGACAGGTCGGCGTCGGCACCTTCACCCAGGGCCCCGGTCTGACCAACGCGCTGACCGCGCTGGTCTCCGCCCGACGCGGAAAGGTCCCGCTGGTCGTGATCTCCGGAGACACCGCGCTCTCGGTCGTCGGACTGCCCCAGGACATCGAGCAGGCGCCGTTCTTCGCCGCCTGCGACGTGCCGGTCCAGCCGGTCCGACCCGACACCGCGCACGCTGACGTCGCGGAGGCGTTCCGTCGCGCGCGCGACGAGCGCCGGCCGATCGCGCTCAACCTGCCGACCGACCTGCAGGAAGAGGACGCCGGCGACGCGGTCCTGCCGTCGCAGCCGACCGCGACGGCGCCCGCCGGTGAGATCGCCGGCCTCGACGCCGCCGTCGCGGCGATCGCCGCCGCCGAGCGGCCCGTGATCATCGGCGGACGCGGCGCGGTCAGCGCCGGGATCCGCGACGAGCTGCTCGCGCTCGGCGACCGGGTCGGCGCCCTGCTCGCCACGTCGCTGCCGGCCAACAGCTGGTTCCGCGGCCACCCCTACGCGGTCGGGATCGCCGGGGGATTCGCGACCGACCTCGGCCGCCAGCTGATCGGCGAGGCGGACTGCGTGATCGCCTTCGGCGCCACCCTCAACCACTTCACCTCGCGTGGCGGGACGCTGTTCTCGAAGGACGCGACGATCGTCCAAGTCGATCTCGACGAGGCCGCGTTCGGCCGCTACGTGCCGACCGAGGTCGGGGTCGTCGGCGACGTCGGCGTGGTCGCCCGCGCGCTGACCGAGAAGCTCGACACGGCGACCGGGTTCCGGACCGACGCGGTCCGCGCGCAGATCGCCGAGCACGCCGCCGCTACGCCGGACGACAGCGACGACCGCGGGATCGACCCGCGCGCGCTCTCGCGCGAGATCGCCGCGCTGCTGCCCGACCAGCGGCAGCTGGTCGTCGACGGCGGTCACTTCATGGGCTTCCCGTCTATGGACATCCCGGTCGACGGGCCCGACCGGTTCGTCTTCACGCTCGACTTCGGATCGATCGGGCTCGGGCTCGGCGCCGCGGTCGGGGCGGCGGTCGCCCACCCCGACCGGCTGACCGTGACCGCGATCGGCGACGGCGGCCTGATGCTCAGCCTCGGCGAACTCGACACCGCCGTCCGCTACAAGCTGCCGATGCTGGTCGTCGTCTACAACGACGAGTCCTACGGCGCCGAGATGCACTTCCTGCGGATGTCCGGCCTGGACGAGAAGGAGTCGCGGTTCGAGACGCCGCCGCTCGACGCGGTCGCTCGCGCGATGGGCGCCGACGGGATGGCGGTCCGCTCGCTGGCCGACCTCGAGGGCGTCGCCCCGCTGCTGGCCGAGGGCCTCGATCGTCCGCTGCTGCTCGACTGCCGGATCACCGACCAGGTCCGGGCGGTCTGGCTCGAGGAGGCGTTCGCCCGCGGCACCCACTGACGGCGCCCGGGCGTCGGTCTGCGCCGCCCCGCCGGGAATCAGACTGCGTGCGACTCGGATGGTCGTGGCGACCGAATCGCACGCAGTCGCGGCGGCGTCGAACTCCCCCTACAGATCGAGCACCAGCCGCTCGGACTTCGCCCGCGACACGCAGATCATCATCACCGCGCCCGCGGCGCGCTCCGCGTCGGTCAGGACCACGTCACGGTGGTCCGGAACCCCTTCGAGCACCTCGGTCTCGCAGGTCCCGCAGGTCCCCTCCTCGCACGAGCAGTCGACCTCCGCCCCCGCCTCGAGGACGGCGTCGAGGATCGACTCGCCGGGTTCGATGGTGAGGGTCACCCCAGTCTGCGCCAGCTCGACCTCGAACGGCCGGTCGCCGTCCTGGTCGATCTCGACATCGGACGAGAACCGCTCGACGCGCAAGCGCGCCAGGCCCGCCGGACCGCAACGCCCCTCGACCGCGCTGAGCAGCGGCTCGGGACCGCAGCAGTAGGTCAGCGTGTCCGCCCGCTCGACGTCCGCGAGCGCCGCGACCAGGTCGAGCAGCCCGACCTCGTCCTGCGGCAGCACGTGGATCTCGCCGCCGAGCGTGCCGAGCCGGTCGAGGAAGGCCATCGACGTGCGCGTGCGCCCGCCGTAGAACAGCTCCCACTCCGCCCCGGCCGCGATCGCCTGGTCGATCATCGGCAGGATCGGGGTGATCCCGATCCCACCCGCGATGAACACGTAGCGGTCGGCGGGTTCGAGCGCGAAGTGGTTCCGCGGACCGACGACGTCGACGGTCGCGCCGACCGCCAGCTCGTCGTGGACGTAGCGCGACCCGCCGCGGGACTCCGGCTCGCGCAGGACCGCGATCCGGTACTCACCGCGCTCACTGACCACGCCGCAGAGCGAGTACTGGCGGATCAGGTCCGGCAGCACCAGGTCGACGTGCGCGCCGGCCTCCCACTCGGGCAGGGGCGCGCCCTCCGCGTCGCGGAGCGTCAACGTCACGACCCCGTCGGCGGCGTCCTCGCGGCTGGCGACGACGCAGGTACGCGGTGCGGCTTCCGTGCTGCTCATCGGGCTCGATCCTAGACGTAGACGACGACGTCGCCGTCCTCGACCGCGACCTCGTAGGTCCGCACGCTCGACGTCTCGGGATCGGTCACCGACTTGCCGTCCGCGAGCCGGAACTTGTAGCCGTGCCACGGGCAGAGCACCACGCGGTCCGCCTCGTCGTCCCCGCTGTAGTCGTAGGTGTGCGGCTCCGACGGGCGCATGAAGCCCTGGACGCGACCCGCGCAGAGCGGCGCGCCGTGGTGCGGGCAGACGTTGCGCAGCGCGAAGTACTTGCCGTTGTCGTTGATCACGCCGATCGAGCGACCCTTGACGTCGATCACGCGGGTCTCCCCGATCTCGAACTCGGCGGCCGGGCCGACGACGTGGCGGACGGTGTTGCTGGTCTTGGTGGCCATGCTTCGTCCTTAGAGGCGGTCGCCGTAGAGCTTGGTCGGGTTGTCCACGCAGATCTTCTGCAGCAGGTCCTTCGGCACGCCGGCCAGCGCACGGCGCGGCTCGTCGAAGTCCCAGTGCGGGTAGTCGCTGCTGAAGATCAGCGTCTCCTCGGCGCAGACCATGTCGAGCAGCACCGGCAGGTGCTCGCGCTTGGCGGGCTCGACCATCGGCTGGGTCGTGAAGCGGATGTTCCGGCGGATGTACTCGCTCGGCGCGAGCTTCAGCCACGGCACCTCGTCGCCGAGGCCCTTGCGGTCACGGTCGAGCTTCCACATGATCTCCGCGGCCCAGGCGAATCCGCCCTCGGCGATCACGTACTTCAGCTCCGGGAACCGCTCGAACACGCCGTGGCAGACCAGGCTCAGCACGTTCGACTGGTGGATCTGGCTGAGCGCCGTGTGCCACTCGATGTAGTACGTCGGCGTGCCGGCCATCCGCGGCGCACGGGCGAACACGTTCTCGGTGCCCGACGGGTGGACGACGATCGGCAGCGAGTACTTCTGCGCCGCCTCGTAGATCGGGTAGTAGTGCTTCTCGCCGTGGAGGATGTCGTGGAGCGGCAGGAAGATCGCCATGATCCCCGGCCGGCCCTGCATCCGCTCGATCTCCGCGACCGCGGCCTCGGGGTCCTGCGGGGCGACGACGAGCGCGCCGCGGTAGCGCGGGTCGACCTGCAGCCAGCGCTCGCACATCCACTCGTTGTAGGCGGAGGCGACCGTCGCGGCGACCCGCGGATCGGGGAACGCGCCGATCCCGAACAGGTGCCCCGCGATCAGCAGGCCCTTGGCGATCCCGTGGCCGTCGAACAGCTGCGACGCGGTGAACGCCGCGTCGGTCGCCGGCGCCTGACCCTCGTGGATCGCGTCGTCGCGGTACGCGCCGGCCGAGTTGATGTACAGGTAGTCCAGCGGCAGAACGTAGGACGACGCCGCGAACCGGCTCGACCAGTCGGCGCCACCGCCGATCCCCAGCTTCTTCTGCCAGCTCTCCGGCATGTAGCTGTGCAGATCCTGCAACCCGTTCTGGAAGTTCGGGTGGACGTCGCTGTCGATGATGCCGGTGATCCGGTTGGAGGACCCCTTCTGGGGGGCCGGGGTCTCGATGGTGCTCATGTGAGGGGTCCTTCTCTCGGGGTCTACCGGTGTCAGGGGTCAGGACTGGGTGTCGAGGCAGCGCTGCACGCCGCTCTTGTCCTCGTCGGGGAAGTCTGCGCTGGCGGCGTCGACCAGCTCGCGGTACTTCGTGCCGAAGCCGTCCGCGTCGAGGTCCTGCTTCTCCAGCTCCGCTACCCATTCGTCGCGGACCTTGGTCTCGCCACCGGCGCGGAGCTTCTCGGTCTCGGCCTCCGGAAGCACGCTCAGCGCGACGTCGTTCTCGGTGAACGCGGTGCACGCCTCGGCGTCGGCCTTGGCGTTGAGCTCGGCGTACTTCGCCGGGATCTCGGCTCCGACCTCTTCGATCGCCTGCTTCTGCTCGTCGCTGAGCTCGTCCCACGCCGATTCGCTGATCGCCAGCGCGCTGGCCGTCTGGGCCCCCAGACCGAGATCGGTCGTGTGGTCTCCGACCTCCTCGAGCTTCATCGACGTCAGCGCACCGAACGGCACGCCGTAGACGCCGTCGAGCAGCCCACGCTCCATCGATCCGTAGAGCTCGGCGGGAGCGATCGCCAGCACGTTGGCGCCGTTGAAGCGCAGGGCCTTGCTGCCGCGGTCGATCCCACGGACGCGCTTGCCCCGGATGTCCGCCGCGCTCTCGATCGCCTGCTTCGAGACCACCGGGCTCGACGCGCCGACGCTCCAGCCGAGCGGCTTGACGCCCTGCGACGACCACTCCTTCTGGAACGTCTCGTCCTCGGCCGACAGCTTCGCCATCGTGGTCGAGATCGCCGCGACGTTGTTCGACGCGAACGGCAGCTCGGCGACGGCGGTCAGCGGGAACCGACCGGAGTAGAACGACGGCGTGATCTGCGCGACGTCGGCGCGACCGTCGCGCAGCCCGTCGACGACCTCGTCGGCCTTCAGCAGCGTGCCGTCCCAGAACGCGTCGAAGCTGATCGACCCGCCGCTGCGCTTCGTGACCTCGTCCATCCACCACGTCCAGGTCTGGCCGATCGGATTGTTCTGCGACGTGAAGTACGAGAACTTCAGCGTGACCGGGCTCTGGCCGCTGGCCTGCGCGCTGTTGTCCCCGGTCTCGTCGTCCGACGAGCCGCAGGCGGCGAGCGTGAGTCCGGCTACCGCTACGGCCGCGAGCCGGGCGAGGCGTCTGGAAGGCAGCTGACGAAATCCGAGCACTGAAGTTCTCTCTCCTCGAAAACGGTGATGCACGTCACAGGATGGGACGTAACATGATCACAATTATCCGACTTCGAGGCCCCGCGTCAAGCCCGAACCGCGAATGTCCCAGGTCTCGGTTGCATATTGCAAGTGTGGTCCCAGCGGGTACCAGCGGTCGGCGGCCGCGAACCGATGTGCGGTTTCCCCGCTCATAGCGGGCAAACTGCACGTCAGTCGCCGGCGATCCGCGTGCTCGGGGTGGCCTGACCGTGGGACTCGAGCGGCTACCAGGGCTTCTCGGCCGGATCGACCATCGCGATCCGCGGCAGGCCGTCGTCGGCGCCGTCGATGTGCGCGTGGCGGTGCGCGATCCGCCAGTCGCCGTCCGGCCCGCGCCGCAGCCGGTCCTCGTAGCGGCCGAAGGCGCGGATCGCGGGACGCTGCTCGTGGCGCATCAGCACCAGGAACCGCGAGATCGCGTGTGCCGCGTCCCCCGCGGCGTCGAAGGTCACGACCGGGTTGAGCACCAGATGCTCCTGGAACCCGTGCGGTCGGCGGCTGTGCCGCGACGCGAATTCGGCCAGCGCCTCGCGACCGGACACGTCGAACGCCATCTTGCCGCGACCGGCGCCGCTGGTCGAGAACCGCGCGTCGTCGGTGAAGCAGCCCAGCCACGCGGCCTCGTCGCCGGCGTCGATCGCGTGGCTGTAGGTGGTGAGCACCGCGACCACCGCACGCTCGTCCTCCCAGCCGCGCAGCTGCGCGGCCAGAGCCTCCAGGGTGGTCCCGTCCGTCGAAGCTCGCTCGGCCGCCATCGGTTGTCCTTCTCCCGCGTTCGACGGCGACCGGTCGAGGTTCGACACGTCCTACGTGCTCAACCTCGGCCGGTCGCCGATCACTCGATTTGCTGATCATGATTAGCCGCACGAGGGCGGCCCGTCAAGCTCAGGCGCCCGAGTGCTGGAGGATCCGCAGCGGGCCGGTCGACCCGTCGCCCCACGAAGCCCGCAGCTCCGCCAGCCGCTCGTGGTACTCCGCGACGTTGTCCAGCTTGATCTCCTCGTAGCCGCGGACCATGTCCGGCAGCGCGGCGATCTCGACCGCGGTCGCCGCCGTGTCGGGCGCCAGCCGCTCGACGATCTCGTCGATCACGGCGCGGTACTCGTCGATCAGCGCACGCTCGACCCGGCGCACCTTCGCGTAGCCGAAGACGTCCAGTCGCGTGCCCCGCAGGCCGCGCATCGCCCGCAGGGCCCGGAAGACCGGAGCGAACCACGGGCCGAGCGTCAGCTTGCGCTGCATTCCGAGCGCGCGCAGCATCGGCGGGTGCAGCTTCCAGTAGACCTTCGCGTCCGGCCCGAACTGCTCGCTGATCCGCGCCCGCTCGGCGTCGAGCAGGTGCAGCCGCGCGATCTCGTACTCGTCCTTGTAGGCCAGCAGCTTGTAGAGGCCGATCGCGACCGCCTCGGCGACGCCGTCGGTCCCCGTCGCCTGCTCGCGCTCGTGGACGCGACGCACGTCGGCGACGTAGCGCTCGGCGTAGGCCCGGTTCTGGAACGCGATCAGCTCGCTCACCCGGATGTCGAGCAGACGACGCAGCTCGCCGTCCGCCCAGCCGGACAGCTCAGGGTGGTGCGGAACCGGTACGGGCTCCTGCTTCGGACCCTCGAGCGCCGCGGCCAGCAGGTCCGGCGCGGCGACCGCGATCCGACCCCACCGGAACGCCGCCAGGTTCATCTCGATGGCTACGCCGTTGAGCCGGATCGCGTGCTCGATCGCCTCGATCGGCAGCGGGATCACGCCGCGCTGGTACGCGACGCCGACGACGAACAGGTTGGTCGCGAGGTGGTTGCCGAGCAGCGTCTCCGCCGCCTGCTTGGCGTCGACGTAGAGGTTCTTGTCGGCGATCGTGTTCGCGTCGATCACCTTCGCGAACAGCGGCAGCTTGGGGAACGAGAGCTTCGGGTTGACGACCATCGCCCCGGTCGGGACCCGGTCGGTCGACACGATCGCGATCGTCTTCGCCGGGTCGGCCTTGGCCAGGTTCGCCTCCTCGGTCGCGCCGAGCACGTCGAAGATCAGCATCGCGTCGGCGCCGCCGTTGGCGACGGTCGGCGCACGGTCGATCGGCGACGTCGAGATCTTGATGTGCGACGAGACCGCGCCGGCCTTCTGGCTGGAGCCGAACTGGTCGAGCAGCCGCACCGAGCGGCCGCTCGCCGCCGCCGCGACGCCGAGGATCTGGTTGACGGTGACGACGCCCGTGCCGCCGACGCCGCTCATGTGGATCTCGAAGTCGTCCGGCGAGCAGAGCGGCTTCGGGGTCTCCAGGTCGACCTCCGGCAGGTCGGGCAGGGTCCGCTTCGGGGCCGAGCTGCCGGCCTTCGGCACGACTGTCATGAACGACGGGCAGTCGCCCTTCAGGCACGACAGGTCGGTGGTGCACGACGACTGATGGATCTCGGTCTTGCGCCCGAACTCCGTGTCGACCGGAATCACGCTGAGGCAGCTCGACTTGCGGCCGCAGTCGCCGCAGCCTTCGCAGACGCGCTCGTTGATGACCACGCGCTCCTTCGGCGTGGGCAGCTTGCCCTTGCGGCGCAGCCGGCGCTTCTCGATCGCGCACTGCTGGTCGTGGATCATCACCGTGACGCCCTCGATCTCGCGCAGCTCGCGCTGGACGTCGAGCAGCTCGGCACGCGGCCGGATCTGGACCATCCGCGAGAGCTTCGACCGACGGTGGCGTCGGGTGTCGTCGGTGGTGACGACGATCTTCGCCACGCCCTCGGCCCGCAGCAGCTCGACCGTCTCGAGCAGCGACTTGCCGCCGAGGATGTCCTGACCGCCGGTCATCGCGACCGCCGAGTTGAACAGCAGCTTGTAGGTGATGTTCGCCTTCGACGCGACCGCGAACCGGATCGCCAGCGAGCCGCTGTGGGCAAAGGTGCCGTCGCCGAGGTTCTGGAAGAAGTGCTTGCGGTCGGTGAACGGCGCAACGCCGACCCACTGCGACCCCTCCCCGCCCATCTGCGTGAAGCCGACGATCTCGCCGAACTCCTCACGTCCCATGTGCAGCGCCATCGTGTGGCAGCCGATCCCGCCGCCGACGATGTCGCCGTCCGGGGTCTGGAGCGACGTGGTGTGCGGGCAGCCCGAGCAGAAGTGGCCGGTCCGCGTGATCTCGATCTGCGGACGCGCGGTGATCTCGCGGGCGTGCAGCTTCGCGCGCTCGGTGAACCGGTCACCGCCGAGCACGTGGTCGAGCCGGCCGGCGAGGATCGGCACCAGCGAGTCGGGGTTCAGGGCACCGTGGAACGGGACGACCTCGCGGCCGTGCTCGTCGACCTTGCCGACGACCCGCGGCCGCTCGCTCAGGTCGAACAGCGCCTCCTTCATGAACCGCTCGATGAACCCGCGCTTCTCCTCGACGATCAGCACCTCGTCGACGTCGCAGGCCGCGTCGCGCAGGTCGGCGACGTCCATCGGGTACGGCATGCTGACCCGCATCACGCGGATCCCCTCGTCGGCCAGCCGATCCGCCGGCACGCCGAGCTGCCGCAGCGCCTCCATCAGATCCAGGTAGGTCTTGCCCGGCGCGACGATCGTGATCCGCGCGTTCGACGTGGCCCCGAGCAGCGGGTTGAGCCGGTTCAGCCGGCCGTAGGCGGCGGCCACCGCCAGGCGACCCGCGTGGTACAGGCGCTCCTGTTCGCGGTTGCGGGCACCGGCGCGGTTGGGGACGAAGTCGGGGACGAAGGGCGTGCCGTCGACCTCGACCACGGGGATCTGCGGGCGGACGCGGTCCGGCCCGACGATCGCGGTGCCGGCGGCGTCGGCCACGTCCGCGATCAGCTTGAGCCCGGCGCCGACCCCGGTCGCCCGCGACAGCGCGAACGCGTGCAGCCCCAGGTCGATCAGGTCCTGCACGTCGGCCGGGAAGACCGTCGGCATCATCAGGTCGTAGAACAGCGCGAGCGAGTCGTTCGGGACGATCGAGCTCTTCGGCGCCGGGTCGTCGCCGGCGACCGCGACGACGGCGCCGTTCTCGGCCATCCCGCGGTACATGCCGTGGCGGAACGCGTCGATCGAGCGGTCGACGCCGGGCGCCTTGCCGTACCAGAGCCCGACCACGCCGTCGCGCGCCTTCTCGGGCAGGGTCTGCGCGAGCTGCGCGCCGAAGACGGCCGTGGCGGCCAGATCCTCGTTCAGCCCGGGGACGAAGTGGATGTCGCGGTCGAGCAGCAGCTCGCGGTTGCGCAGCAGCTCGCCGTCGAGGCCGCCGATCGGCGATCCCGGGTAGCCGGACACGAAGGTGCCGACGTTCAGGCCGCGCGCCCGGTCCGCCGCCTGCTGGTCGAGCAGCACGCGGACGAGTGCGTGCATCCCGCCCAGGTAGACCGGACCGTCGGCCTTGGTGTAGCGGTCCTTCAGGGTCATCGTGAGGGCGGATGCGGCGGGCGTGAGGGTACTCATGAGGCGGTCCTTCCTAGGGCTGCGGATCAGCGTCCCAGCGGGGGCTCCGGTTGCCCAGTCGCACGTCCCACGATGTGGGATACCGGGCGAAATCCCCCGCTAGAATCGGGCGATGACCGTCCCCCAGCGCGACGCCTCGACGTCCCCGACCGACCGCTCGGCAGCCGGCGGGCCGGCGCCGGTGCAGTCCGTGGTCCGGGCGTTCGCGGTGCTCGAGGCGCTCGCCGACGGCGGCGACAGCGTGGCCGACGTCAGCCGGCGGACGGGGCTGACCACGAGCACCGCGCACCGGATGCTGCAGACTCTGGTGGCCGCCGGCTACGCCGAGCACGGTGCCGACGACGGCCGCTACGCCCTCGGCCACCGCGCGGTGTTGCTCGCCGGCAAGGCGCGGACCAGCGAGGCGGGGATCCGCGCGATCGCCCTGCCGATCCTGCGGCGGGTCAACCGCGTGGCGCGGACGACGGCCAACCTGGCCTTCCTCGACGGCAGCGACGCGGTCTTCGTCGAGCAGGCCTTCGCGGCGGATTCCGGTGCCCGGCTGCTCGAGCACGAGATCCGGGTCCCGGCCCACGTCTCGGCGTCGGGCAAGGCGATGCTCGCGTTCGTGGCGCCCGAGCGGCTGCGGCGGTTCCTGCCGGAGACCTCCGAGACGTTCACCGACCGCACGGTGACCGACCGCGACGCCCTGGAGCGTGAGCTCGAGCGCGTGCGCCGCAACGGCTACGCGATCGACGACCAGGAGTTCCGCGACGATTTCGCCTGTGTCGCCGCGCCGGTCTTCGACCAGGTCGGGGCCGCGGTCGCCGCGGTCAGCGTCGCCGGCTGGACATCACGCGTGGAAGCGGGCGAGTACCTCGACCTGGCCGAGCTCGTCGGCCAGTCGGCGTGGGAGATCTCCCGCGAGCTCGGCTACCGCGGAGCGTCGCGGTGGGCGAGCGTCGAGCGGTCCGAGCCGGCCGGGGAGTGAGGGCCGCTGGACGAGCGCGACGCCGTCAGCCCGCGACGTCCACCGCCACCTCTCCCACCCCGGGGATCCGCGCGACGTAGGTGCCTGGGTCGGTCAGGGCCATCGGGGTGGTGATCGAGCCGAGGGCGAAGGCGGTGCCAGGCGGGACGTCTCCGTGCTCGTCCGCCGCGTGGTCGACCAGCCAGGTCAGCAGCGGTCGGGGGATCCCGGCCAGCGCCGTCTCGGCGTCGCCCTCCGCGATCTGGGCACCGTCGCGCTGGACCGTTGCCGTGCAGCGGTCCAGGTCGATCCCCGTCAGCGGCCGCGCGTCGCCGACGATCAGCAGGCCCGCGACCGCGTTGTCGGCCGCCAGGTCGGTGCGCGCCAGCTCGGCGGGGTTCCAGTCGCGGTAGCGCGACAGCGGGATCTCGAACGCCGGGGCGACGTCGAACGCGGCGGTCAGCGCAGCCGTGTCGAGGCCCCTCCGCACGCCCTCGCGCGCGATCACCACCAGCTCCGGTTCCAGCCGCGGGCCGTTCAGCTCCGACAGCCGCAGGGTCGCGCCGGAAGCGACGATCTCGCCGGGGACGTACGAGCCCCACAGCGGTCCGTCCGCCCCCAGCCGCTGCTGCCCGGCGACGTTCGTCACGGCCAGCTTGTAGCCCGGCGGACGCGCACTGCCAAGGCGCCGCCGCGCGACCTCACCGCGGACCGCGCACGCCTGGTCGTCGGACAGCGCGCCGTCCGGCCGCCCGCTGAACGGCACCACGGGGTCTCCCCCGTAGGCCAGCACCAGCTCCTCCACCAACGTGCGCATCAGCAGGACCCTAGGACAGGTCCTCGGCGCCCGGCAGGCGGCCCCGGTTGGCGTAGGCGATCTCGGGCGCCTCGGCCCGCCGGTCGATCACGTTGCGCAGCGCGCCGATCCCCTCGACGCGCAGCTCGAGCACGTCGCCCTCGCGCAGCATCGGACCGGTCGTCGGGTCGTCCGCCTGCTCGAGCATGCAGCAGCCCGGGACGGTGCCCGACGTCAGCACGTCGCCGGGCACCAGCTGCTCGGCCTTCGACGCGTGCGCGACCAGCTCCGCCCACGAGTGGTGCATGTTCGCCGTCGTGTTCTCGACCAGCAGCGTGCCGTTGAGCGTCGCCGAGACCGAGAGCCCGCACGGGTCGCCGAGCTCGTCGGGGGTGACGATCACCGGGCCGAAGACGTTGCAGAAGTCCTTGCCCTTGGCCGGCCCCAGGCCGCCGCCCATCTCGATCATCTGGATGTCGCGGGCGCTGATGTCGTTGAAGATCGTGAACCCCGCGACGTGGTCGAGCGCGTCGGCCGGGTCGATGTCCCGTCCGGCCGTGCCGATCACCGCCGCGATCTCGAGTTCGAAGTCGAGCATCCGCGTGAACGCCGGGAACGGCACGACGTCGTCCGGTCCGAAGGTCGCGTGCGGGTTGCCCTTCCAGCACAGCGGCATCTGGTACCAGACGTCCGCCGGCGGCTGGCCACTCCAGGCGACGTGCGCCTCGTAGACCGAGAACTCGCGGATCGACCGCGGACGCAGCGGGGCCTGCAGCCGGACCTGCTCCGGCAGCCACAGCAGGCCGGCGCCCTCGACCACGGTCAGCGTGACCGCCTCGGCCGCCAGCTCGGCCGCCAGCGATCCCGCCTCGAGGAAGCCGACCATGTCCGCCGGAACGATCGCCGCGGCCACCGTCGTCGCCCGCTCGGCGTGCATCCGCCGGGCCAGCGCCTCCTCGATCCCGGCGCGCAGGTCGACGATCCCCTCGTCGGTCAGCACGCCGAGGCGCGGACGTCCGCCCAGCCGCTCGTTCGCGGTGAACGTGGTCAGCTTCACGGCGCGGTCGCCCCGTCGCCCGGACCGTCGGCCTGCACGTTCGTCACCGCGTCAAAGCCGTAGAACGCCGCCGCGTTGTCGTGCATGATCTTCGCCCGGGACTCCGGTTCGAGCCCGCCGAGAAGATCGCCGATGTCGTCGTCGTGGTGGTGCGGGTAGTCGCTGGCGAACATCACCATGTCGTCGCCGATCCAGCGCAGCATCCGCGCCATCTGGTCCGGCGGGCCGGCGTCGAGCGGCGCGGTGGTGAACCGCACGTGGTCGCGCAGGATCTGGCCGATCGGCCGGTCGATCCACGGCACGGTCCGCCGCAGGCCCTTCCACTCCTTCTCCAGGCGCCAGATCAGCGACGGCACCCAGGCGAAGCCGACGTCGTAAACGACGACCTTCTGCTGCGGAAACCGCTGGAAGGTGCCTTCGCCGACCAGGCTGATCAGCTGGGACATGAAGACCTGGACCTCGCCCGCGTACTCCTCGACGAACCACGACGGCCAGCCGGTCGGCGTCGGCGCGGCGCTGCTGGTGCCGCCCCAGCCGATCCCCAGGATCAGTTCGTGACGCTGGAGGGCCTCGAACAGCGGGTACCAGTTGCGGTGCCCGTACGGTGACGCCGAGCGGACCGGGACCGCGACCTCGACGAACCCCGGATGGCTGCCGACCCGGTCGATCTCGGCCACCATGTCGGCGACCACGTAGGGCGGCACGACCATCGCCGCCTTCAGGCGCGGGTCGCGGTCCAGCCACTCCGCGATCAGCCAGTCGTTGATCGCGCGGGCGAGCACCACCGCCAGGTCGGGGTGGCGGACCGAGTCCAGGCCGTAGTAGCAGTGCAGCACGGCACCACGGGCGTTCCAGGCGTCGAGCGCCTGCTCCTGCAGCAGTCCGACGTCGCCGGCCGCGGGCGGCGCGCCGTCGACGCGCCACTCCGGCCGGGTCGTGCTCGGCGCGCCCGGCGGGTGGACGGTCGCCAGCCCGGGAGGCCCGGCGTAGGCGTACTCCTGGATCAGCGCGCGCCACGTCGGCTCGACGTAGGGCAGCAGCGTGTCCAGCGTCGCGACTCGCGCGTGGACATCGCAGTCGATCACCGGACCGGTCCAGAGGCCGCTGCAGCGCACCCCGTCGAGGACATCCGCCAGCGTTCTGCTCATCTCGTCTCCTTCGACTCGAGGCCGCTCAGCGCGTGCTCGCCGACGGCGCTCATGCTTCGGCTCCGGCGGGCTGGAACCCGTAGAGCTTCGCGGCGTTGCCGCTCATAATCCGGTCGCTGCGCTCCTCGCCGAACGCCCGCGGCAGGGCCTGATCCGGGGCGTCGAAGTCCCAGTGCGGGTAGTCGCTGGAGTACATCAACCGCTCGGCCAGGCCGAGGCCCTCGAACTGCTCGACCACGTCGACGACCCACTTCGGGTCCTCGGGCTCCTCGGCCGGCTGGGTCGTGAACCAGAAGTGCTCGGCCAGGTACTCGGACGGCTTGCGCTGCAGGTGGGGAACCTCGTCCTGGAGCACGCGCCACGACGCGTCCATCCGCCAGGCGACCGGCGCGACCCACGACCATCCACCCTCGACGATCACGACCTTGAGGTCGGGCCAGCGGTCGAACACGCCGTGGAAGATCAAGCTCGAGACCTGCGAGATCATCGCCTGCGGGTAGCCGGCGTGATGCTCGAAGTAGAACGACGGCCAGCCGGCGCCGGTGATCTGGTTCATCCCGGTCCCGCCGGGGTGGAACGCGATCGGCAGGCCGCGCTCGGCGGCCGCCTCGAGCAGCGGCCAGTACTTGTAGTGCCCGAACGGTCGCTGGGTCCGCATCGGCACCAGCACCTGGACGAAGCGATCGCTCTGCGCCAGGCAACGGTCGATCTCCTCGACCGCGGCCAGCCCGTCCTCGACCGGCGGGCAGATCGACGACCGCCAGCGCGGGTCGGACCCGAACCACGCGTCCATCGCCCAGTCGTTGTTCGCCCGCAGCAGCGCCGCGGAGTACTCGAGCGGCTGGTTGCCGCCGATGTGCCAGACCTGGGCCGGAACGTTGTTGAGGATCGCGGTCTCGATCCCGTAGGTGTCGAGGTGCTGGATCCGCGTGAACTCCGGGTCCGAGCCCGGCATGCCGCTCGGGGGGATCGAGTCGGCGCGGGCCGCCATCGGCCGCAGGTAGGGCGCCATGTCGGCGTCGTGTCGGGAGCGGATCCCGAACGACTGCATGTAGTCCCACCACCGCTTCTCCATGTACGGCCGGAGCTGCTCCGGACGGCAGATGTTGTGCACGTCCGTGTCGATGATCCGGCGACCGGAGCCCGTCTTCGTCGCTGCCGCGCCCCGCGCTTCTGCCCTGCTTGCCATGCCGTTCTTCCTCGTTCGCTTGGCCGCGTCCCGTGCGACGTGGCCCCTGGGTCGGGCCCGACGGGCCGACGCACCACGGGTCGATTCACTCTCGCCGCCGTGCCCGGCCGTGCCCACGGACCCAGCCCTAAACATCGGCGGGCCGCGTTATGCCTTCCCACAACGCAGCCCGCCGTCCCTGCGACGCTGTGCGGACTACTGCTCCGGCGCGTCCTCGACCGGCGAGAGCCGGCCGTCCTTGACCTCGACGAGCACCAGCTCCGGCGTCGCGTTGTCCGGGCCACCGTCGTACGAGATCGACCCGGTCACGCCGACCACCGCGTCGAGCTGCGCCATCGCGTCGCGGACCGCCTGGCGGTCGGCCGACCCGGCCTGCTCGATCGCCGCGATCACGACCTTCGCCGTGTCGTAGCCGAGCGCGGCGAACTGGTCCGGCGCCGCGTCGAACTCGGCGCGGTAGGCCTCGACGAACTTCTGCACCTCGGGCTTCTCCGACGAGTCGATGAACGGCACGAAGCTCAGCGAGCCCTCCGCCGCCTTGCCGGCGATGTCGAAGATCTGGTTGGTCGCGAACTGCGCCCCACCGACGAAGTCGGCGTTCATCCCACGCGCCCGGACCTGCTTGAGGAACGCGGCCGACTCGGGCACCAGGTGGCTGACGAAGATCACGTCCGGCTTGGCGGCCGCGATCTTGCTGACCACGCCGCTGACGTCGGTCCGCCCCTCGGGGGACGCCTCGACGGCGACCATCTCGTAGCCGAGCTTCTGCTGGTTCTCCTCGAGCAGCCGGCGCTCGCTCAGCGACGCGTTGTTGGCCTCGTCGTAGAACAGCGCGACGCGCTTGAACCCGAGCCGCTTCTGCATCTCGCCGAACAGGTCGGCGAACGCGCCCGCCTGCGTCGGGGCGACGCGGAACGTCCACTCGTTGAGCACGCCGTCCTTGAACTCCTCGCTCGACGACGGCGCGACGAGCATCGTCTCGAGCTGCTTGACCACCGGCGCCGCGAGCACCAGCGCGCTCGACGACGTCGGTCCGATGATCGCGGTCGCGCCGTTGCTGGAGACCTTGCGCAGCAGCGACGGCACCGTCGCCTTGTCGCTCGCGGCGTCCTCCGACTGCAACGTCAGCTGACGTCCGCCGAGCACGCCGCCGGCGGCGTTGGCCTCGTCGATCGCCAGCTGCGTCCCGTTGAGGATCGCCTTGCCGTACGGGCCGATCGGACCGGTCAGGTCCTCGATCGACGCGATCGTGACGGGACCGTCGCCGTCACCGGAGCCCGAGGCGTCGTCGCCTCCACATCCGGTCGCGCCGAACGCGACCAACGCCGTGGCCGCAGCCGCGGCGAACAACCTCTTCGTTCTCATGTCTCTCCTCGTTCTCCCAGGGGCTTTCGTAGTTCAGGCACCGCAGCTGCGGTCAGTTCCGCTTCGGGATCGCTCGCCGGGGCAGGCCACCCGCGCCGCTGCCGGCGGAGGGCGGACGCAGCTTGCGCGTCACGCGGACCGGGATCCGCGGCACGGCGCCGTCGGTGCGGACGAGCATCGTGAGCACCAGCACCGCGCCGAGGAACAGCGTCGCGTCGTTGCCGTGCAGTCCGAGCATCTCGGGCAGCAGGGTCAGGGCGAGCGCGCCGATGATCGGGCCGTAGCCCGAGCTGGCGCCGCCGACGACGGCGAAGACCAGCAGGTCGAGCGACCGGTGGAAGTTCAGGTCGGCCGGCTGAACCACGCCGTTCTGGTAGGCGTGCATCGCCCCGGCGACCGCGACGACCATCGCGCTGGCGGCGAACACGCCGACCCGCAGGCGTGCCGACGAGCGGCCGGACATCTCGACCAGTTCGGGGTCGTTGGCCACGATCGCCATCTGCAGCTCCAACCTCGACCCGCGGATCAGCGTCAGCTCGACGAGCACGATCAGCGCGAGGATCGCGGCGACCGGGAAGCGCAGGTCCAGCAGCGGCATCCCGACGAGGCCGCTGGCCGCGCCGAGCTCGGAGCTGCTGGTCACGACCAGTACGGCGATCTCACCGAAGATCAGCGTCGCGAGCGCCAGGAACAGGTGGTTGAGCCGCAGCGTCA
>JBQGEK010000385.1:0-9235 GCA_052039575.1 Patulibacter sp. | reverse complement strand
GGACGCCGAAGAACGGCGCCGGTGCCGACTCGGTGCCGGACGCCCACGAGGCCGGCAAGCGGCACGCTCCGGCGATGCTGACGTCCGACCTGGCGCTGAAGCTCGATCCGATCTACGGCCCGATCTCGCGCCGCTTCTACGAGAACCCGGACGAGTTCGCCGACGCCTTCGCGCGCGCCTGGTACAAGCTGACCCACCGCGACATGGGCCCGAAGGTCCTGCACCGCGGGTCGGAGGTGCCGGAGGAGACGCTGCTCTGGCAGGACCCGCTGCCCGAGGTCGACCACGAGCTGATCGACGCGGCTGACGTCGCCACCCTGAAGGGCCAGATCCTTTCGTCCGGCCTGACCGTGTCGCAGTTGGTCAAGGCCGCCTGGGCATCGGCGTCGTCGTTCCGCGGGAGCGACAAGCGCGGCGGTGCCAACGGCGCCCGCGTGCGGCTCGCCCCGCAGAAGGACTGGGAAGTCAACAACCCGGGTGAGCTGTCGACCGTGCTCGACGCGCTGACCAAGGTCCAGGAGGCGTTCAACGCCGCGCAGTCCGGCAAGCGCGTGTCGCTCGCCGACCTGATCGTGCTCGGTGGCTCGGCCGCGGTCGAGCAGGCGGCCAAGGACGGCGGCTACGCGGTCGAGGTGCCGTTCACCGCGGGTCGCGTCGACGCGACCGACGAGCAGACCGACGTCGAGTCGTTCGACGCGCTCGAGCCGACGGCCGACGGCTTCCGCAACTACCGGTCGGCCGACAGCCGCCTGCCGGGTGAGTACCTGCTGCTCGACAAGGCCAACCTGCTGACGCTGAGCGCGCCCGAGACGACCGTGCTGGTTGGCGGCCTGCGCGTGCTCGGCGCCAACTACGACGGCTCGGATCTCGGCGTCCTGACCGACCGCCCGGGCACGCTGACGAACGATTTCTTCGTCAACCTGCTCGAGCTCGGTCACACCTGGACCCCGACCGACGACCGCAAGCAGACCTTCGAGTGCCGCGACGCGTCCGGTGAGGTCAAGTGGACCGGCTCCCGCGCGGACCTGGTCTTCGGCTCGAACTCCGAGCTGCGTGCGCTGGCGGAGGTCTACGCGGCGGACGACGCGAAGCAGGCGTTCGTCGACGAGTTCGTCGCCGCCTGGGTCAAGGTCATGAACCTGGACCGCTTCGACCTGCAGAAGTAGTCCCGGCTGCGGCCGGCCGGCGGGGGAGACCTCGTCGGCCGGTCATGGCTTCTGGTCGTCCCCGGCCCCCGTCACCCGTGTGGCGGGGGCCGTTGCGTTTCGGCGGCGCGTGCCGGCGCGGTGGGAGACCGCGCTGCCGAGCTCAGCGCCCGGCGCGCGAGTTGGGCTTGGTGCCCGTGGTCGACGCCCAGGTCTCGAGCGTCTTGCGCGGGTCGCGCGCGGAGCCGCCGCTGTACCAGCCCGGGGCGGTCCAGATCTCGAAGTGCAGGTGGCATCCGCTGGCGCGGCCGGTGTCGCCGACGTAGCCGATCGTGCTGCCGGCCTCGACTCGTGCGCCGACGGCGAGCGTGGAGGGCGACTCCATGTGCATGTACACGTGGTCCTCGCCGCTCGGGGTGTCGGTGAGCACGACGTAGTACCCGGCGCGCGACTGGGTCTTGTTGACCTTCACCGTGCCGGCCGAGGCCGCCACGATCGGCGTGCCGCAGGCGGCGAACATGTCGTTGCCCTGATGGCCGCGGTTGGCACCGAAGACGGTGGCCGCGCCGCCGAAGCGCCAGGCGCCCCGGATCGGGAAGGTGTGCCCGTCGACGACCGTCGGGGCACCCACGTGGGCGCCGGTCACGAGGCGCGTGGCGATCGTCTCGGCGAACCCGAGCTTCATCGCGCGCAACGTCTGCACGTTCGGCCGGCCGGTGCGCATCAGCGAGTGGCTGGCCTGGTAGCGGCGGAGGGCGGTGCGGGTCTGGGAGCCGAGCACGCCGTCGGGGCGGACCTTGACCCGCCGCTGGACGCTGCGAGTCTGCGAGCGCGTGAGCGGGACGGTACGGGTCACGGGCACCGCGGGAGCGGCCGTGGTCGCCGCGGGGTCGGCAGCGGCGACGGGATCGGCGGGAGCCGCAGCCTCGCCGCTGGGGGTCGGCGCGGCGGGAGCGGGGGCCGGTGCGGGGCTCGGGGCCGGAGCTGGCGCAGCGGCGGCGGAGAAGGTCATTCCGCCGCTCGGCGTCGCCGCGGTCGCGCTGGAGGTCGCGAGCGGGGTCGCGGCGAGCGTGAGTCCGGCGAGAGTCAGGAGCGCGGCCCGGCGTGGGCTATGGCCGTGCTCGGCTGGCTCTCGTGGCGAATCGGCTCCGTGGCGCTGCATCGTGCTCCTTCGGTCGCCTACGGGGTTAGCTGACGGGCGAGCGCGGAAAGAGTCGCGCTTCCGCACCAGTGGTGCGAATTAGCCCCAGTGACACTCGGGTCCCCCGTTCTCCAGGTCCCTCTGGAGATTCGGCGAGAGCGAACTTAACAGAACCGGGAGGACGGAACGGGTACAGGGAGAAGGTTGAGGGTCGGTCCCGAGTGGACGAGATTCCCCCTCGGCCGCCGGGACCCCTGTAACTACGGGGCTGTGCCGTGGTACGCGACGGTTATACTGGACGGTATGACCTATCGCGTCGGTCCCAAGGGCCAGGTGGTGTTGCCGAAGGCGCTGCGTGACGAGCTGGGCATTCGCCCCGGCGACGAAGTCGACGTCGACAAGCAGGGGGATGGCCTGCTCGTGCGGCGCGCCCGCACGGGATCCCGTCTGTTCCGTCGCCTTGCGGACGCCGATCTCGATCTGCTCGGGGACTTGCGGACGGAGCGGCAGAGCGAAGCCGCGCGGGACGCCGAACGGTGACCGTCGTCCTCGACTCGTACGCGTTGATCGCCTTGGTGCAGGGCGAGCCCGGCGCCGTGACCGTGCGTGACGCGCTCGAGAGTGGCGACGCATTCGTCTCCTGGATCAACCTCGGCGAGGTCTACTACGTGCTCGCCCGCCGGGTCGGGAAGGACCTGGCGCATCAGATCGTGCTCGACGCGCAGCAGGACTGCCGCGTCGAGTCGCCCGACGGAGCCCTGGTGCTCGAGGCGGCTCGGATCAAGGCCCGGGGTCGGATCGCCTACGCCGACTGCTTCGCGGTCGCGACGGCGCGGCGGGACGGCCTGCCGCTGATGACCGGTGACCCCGAGATCCTCGCGTTGGCGGACGAGGTCGAGGTCGTCGACCTGCGGACCGCGGCGTAGCCGTTTCAGGCCGCCGCGGGGCGTCCGATCCGGCGGAACGGCACGAGCTGCTGACGGTCCTCGTCCCAGAGCTTGAGGCGCGTGGCACGTAGGCCGGACCGCAGGGTGAGCACCGGGACCGAGTGGAAGACCTCGTTCTCGTCGTGCGCGGCCTGGAGGTTGTAGTTCGGGATCCGGTGGCTGAGGTGGTGCACGTGGTGCAGGCCGATGTTGCCGGTGAAGAAGCGCAGGACCGCCGGCAGCCGCAGGTACGACGCACCCTGGAGCGCGGCGTCCCGGTACGACCAGTCCTGACCGCGCTTCCAGTACACGTCCTCGAACTGATGCTGGACGAAGGACAGCCAGACCCCAGTGCCGCCGGCGAGCACGACCAACGGGATCTGGACGAGCAGGAACGTCTGCCAGCCGAACAACAGGCAGAACGCGGCGACGAACAGCACGAGAGCGGCGTTGTTCAGCAACACGCTGTTGCGGACCCGGGGGCGAGTACCCCGCGCGAAGAAGCGCGGCGCCAGGACCATCGCGAAGAACGGCCCGATCGTGAACATGATCGCCGGGTGACGGAACAGCCTGTAGACGACCCTCACGGCGCGCGATGCCGACTCGTACTCGAGCAGCGTCATCGTCGGCACGTCGCCGTGCCCGCGACGGTCGAGGTCGCCCGCCGTGGCGTGGTGCGCCGCGTGGCTGTGCTTCCAGGCGCCGAACGGCGTCCAGACCACCACGCCCAGGACGCGCCCGATCCAGCGGTTGGCGCGGCGCGACGGCAGGAACGAGCCGTGAGTGCAGTCGTGGAAGACCATGAAGGTCCGCAGCTGGAACCCCGCGGCCGGGATCGTCAGCAGCAGCGCCGCGACCACCGAGATCGGGGCGACCACGACGATCGCCGCGACCAGCGCGACGAACGGGACGATCGACGTGGCGAGGTCGAGCAGCGCGCGCCCCAGGCGCGGGCGCTCGTACGGAGCGAGGGCCGCGCGCCAGGCGCCGGCGGCCGTCGAAGTGGCACCCATTGGCGGTGCGTCCTTCCTGCTCCCGCCGGTGGCAGGAGCGGTAGCGCTGCGCCGTGCCCGAATGGCAGCGGTACAGCCTCACCGACCTTACTCGAACCCCCGAGAAGATCCAGGGGTGCTAGTCCCCGGAAACGACCGAGCCCCCGGCGCGCTCATCATCGTGCCGGGGGCTCGGGTCCTGCATCGCGATCTTCCGACCGCCCTGAGCGACAGGGAACGGGACCAGCCACCGCCCCGTGGCTGGACCCGTCCCGTGTCGCCGCAGGAGGGTCGAAGATCGGTAGCCGCTGGCTACTTGATGAAGAGCATCTCCTGGTACAGCGGGAGCGGCCAGATGTCGTCGGCGACGATCTTCTCGAGCTTGTCGGCGATCTCGCGGACGGCGGTCATTGCCGGCAGCAGCTCGTCCCGGAGGATGCGGGCGTAGCCGATGTCGGCCAGCTCGCCCTCGGTGCGGTTGATCTCCTCGAGCTTGAGGATCCGCGTGTAGAGCTCGTCGGCCAGCTCGCGGATCTCCGCGGCCGGAGCCTCGAGGCCCACGGCCTCGAACCGCTTCAGCTGCTCGACGGCCGCCGGGAAGATCAGCGTCCGCGCCATGTGCGCGGCGGTCTCGCCCTCGATGTTGACCTTGGCGCCGTACTGCTCGACGAGCACGTCGTAGCGGGCCTCGACCTCACGCTGCGAGAGCACGTCGTACTTCTCGAACAGGGCGACCGACTTGTCGGCGACGATCTGCGGGAGCGCGTCCGGCGTCGTCCGCAGGTTCAGCAGCCCGCGGCGCTCCGCCTCGGTCTGCCACTCGTCCGAGTATCCGTCGCCGTCGAAGATCACGCGCTTGTGGGCGCGGTAGGTCTCGGCCGTGACCTCGGTCACCGCGGTCGCGAGCTCGGTGCCGGCGGCCAGCTTGGCCTCCAGCGAATCGGCCAGCGCGTCGATCGCCTCGGCCGCGATCGTGTTCAGGACCGTGTTCGTCAGGCCCAGCGACTGCGACGAGCCGAGCATCCGGAACTCGAACTTGTTGCCGGTGAACGCGAACGGCGAGGTCCGGTTGCGGTCACCACCGTGGCGCGGCAGCGGCGGCAGCACCGGGGTGCCCATGCCGAGGAACGAGCCCGGCGACGACGGGTCGCCCTCGCCCGCCTCGATCGCGTCGAAGACGGCCTCGAGCTCGCCTCCGAGGAACATCGAGATGATCGCCGGCGGGGCCTCGTTGGCGCCCAAGCGGTGATCCTGGCCCTCGCTGGCGGCGGTTGCCCGCAGCAGGCCCTGGTGCTCGTCGATCGCCTTGATCACGGCGGAGCAGTAGAAGAGGAAGATCAGGTTCGAGTGCGGCGTGTCGCCCGGGTCGAGCAGGTTGCCGCCCAGGTCGGTGCTCATCGACCAGTTGTTGTGCTTGCCCGAGCCGTTGACGCCGGAGAACGGCTTCTCGTGCAGCAGGCAGACCAGGCCGTAGCGCGGGGCGACGGACTGCAGCACCTGCATCACGAGGTGCTGGTGGTCGGCGGCGACGTTCGAGGTCTCGAACAGCGGCGCGAGCTCGTACTGGCCCGGGGCGACCTCGTTGTGGCGGGTCTTGACCGGGACGCCGAGGCGCTGCAGATCACGCTCGACCTCGAGCATGTAGGCGAGCACCCGCTCCGGGATCGTGCCGAAGTAGTGATCGTCGAGCTCGTGGCCCTTCGGCGGCTGCGCGCCGAACAGGCTGCGGCCGGTCAGCTGCAGGTCGGGACGCTCGTAGTAGTACTGCTCCTCGACCAGGAAGTACTCCTGCTCGGCGCCGATCGTGGTGAACACGCGCTGCGGCTCCTCGTCGCCGAGCAGGCGCAGGGCGCGGACGGCGGAGCGGCTGAGCACGTCCATCGAGCGCAGCAGCGGGATCTTGGTGTCGAGTGCTTCGCCGGTCCACGAGGTGAACGCGGTCGGGATGCAGAGCAGCGCGCCGTTCGGGTTCTCGAGGATGAACGCAGGCGACGTCGGGTCCCAGGCGGTGTAGCCGCGGGCCTCGAAGGTGGCGCGGATGCCGCCGGACGGGAACGAGGACGCGTCGGGCTCGCCCTGGATCAGCTCCTTGCCGGAGAAGTCGGCGATCGCGCCGCCGTCGCCGGTCGGGTTGAAGAACGAGTCGTGCTTCTCGGCGGTCGACCCGGTCAGCGGCTGGAACCAGTGGGTGTAGTGGCTGGCGCCACGCTCCAGCGCCCAGTCGCGCATCGCGGAGGCGACGGCGTCGGCGAGCGAGACGTCCAGCGCCTCGCCACGCTCGAGCGTGCGCTGCAGGCGCTTGTACACGTCCTTCGGGAGGCGCTGACGCTGCACCGCCGGGCTGAACACGTTCTCGCCGAAGTGCTGGTTCTGCGGGCGCGTCAGGTCGTCGATCCCGAGGGCGACATCGTCGGCGGTCCACCGGGCGGCGGTGACGTTCCTCTGGCGGGACTGGGTCATGCGGTGCAGGTGCTCCTCGTAGTCGGTCGCCGGGCGGGGCGATCAGACGGCTAATGACGTCCGCAGTGGTGCAGACGACCAGAGACCCTAGGTCCCGCCCAGGCCCCCAGACCTTATCCCGATGTCCAACTCGACTGTGTGCCCCTTCGACACCACGTACTACCCGTGCCGAGCTGGACGGGCGGGCGGAGCGATGTTTCGCCATCCGTCTAGTCAATGGGCGGGTCCACCTATTCGACGCTGTGTGCCGTCCGAACAAGGAGGAATCACGGATGTCCAGAAAGCGACATGACTCGGGCCGCGCCGAAGCGCGGGATCCGTTCACCCCGCAGCACGAAGACGTTTCAGCGACCCCGACTCGGGGTCATCGACTGCGCGCGCTCGGTGCCGCGGCCACGGTGACCGCCGGCGCGGCGCTGCTCACGCCGGCCTTCGCATCAGCGGCCGAGGTCCCGGAGGAGGGCTTCGGTTCGAACGTCCAGAGCATCGGCCAGAGCCTCACCGACGTCGTCGGTGAGCTCAACATGTTCTGGCTGATCTTCGGCACCGCCCTGGTCTTCTTCATGCAGGTCGGATTCCTCGGCCTCGAGCTCGGCTTCTCCCGCGGGAAGAGCGTCGGCGCGGGCGTGGCGAAGATCATCGTGAACATCGCGGTCGCCGCGATCGCCTGGTGGGCGATCGGCTTCGCGATCGCGTTCGGCGGCGACAACCTGATCGCCGGCGACTCCGGATTCTTCTTCCAGAACGGCACCACGCTCGTCGGTGAGAGCGCCGGCAACGCCGACGTGACGACGTTCATGTTCCAGTTCACCTTCGCCGCGGTCTCGCTGGCGATCGTCTGGGGCTCGACGCTCGAGCGGATCAAGTTCATCGCCTACCCGATCTTCGGTCTGGTCTTCGTCGGCCTGATCTACCCGCTGGTCGCCCACGCCGGCTGGAGCGGCGCCGGCCTCTTCAGCAAGATCGGCAACGAGGCGCTCGACTTCGCCGGTTCGACGATCGTCCACCTGACCGGTGCGACGGCCGCCCTCGCCGCCGCGATCGTGCTCGGGCCGCGCCTGGGCAAGTACGACAAGGACGGCAAGCCGCGGGCGATCCCCGGCCACAACATGCCGCTGTTCGCGATCGGCGTCCTCGTCCTCTGGCTCGGCTGGTTCGGCTTCAACGGCGCGTCGACCGGTGCGACCGACGGCGGCTTCTTCTCGCACGTGATCGTCGTGACGAACATGGGTGCCGCGGGTGGCGTGCTGGCCGCGATGGTGACGGTCTACGCGATCACCAAGAAGTTCGACGTCGGCATGATCGGCAACGGTGCGATCGCCGGTCTGGTCGCGGTCACCGCGCCCGCCGGCTTCATCGAGATCTGGGCCGCTCCGCTGATCGGCATCGTCGGCGGCATCATCGTCGTGCTCGGCGTGTTCAGCATCGATCGCCTGCGGATCGACGATCCGGTCGGTGCCGTCTCCGCTCACGGCCTCGCCGGTATCTGGGGCACGCTCGCCGCGGGTCTGTTCGCCTCGCCGCGTCTCGTCGAGCCGGGCCAGATCGGCCTGTTCTACGGTGGCGGCCTCGGTCAGCTGGGTACACAGGCAGCCACGGTGGTCATCGCCTTCGTCTTCGTCTTCGCAGCGTCCTTCGCGGTCTTCAAGCTGATCGACGTCACGATCGGGCTGCGCGTCAGCCCCGAGGAAGAGCGTGCCGGTCTCGACATTTCCGAGCACGGCATGTATGGCTACCCCGAGCAGTTCATCCCCGAGGCTGAGCTGATGGGCTACACCAGCGATCCCGCCTTGGCGTCGGCGCAGACCAAGAACAAGGAGATCCCCGCATGAAGATGATCGTTGCGTACATCCGCCACGAGGCCTTCGAGCCGATCCGCAGCGAGCTGCTGAGCCTGGGCTTCCCGAGCCTCTCGGTGACCGAGGTCAAGGGCTCCGGACGTCAGAAGGGGATCACCGAGAAGTACCGCGGTGCCGAACTGACGAACTACCTGCGCCCGAAGCTCAAGATCGAGTGCGTGGTCGACGACGGCGACGTGCAGACGATCGTCGACTCGATCCTCACGCACGCCCGCACCGGTGCGGTGGGCGACGGCAAGGTGTTCATCGTCCCGGTCGAGGAGTCCTACCGGATCCGGACCGGCGAGTCCGGCACCGAGACGCTGCAGGCCCACGCGGTCGAGGACCTGCCGCCGGCCTGACGGCACAAGACTGACGCTCCTGCGGTGAACCTCCCACCGTAGGGGCCGTCGGCGGTCGAGGCTGGATGCTGCAGCGTCCAGCCTCCTACCCGCATCTTCGATGGATGGTTCGAGACGGGCGGCCCACGGGTCGCCCGTCGTCGTGCCCGGGGTCGAGCGGGCTAGCGCGCGACGGTGACGTCGATCGCGCCGTCGGCGTCGCCGCCGGTGGCCTCGACCGGACCGTCCTCGATCAGGTCTCCGGCGACGCTCCAGACGATCTCGTGGCTGCCCGCGAGCACCGGCGTCAGCTTCCAGGTGAAGGTGCGCTCCTCGCCGGCCGGCAGCGGGCCGAGCGACCACGTGTCGGAGAAGGCGGTCGGGCCGCCGGC
>JBQGEK010000384.1:0-11018 GCA_052039575.1 Patulibacter sp. | reverse complement strand
GCCGGACGACGGCGAGCTGCTGTGGTGGTCGCCCCTGCGTCGTGGCGTCCTGCACCCGGCGCAGCTGCGGGTGACGCGCTCGCTGCGCAAGTCAGGGCGCCGCTACGAGACGACCGTCGACCGCGCTTTCGAGGACGTCGTGGACGCCTGCGCGGACCTTGATCAGCGAGGACTTGCCACAGCCGTTGGCGCCAAGCAGCCCGTGGACCTCGCCAGGCGCAACGGCGAGGTCCACGCCACCGAGGGCGGGAACGCCGTTGAACCGCTTGACGAGTCCCGTGATTCGGAGGACGTCCGTACCGGAGCCGCCAGCGGCTCCGGTCGTGACGTGGCTGGGGGTGCTCACTGCAGGCCCCAGAGCTTCTCGTAGCCGGGGATGAACTCGTCGCCGAAGCCCTTGCCGACCTCGGGCGGGTCGCCCTGCTCGTTGACGTTGTCCTTGTTGAACACGCGCAGCGGAGCGGCCGGGTTGTCGAGGACCTCCTCGTCGAGCATCAGGCGGAAGGCCTGATCCATCGTCAGGTAGGCGATCCACAGCGGATCCTCACCCATGTTGGCCTGCAGGGTGCTGCCCTCGTTGGTCAGGAACCGGTTGATCGACGGCGTGCCGTTGAACGAGTACGTCTTGATCTCGCGGCCACCGCCGGCCTGGCGGACGGCCGGGTCGACGTACTGCGTCATCGAGTCGAAGATCGGCAGGATCGTGTTGATGTCGCCGTCGCGGTTGAGCTGCGACTGGACCTCGCCCTGGATCTTCGACGCCCAGTCGGCGACCGGGACGTTCGTCACGGTGATCGAGCACTCGTCGCCGCAGCGGGTCTTGAGCTCGTCGCGCATCGCGTCGACCATGCCCTTCGACGGACGGGTGTCGTCCGAGGAGATCGCCAGCGCCTTGATCGGCTCGCCGTTGGCGTCCGCGACCGCGTTGTTGACCATCAGGCGAGCGGCGTCGTAGAACTTGCCCGCGGCGACGGCGTCAACGCCGGTCGGAACCGGCATCGAGACGTCCTCCTCGTGGGCGGCGATGATCTTGATGCCCGCGGCGGCCGCGCGACGGATCTGCGGCTGCAGCGTGTCGGGCAGCGGGCCGTTGAGGATGATGACCGACGCCTTGGCGTTGATCGCGTCGGCGAAGCCCTGCTGGAAGTCGGAGATGTTGCCCTGCGCCGGGTACGTGACGTACTTGACGCCGGCCTTCTCGGCGGCTTCCTTCATCGCCGCCTCGCCGTCCTTGTAGAACGGGATCTGCGTCGTGATCGGGATCGAGTAGATCGTCTTGCCCTTGAGGCTCGAGACGTCGATCGGGTCGCCTTCGGGCTCGAACGCCGGAACGCCGAGGTTGGCCTCGATCTGCTCCTTGGAGTACTGCACGTTCTCGGCGCTGACGGCCGTACCGGCCGGCGTGCCGTTGCTGGAGTTCGAAGCGGTCTCCGTGTCGTTGTCGTCGGAGCCACAGCCGGCCAGGGCGGCGACTCCGAGCACGGCGATCGCGCCGAATGTGGTGAGTTTGCGCATCTGTTCCTTCTCGTTGCTTTGCGTCCTAGCGGTCCCTCAGCGAGGGCTCGCGTTCCACGTCATCGAAGATCTGCTCGATCGATCGCTGCTGGAAGTACTCGATGAGGTCGCCGGGATACCCCGGCGTCTCCCCGATGCCCGCGTGGATCAGGTCCTCGAACCGGATCTGCGCGGCGCACTCGTCCCGTGTCAGACCGCGGTCGCGAGCGTCGGCAACCGTGCCCACGACCTCGCGTCCCCAGTCGCGGTAGCGCGCGAGGAGCTCGCGGCCACCGGGCTCTCCGTGCCCCGGGACAAGATGGTCGAACTCCAGGGCCTCCGCCGCATCGATCGCCGAGAAGAATCGGTCGACCGAAGCGTCGAGGAAGGCCGGGAGCCCAAGATTGCAGACGTTGTCCCCCGTGAAGAGGACGCCGTCGTCGGCCAGGTGCACCATCACGGTGTTGATCGTGTGCCCCGGCGTGTGGTGCAGGGTCGCGCGGACGTCGCCGACGAACAGCTCCAGGCGGTCGCTGAACGTCACGTCGGCGAGGCGAACCTCGTAGTCGTCGACCAGCGGCACCGCGTCCGGGTCGATCACCGCGAACAGGTCGCGCAGGTACTCGCGCGTGGGCGCCGCCTCGACCAGGCGGCTGCGGGTCAGCTCGTGCGAGACGACGGTGCCCGGCACCCAGCGGTTGCCGATCGTGTGGTCGGGGTGGTGGTCGGTGTTGACCAGGAAGCGCGGCGTCCCGAAGCGGGCGACCGTCAGCGCCCAGCGCTGAGCGTCGGTCGGCCGGTGCGGGGCGTCGATCAGCAGCAGCTCACCGCGACCGCCGTCGACGATCCCGTTGTTCGAGCCGAGGTGCTGGGTCTCGACGTGGACCCGGTCGGTGATCTGCTGCAGCGCCACGGCTCAGTCCTCCTGCGGGGGCAGCGACGGGGCGCCGAGCGCGCCGATCAGGTTCTCGACCCGCAGCGGGCTGAAGATCTCGATGATCACGGCCTCGCCCTCGATGCTGCGGCCGGAGTGCGGGACGCCCTTCGGCACGATCGCGACGTCGCCGGCCTCGAGCACGAACGTCTCACCGCCGATCGTCGACTCGACCTTGCCCTGGATCACGACGTTTGCCTGCTCGTGGTCGGGGTGCGAGTGCTCGGGCAGGACCGTCGGGTGGATCCAGCGGATCCGGTTGATGCCCATCTCGGCGCCGGCGACGGCGACACGGAAGTTGTTCGGCAGCCCCTCGACCTCGGGCAGGTCGTCCCAGGACGTCGTGTAGGCCATCAGGAGCCCTTCCCCAGCGCGGTGACCTGGGCCACGACGTCGTCGGTGGTCGTGACGTCGGCGTACTTCTGACCGAGGTCGAAGAGGTTCGCCTGGTGGACCGTCGGCGTGCGGTCGTAGACCGCGTCGGACGGGACGACGCACTTGAAGTTGTAGGAGAAGCCGTCGACCACGGTGCCGCGGACGCAGCCCGACGTGGTCGCGCCGGTGGCGACGATCGTGTCGGCGCCGAGGCCGATCAGGTAGCTCGCCAGCGGCGTGCCGAAGAACGCGCTGGGGTGCTTCTTCGGCAACAGCAGGTCACCCGGCTGCGGCGCCACGGCGTCGGGGAAGCGGTAGCCGTGGTCCGGCACGTCCATGATCCCCGGGACCTTCGCCCCGAGCACGCCGGAGCGATCGCTGTCGGTCTTCGGCGCGACGTGCGGGTAGAGGATCGGGAAGCCGCCGGCGCGGAAGGCCGCGACGAGCTTGGCGATCTGGTCGACCGCGGCCCATCCGACGTCGCCGCAGGAGGTCGTGTAGTCCTCGAGCGACTCGTAGAACGGCTTCGGGCTGTTGCCCATCGTCCGGTGCTGGACGTCGATGATCAGCAGCGCCGGCCGCGTGCCGAAGCCGGACGGACGACCGAAGCCGGCCTTCTCGTAGCGCAGCTCGTCGTCCTCGCTGATGACGTCGGTCCAGGGGCGGTGGGCGCTCATGCGCGGGCTCCTCGGTTGGTGGTGGCGCCGCTCGTGGCACGCGGCAGGTACTGACCGACGGCCTCGTCGGAGAGCGTGTGCTGCCCGTCGGTGCCGACGTAGACGGTGCGACCGCGGACGATCGTGCGCTCGACGCGCACGCCGACCTCGGTGCCGTTCCACGGCGTGAAGCCCGCGCCGCTGAGCTCGGTCTCGGTCGCGATCACGTTCGGGGCGTCGAGGTCGACGACGACCAGATCGGCGTCGGCGCCCGGTCGGATCGCGCCCTTGCGGTCGCCGAGCCCGAAGTTGGCGGCGGGACGGGTCGAGACCAGGTCGACGATCCGCTCGAGCGAGATCCCGCGCTTGAGATGGCCCTCGGTCAGAACCAGCGGCAGCAGCGACTGGAGACCGGGGAAGCCGGGCGACGCCTTGGCGATCCCGCCCTCCTTGTACTGGCCGTGCCGCGGCACGTGATCCGAGCCGATCGTGTCGATCGTGCCGTCGGCGATCGCGGCCCAGAGCGCCTCGACATCGCTGCGCGGGCGGAGCGGCGGGTTGACCTTGCCGTGCGCGCCGACCCCGGCGTCGATGTCGAGCGTGAGGTAGTGCGTACAGGTCTCGATCGAGATCTTCGGCTGGTGCGCGCGGACGTCGCGCAGCACGTGCAGCGACATCTCGTTGGTCACGTGGACCGTGTGCAGGTCGGCCTGCGCGAGCATCGACAGGAAGCCGATCCGCTCGAGCGCCTCGGCCTCGACGTAGTCGGGACGGCTGCGGTCCCACGCCTGGAGCGGGTTGTCCTCCACCCCCGGACCGTCGAGCACCCCGCGGCGGGCGAGCAGCTTGATCAGGTCGGCGTTCTCGGCGTGCGGGTTGACCATCGCGCCGTTGGCGGCAGCGGCCTCGAGCAGCTCGAGCAGGAATCCGTCGTCGTTGCCGGGCAGCCCGAGCCGCTGGCCCTCGTCCGTGCGGAAGTTCATGAAGAACTTGAACGAGCTGACGCCCAGGTCCTGGACGTACGACGGCACCGCGTCGAGCTGCTCGCGCGTGCCGATGCAGAAGTGGAACCCGAAGTCGACCAGCGAGTCGGCTTCCATCGCCGCCTTCGACGACGCGAAGACGCCCTCGTACGGCTCGGCCGACATCAGGTACGCGACCAGCGAGGTCACGCCACCCGCCGCGGCGGCCGCGGTCTCGGGACGGACGTCCGCGGTCTCGCGCGGCTGCTGGATGTCGCTGCCCAGGTGCACGTGCGCATCGACGACGCCCGGCAGCACGTGGCGGCCCGAGACGTCGATCGTCTCGCGGGCCTCCGCCAGCGACGACGGCTCGACGACGGCGGCGATCCGGCCGTCGGCGATCAGCACGTCGGCGCGCTGGGCGCCGGTGCCGGGCAGCACCACGGTGCCGCCCGCGAGACGCAGGTCTGCGGGGCTCGTCACGGGAATCACGATGCGTACCGGGCTTCCAGTTCGTCGTACTCGGGCTTGCCGACGGCGGCCTGCCGCTCTTCCCAGGTGGCCATCGTGTCGAGCAGGTTGGTGCTGATCCCCGATACCCGGAGCTCGGCGTACGCACGCGACACCGCGTACTGCGCAGATCGCAGCGCGGCGTTGGCGTAGAGCACGACCGAGTAGCCGAGCTCGCCGAGCTCGTCGAGCGGGACTATCGGGGTCGATCCCCCCTCGACCATGTTGGCACCAAGCGGGGCGTCGATCTGGCGCGCGATCTCCCGCAGCTCGTCGACGCTCGTCGGGGCCTCGACGAAGATGATGTCCGCACCGGCTTCGAGGAACTGGCCGGCGCGGTCGACCGCGGCGTCGATCCCGTCGATCGCCCGGGCGTCGGTGCGGGCGATGATCAGCGTGCCGTCGGAGCGGCGGCTGTCGACGGCGGCGCGGAGCTTGCCGACCATCTCGTCGCTCGGCACGATCGCCTTGCCGGCGAAGTGCCCGCACTTCTTGGGGAAGACCTGGTCCTCGAGCTGGATCGCGGAGGCGCCGGCCCGCTCGAGCTTGCGCACGACGTGGGTCACGTTGACGGCATTGCCGAATCCGGTGTCGCCGTCGACGACCAACGGGACGTCGACGCGGTCGCTGATCGCCGTCACGTGGTCGACGAGCTGCTCGAGGCTGACGAGGCCGATGTCCGGGACGCCGAGCCGGGCGTTGGCGAGACCGGCACCGGTCAGGTAGATGGCGTCGAAGCCGGCCGCGGCGGCGAGCCGGGCGCTGAGCGCGTCGTAGACCCCCGGAAGCAGGAGGGGCTGCCCGTTCGAACGCGCGGCCTGCACCTGGTCGCGCAAGGGGGCGATCTGTCGTTGTCCGTGATCCACGGCACATACAGAACCATGTCGGCTGTCAATTGTCAACAGTTGATCGTTAACCCGGTTCGAATTCGCGGCAGGAACAGGCCGAAGTCACGGCGAACAGGACCGTTTCCCCGTAGGCTTTCGGCCATGACGACCACCGACTCCCGCGGTTTCCGGAGCCCGCACCTCGGCCCACGCCGGAGCGCCGGATGAGTCCGGCGGGCAACAACGCGATCTCCCGCACCGGCAACTCGTTCAGCGACCAGGCCGAGCGCGCGCTGCGGGACCAGATCCTGCACGGCGCGTTCCCCCCGGGCGGCCGCCTCAACGAGGTCGAGATCGCGACCGACCTGGGCGTCAGCCGGGGCCCGGTTCGCGAAGCGATGCAGCGCCTGGCCCGCGACGGCCTCGTCGTGCTCCAACCGCACCGCGGCGCGTTCGTCCGGCGGCTGACCGCGGCCGAGGTCGGCAACCTCTTCGAGGTCCGGATCACCCTCGAGTGCAAGGTCGCCGCGCTGGCCGCCGAGCGCCTCACGGCGGCCCAGCAGTCCCAGCTGGAGGAGCTGCGCGCCGGCATGGCCGGGCAGGACGAGAACGTCGATCCGGACGCGCAGTTCCAGGGCACGCACGACATTCATGCGCTGCTCGCCGCCGCCTCCGACAACGAGACGCTCGCGTCCCACGTCGCTACGGTCAACCGGGAGCTGCTGCTGCTGCGGACGCAGTCGGGGCAGACCCAGACCCGGGCCCACGCCGCGATCGACGAGCACGCCGAGCTGATCGCCGCCGTGCTGTCCCGCGACCCCATCGCCGCCGCGGCCGCGATGGAGCAGCACCTGGAGAAGGCGCTCAACTACGCACTCCGGGCGATGGCCGACGCCGATCAGCGGCGCATCGACGCGTTGTGACGATCGGACCAGCGCTCGGTCACCCAACGTGGTCTTGTTAGCTGTTGACAGTTTGCAATTGACGACGTAGCCTCTCGGCCACCGCGCACCTGCCCGCTCCCGGGCGACGCGTGGTCCGGAGGCCATGACCGACACGCCCCACCCCACCCCCCGCCCGGACGCCGCGCCGTCATCGGCTGCACCCGAGCCGTCCCCGGGGGAAGCCCTCGCGACGCTCGTCCGCTGGGCGGCCGGCGTGCGCTACGCCGACCTCCCCGACGACGTCCGCCAGCGGGCGCTGCTGGTGATCGCCGACGACCTCGGCGCGATGATCGCCGTCCGCGACGACCCGCAGGTCACGGCCGTCCGCGAGAGCCTGGTGACCGCGGGACAGGCGCCCGAGGCCACCGTCTTCGCGGCGGGCCGGACCCGCGGCGAGCGGTCCGCCGTCGCCGCCGCCAACGGCGCCGCCGCCGACTGGGGCGAGCTCGACGAGGGCTACCGCCCCGCGACCGCGCACGCCGGTCTCTACGTGCTGCCGGCGCTGCTCGCCGAGGCCGAGGCCCGCGGGCTGACCGGCGAGCAGCTGGTCGCCGCGCTCGTCGCCGGCTACGAGGTCGTCACCCGGATCGCTCGCACCTGGCGCCACGCGCAGATGGTCATCCACCCGCACGCGCTGCTCGGCCCGATCGGGGCGGCCGCGGGCGCCGCATTCGCGTCCGGTCTCGAGCCCGACGAGTGCGTGGCCGCCGTCGCCGGTGGGGCCACGACCGCGATGCTCGGGCCGTTCGACCACGCCGTCAGCGGCGCGATGGTCCGCAACGTCTGGACCGGCGTGGCCGCGTGGACCGGCATCCAGATGGCCCGGTGGGCGCCCCACGGCATCGGCGGCGACCCGTCCGCCCCGAACACCGCCTTCGCGTCCGTGATGGGCGCGACCACGGACCTCGACCAGCTGACCGCCGACCTCGGGGCCAGCTGGGGGATCCGGGACGGGTACCACAAGCTCTTCGCCTGCTGCCAGTACGCGCACTCGACCGTCGAGGCGCTGCTCGAGATCCGCGCCGAGCAACCCGCGATCGCTGACCGGATCGTCGCGCTCGACGTTCGCACCCACGCGCTGGCGCTCAAGCTCGACAACTCCCGTCCCGAGACCAGCCTCGCCGCCAAGTTCTCGGTGCCGCACCTCGCCGCCGCCGCGCTCGTCTACGGCACGATCGACGCCGACGCCACCGCTCCCCCCGCGCTCGAGGACCCGCGGATCGCCGCGCTGCGCGGGCGGATCACGATGCAGCCGTTCACGCCGGCCCCTGCGCCGCCGCACGACCGGCCGTCGACCGTCGTCCTGACGCTCGACGACGGCAGCACGATCGAGCGGACCTGCATGAGCGCGATCGGCAGCCCCGACCGTCCCCTCTCGACCGACACCCTGCTCGACGACAAGATCGCCGGGTCCGTCGGCCCTGCCCACCCGGAGTTCGTCCCCACGATCCGCCGCCTGATCGAGCAGCCCGCCTTGCTCCAGCGCCCGTGGGGAGAGCTCCTCAACCTGCTTCTCAAGGACTGACATGCCACAGATCAACAACTCCGGCGACTTCGACACCGAAGTCGACGTCCTCGTCGTCGGCGCCGGGGGCGCGGGCCTCGTGGGCGCCCTGGCCGCCCACGAGGCCGGCGCGACCGTCGCCGTGGTCGAGAAGTACGACCGCGCCGGCGGCAACACCGGTCTGAGCACCGGCTCCGTCCCCGGAGGCGGCACGAAATACCAGGCCGAGGCCGGGATCGAGGACTCGCCCGAGCGGATGGCCGAGGATCTGCTGCGCCAGAGCGGCCCGCACGAGGCCGAGTGGCTGACTCGCCAGCTGGCCACCCAGTCCGCGCCGATGGTCGAGTGGCTGCGCGAGGACATCGGCATCGAGCTCGAGCTGATCACCGACTACAAGCACGTCGGCCACTCCGTCCCCCGCCTCCACGCGCCGAAGAGCCGCAAGGGCCAGGACCTGGTCAACGACCTCGTCCGCGCGCTCGACGAACGCGACATCCCGCTCGTGCTCGGCCACCCGGTCCAGGACCTGCTGCTGGACGGCAGCGGTCGGGTCTCCGGCGTCCTGGCGGCCGGCGAGCGCGCCGCGGCCACCCGACTCGGTGCGCCGAACGTGATCCTCGCCGCCAACGGCTTCGCCGGCAACCGCGAGATGGTCCGCGAATACTGCCCCGACGTCGCCGACGCGGAGTACTTCGGCGCCCACGGATCGACCGGAGAGGCCGTCGCCTGGGTCCGCGACCTCGGTGCCAAGCTCGAGAACATCGGCGCGTACCAGGGCTACGCCGCGGTCGCCTACCCGCACGGCTCGATCACCAGCTGGACCACCGTCGAGAAGGGCGGCTTCCTGGTCAACCCCGACGGCGTGCGGTTCGGCGACGAGTCGACCGGCTACTCCGGCTTCGCCGCCGACGTGATCGCCAACGGCGGTCACGCCTACGTCGTGTTCGACGAGCGGATCCGCGACTACGTCGCGGGCAACGAGCTGGAGTTCCGCGAGCTGGTCGAGATGGGCGGCGTCAAGGTCTCGTCCGACCCGGCCGAGCTGGCGGCGTTCTTCGACGTCCCGGCCGACGCCCTGACCGCCACGATCGAGCAGGCCCGGAAGGACGCCGAGGCCGGTGCGCAGGGGACCGCCGATGCCTTCGGCCGCACGGACTTCGGCTTCGGGCCGCTGACCGCGCCGTACGCGATGTGCCGGACCACCCCGGGCCTGTTCCACACCCAGGGTGGTGCGGCGATCGACCACGACGCTCGCCCGCTGCAGGCCGACGGCACCGTGATCCCGGGCCTCTTCGCCACCGGTGGCGTGGCCGTCGGGATCAGCGGCCAGCAGGGCGGCGCGGGCTACAGCTCGGGCAACGGCCTGCTGACCGCGATGGGTCTCGGCCGCGTCGCCGGCGCCGCTGCCGCGAACGTCCCGCTGCCGCGATGAGCGCCGCCGCCGCTCCGCTGGCCGCCGTCCTGGCCGACCGCGTCTCGGCGCTGCGCGCGGACGGGCTGCCACCGGCGGTCGCCCGCGCCGCGCAGGATCACCTGCTCGACGCGCTCGGCGTCGGCTTCGCCGGCGGCGCGACGGGCACCACCAGCATCGGCCCCGACCTCTCGCGACTCGGCGCCGGCGAGGCGACCGTCGTCGGCCGCGACGCCCGGTTGACCCCCGCCCACGCGGCGCTGGTCAACGGGACGTTCATGCACGCGCTGGAGTTCGACGACACGCACGTGCCGTCGGTGATCCACGGCAGCGCCGTCGTCGTCCCCGCCGCGCTCGCCGCCGCGGAGCGCGAGGGCGCGTCCGGCGCCCAGCTGCTGCTCGCGGTCGCCGCTGCGTGGGAGACCCTGATCGCGCTCGGCCTCGCCGCGCCGGGTCGGTTCCAGTCCGCCGGCTTCCAGACGGTCGCCGTCGCCGGTCCGTTCGGCGCGGCGGTCGCCGCCGGCCTGCTGGCCGGCGTCCCGCGCGAGACCCTGATCAACGCCTTCGGGATCTGCGGCAGTCAGGCCGCCGGGACGTTCGAGTTCCTCCGCAACGGCTCGACCGTCAAGGCGATGCACGCCGGTTGGGCCGCGCAGTCGGGGCTGATGGCCGTCGAGATGGCGCAACTCGGCGTGACCGGCCCGGACACCGTGCTCGAGGGTCCGGTCGGCTTCTACGCCTCGTACGCCCGCGAGGCCGACGTCGCTCCGCGGCTGGCTCCGCTGATCGACGGGATCGGTCGCGACTGGGAGCTGCCGAACGCGGCGTTCAAGCGCTACCCGGTCTGCCACTACATCCATCCGTTCCTCGAGGCGGTCGAGTCGCTGCTCGCGGAGGGTCTCGATCCGGCCGACGTCGCGTCCGTGACCTGCCACGCGCCGGTCGAGGCCGCATCGGTGATCTCGGAGCCGTGGGCCGACAAGCAGCGTCCGTCCAGCGACCAGGCGGCCCGCTACAGCCTGCCGGTCTGCGTGGCGGCCGCACTGCTGCGCGGGCAGCTCGGCCCGCGCGACATCCCCGGGATCGCGGCGGATCAGGCGGTGCTCGAGCTGGCGTCGCGGATCCGCTACGAGCCGTGGGTCGACTCGGGCTTCCCGGCGCGGTTCCCGGCTCGGATCGAGATCGAGCAGCGGGACGGCAGCCGCGACGAGCTGATCGTCCCGGACGTCCGCGGCAGTGCTTCGCGCCCGCTGACCACCGACGAGGTCCGGGCGAAGTTCCGGATCAACGCCGAACCGGTCGTCGGCACCGACCGCGCCGCGGCACTGGTCGACGCGGTCGAGCGCCTGCCGGCGATCGACGACGTGCGCGAGCTGACCGCCCTGCTCGGCCCCTGAGCGG
>JBQGEK010000383.1:0-16612 GCA_052039575.1 Patulibacter sp. | reverse complement strand
GCGCGTGGTGCACCGGGATCTACCCCACCGGACACCGCCTGAAGCGGTAGGGCCGCCGCACGTTGGGCCGCCACCCGCGATACTCCCGCGGGTGCCGGCCAACCTGCCGAACGTGCTGACCGTGGCGCGCATCCTGCTCGTCCCGTTGATGGTCGTCGCGCTGCTGCAGAAGACGACCGCCGGCGACGCGATCGCCGCGTTCATCTTCTGGCTCGCCGCGACCACGGACTTCGTCGACGGCTGGTTGGCACGCCGCTCCGAGCTCGTCTCGGACTTCGGCAAGCTCGCCGACCCGATCGCCGACAAGCTGCTCGTGCTGGCCGCCCTGGTCACGTTGGTCTCGCTCGACCGCGTCGCGGTCTGGGTCGCGATCGTGGTGATCGGCCGCGAGCTCGCGGTCACCCTGACCCGCGTGGTCGCGGCGCAGCACGGTGAGGTGATCGCCGCCGCGTGGCTCGGCAAGGTCAAGACCGTCGTCCAGCTGCTGGTGATCTTCCTGCTGATCCTGATCGCGCCCGCGCCGGTCTGGCTCGACGTGCTGGTCTACGCGATGGTCGCGATCACCCTCTACAGCGGCGCCGACTACTTCGTGGGGCTGCGGCGCACGATGCGCCGCACCTCGACGACCGCCGGCTGACGGCGGCGAGGCGACCGGCCGCGGCCAGCTAGCGGCCCGCGCCGTCGAGCCACTCGCGCAGCGACGTCTGCCGCGCGGGCTCCTCGCCGGCCGTCAGCTCGCCACGCAGCTCGCCGAGGGTGCCGAAGCGCTCGGCGATCACGTCGTGCTGGTGGATCGTCTCGAGGTTCTGCTGGCGGGCCAGGAAGAACGCGTCGTCGGACAGGCCGCCGTACTGCTCGGCGATCTGTCGCACCATCTCGCGCACGCAGTCCTCGACGAACCGCGGGTTGCGGTGCGCGCGCTCGACCACGGTGCCCTCGTCGGAGCGTTTCATCAGCTCGAAGATCTCGGAACTCATCGACGACTCGACCAGGCGCACCAGGTCGAGCGCGTCGACGTCGACCGTTCGATCGGTCCCGAGGCCGTCGATCCGGCCCAGGTAGACCGTGCCCAAGCCGCGCTGGTTGTGGGTGGCGACCGGCACGGCCTCGAGGATCGTGGTGATCTGCTGCTCGTCGAACCCGGCGGCCTCGAGTCGTTCCGCCGACGACTCGCGCAGGTGCTCCTGCGCGCACGGGCAGGCGGTCATCCCCTGCGCCGTGACCCCGGTGATCGTGCGGGTCTCGGTCTCGCTCGCCACCGCGACGCCGTGCAGCGTGAAGATCTCCTGGGTCGGAATCCCCGATACCGGCGCGTCGCGCTGCTCCGGGTACCGCGCGGTGACGTGGACCTCCGCTCGGCGGGCGTCCTGCCGCTCGCGGATCGCGACCGCGACGCGGTGGGCCACGTCCTCCGCGCGCAACGCGCCCGCGGCGCCGTCGCCCACCACCAGATCGCCGACCACCTCGTTGACGACCTCCTCGAAGCGCGACATGTGCGCGCCCTTCTGGGCCGGACCCAGGTCGATCTCGGTCCGGAAGCTCGCCAGGTACGGGACCTCGGCGCCGGGCGGTCCGACCCGGATCACCTTCTCGACGTTCTCCACGCCGACCCGCGACAACGCCACGCGCACCGCGGGCTGCAGGCTTTGGACATCGAGGGCGAATCGGGTCGTATTCATGGGATCTCGCTTGCAGTTCATCATGGCCGGCGTCGCGCACGGCCCGGTCGAGCGACTCCCCATACGGTACGCGCCAACGCCCGAAGTCCACGCCGAAGCCGGATCGGACGCACGGAAACGCTTTCGCGTGCCCCCGAGGTTGCAGGCGTTCTGTGACCGGTGTCACGGTCTCGGCGCCCCGGCGCGAAACCTTGTGCTATTCCTTGCGAGGACGACAACGTGCCTTCCGTCACACCGATCCGCCGAATTCGGCGCACACGGGACGACGCGAAGCGCGGGTCGGAGCGGTGACAACGTGATCCGCGTCCTCGGAGATCCGACGGCGCTGAACCGACAGAGGAAGGTTCTGACGTGAGCAACAACCGGGCACTACTGGCCGACGAGACGCCGATCACCGAGATCGCCGAGTTGCGGACACTGATCGCGGAGGGGCAGGAGCGTGGCTACCTGACCGTCGAGCACATCGCCGCCTCGCTCGAGGAGGCGGAGGTCACCAAGGAGCAGCTCAGCGCGTTCCACAGCCACCTCGATGAAGCCGGCGTCGACGTCCTCCACGGCGGCGACGCCACCGACCGCGCCGCCCGCGAGGCCGAGCGGCTCGAGCAGACCTCGTCCCGCAAGGATCGCGACGGCAGCAGCAAGGCGCGCCCGCAGATCGACCTCACCGTCGAGCCGAGCCTCGACTCGCTGCGCATGTACCTGCGCTCGATCGGTCGCGTCGCGCTGCTGACCGCCGACCAGGAGGTCACGCTCGCCAAGCGGATCGAACGCGGCGACATGCAGGCCAAGCAGCAGATGATCGAGGCCAACCTGCGCCTCGTCGTCTCGATCGCGAAGGCGTACCTCGGTCGCGGACTCAGCTTCCTCGACCTGATCCAGGAGGGGTCGCTGGGCCTGATCCGCGCCGTCGAGAAGTTCGACTACCGCCGCGGCTACAAGTTCTCCACCTACGCCACCTGGTGGATCCGCCAGGCCGTGACCCGCGCGATCGCCGACAAGGGCCGGACGATCCGGATCCCGGTCCACATGGTCGAGAAGCTGAACAAGGTCGTCCACGTCGAGCGTCAGCTCGTCCAGTCGCTCGGCCGCCAGCCGTCGCCGGAGGAGATCGCCAGCGAGGTCGACATGGACGTCCGCGACGTGCGCGACATCCTGCGCATGTCGCAGCAGCCGATCTCGCTCGAGAAGCCAGTCGGCGACGACGAGGAGTCCTCGCTCGGCGACTTCGTCGAGGACAAGGACGCCGAGTCCCCGTTCGAGATGACCAGCGAGCAGCTCCGTCGCGAGCACGTCCGCCGCGCGCTCTCGACGCTGCCGCAGCGCGAGCGCGAGGTGATCGAGATGCGGTTCGGTCTCTCCGGCGACCGCCCCAGCACCCTCGAGGAGGTCGGTCGCGCGTTCGACGTGACCCGCGAGCGGATCCGGCAGATCGAGAGCCACACCCTGAAGAAGCTGGAGTCGCTGCCGGAGTCGCAGCGCCTCCGCGACGCAGTCTGAGGTCGACCCGGCGAGGCGGCACGTTTTCCGCCGCCTCGCTAGGATCTCCTTTCGCTCGGGGGGATGTCCGAGTGGTTAAAGGAGACGGGCTGTAAACCCGTTGGCTCTGCCTACACAGGTTCGAATCCTGTTCCCCCCACTTCCGAAGGCCCCGCAAGGGGCCTTCGTCGTTCTATACGCTGCGCGGGTGCTCCGCACGGTCCGCGCCACCCGCTATGTCACGCCGCTCCGCGAGGGCGGATCGGTGCCCGCGCTGGTCGAGGCCGACGACGACGGGCTCTACGTGGTCAAGCTCGCCGGCGCTGCCCAGGGCAGCAAGGCGCTGGTCGCCGAGCTGGTCGTCGGCGAGATCGCCCGCGCGCTTGCCGAGGCCGAGCCGGACCTCGGCCTGCTGATGCCGGAGCTGGTCCTCGTCGACCTGCCGATCGAGCTCTCGCACGCCGAGCCCGACCCGGAGATCCAGGATCACCTGGCCGCCAGCGCGGGATGCAACGTCGGGCTGGACTTCCTGCCGCAGGCGCTGCCGTACACCCCCGCCTCGGGCGTGCAGCCCGAGCCGGACCTGGCCGCGGCGATCGTCTGGCTCGACGCGTTCTGCGAGAACGTCGACCGCACGCCGCGCAACCCCAACCTGCTGACCTGGCACGGCCGCGTCTGGGTGATCGACAACGGCGCGGCGCTCTACCGGCAGCACGCCGGCCTCGACCCCGCCAGGGCCCGGGGGCGCTTCCCCGCGATCCGCGACCACGTGCTGCTGCCGCGCGCCGGCTCGATCGCCGCGGCCGACGAGCGGCTCGCCCGGCACATCGACGAGGCGCTGTTGCGTCGCGTCGTCGGCCAGGTCCCCCCGGGCTGGCTCGACGCCGACGCGGCCGAGCTGATGGTGGCCGATCTGCTGGCGCGTCATGCGAATCCCCGTGATTTCGTGGAGGAGGCCGAGCGTGCCCGCGCCTGACGAGGACGAGGTCTTCCAGTACGCGGTGCTCCGGGTCGTCCCCTCGCTGACCCGGGGCGAGGCGATGAACGTCGGGGTCGTCGTGCACTCCCGCCGGCACCGCTTCCTCGACGTCCGGGTGGCCGTCGACCGCAACCGGCTGCGAGCGCTCGATCCGGCTCTCGACCTCGACGCGCTGGAGGCCCACCTGGAAGGGATCCGGCGGGTCGCCCAAGGGGACCCGGCCGCGGGTGCGGTGGCGGCGCTGGAGCGCTCCGATCGGTTCGGCTGGATCGCGGCGCCGTCGAGCACGATCGTACAGCCGTCGCCGGTCCACACCGGGACCTGCGAGGACCCGGCGGCGACGCTCGAGCGGCTGTTCGGCGAGTTGGTCGGGCGCGCCTGACCGGCCGTGTGGGCAGGCGGTCGCCCGCTCATAGGAGACCTTGATGTGTGCGAAAGGGCACGGAGGGGGGAGCCTGCATTAGGCTGCACGGCATGCTTTCGCGCCGAATGCTCTCGGTCCCGCTCGTCCTGGCCGCTTTCGTGGTGGCCGGGTGCGGTGACGACAACAACGCAGCCGACGTCACCGAGGCGACGTCGACGATGACCACCGGCTCCGAGTCGGCCGGTGGTGGCGACGCTCCGTCGGTCGCCCAGATCGCCGAGGGAGTCGGCACCGACCTGGACACGGCTCCGGAGTTCATCCCGATGTCGGGCACCGCACCGACCGAGCTGATCCAGGAGGACATCGTCGAGGGCGACGGCAAGGAAGCCAAGCTCGGCGACACGATCGAGGTCCGCTACACGCTGCAGGTGTGGGGCGGCGAGGTCGCCGACTCGTCCTGGACGCGTGAGCCGAACTCGACCTCGTTCCCGCTCGTCGAGGGCGGCCTGATCGAGGGCTGGACCGCGGGCATCCCGGGGATGAAGGAAGGCGGCCGTCGTCTGCTGATCGTGCCGCCGGAGCAGGGCTACGGTGCCCAGGACCAGGGTCCGTCGCTGCCGGCGAACTCGACCCTGGTGTTTGCGGTCGACCTGGTCAAGGTCACCGACGGCGAGTAGCCGAATACGGCTGGCGGAGGCGCTGCGGCGCGGCCTCCGCCGGTCCGCCCGTCCCCACTCCCTCTGCGGCCGTTGCGTGGCCGGAGTGGGTGGGGCGGGCAGTGTGTACTCGGGACTAGCCGGCGCGCAGCGTCCGGACCCGCTCCGCGAGCTCGGCCGGCCGCCGGTCGACCAGCTTCTCGCGGATCTTCTCCTCGACGGGGCCGCGGACCATCATCCGCAGCATCCGTCCCGGATCGACCTCGATCTCGTAGGTCGCCCGGGTGCGACCGCCCCCGAGGTCCTCGAGCGTCCAGGAGCCGTCGAGCTTCTTCACGTCGCCACGCTCCACGAACCAGGCGATCCGCGTCGGTGCGGTCCGCTCGAACCGGGCGACGACGCTCAGTTCCTTGACCTTCGCGTCGGCCACCAGCTGGGCCTGGGCGACGTCTCCGGCCGGGTCGGTGTCGAGCGGCGTGCAGGAGACGATGCCGTCCTGCCAGGCGGAGAACGAGGCGACGTCGCTGACCGCGGCCCAGACCTCATCGATCGGTGCGTCGATCTCGCCGCTCGCGGTTCCACCCAGTCCTGACACAATGACTCCTCGGTTGCTTTCGGGCGGACGGTACTCGACCGTGGTCGGCGCCTGCGGGCCCGCGGCCCATAGTCTGGGGAATCCCGCTAAGATTCGCCGCCGTTGCCCTCTTAGCTCAGTGGTAGAGCACTTCCATGGTAAGGAAGGGGTCATGAGTTCGAGTCTCATAGAGGGCTCTCAACGAGAAACCGCCCGGGCGACCGGGCGGTTTCGTCGTTTCGGGAGCGTCTGAGGCGACGCCGAACGGCTCCGGCTCCGTGCGGAGCCGGGCGGCGCGGCCGGGTCAGCTCTTCGCGATCTTGACCATCTCGTCGACGTCGACGAGTTTGATGCGGGGGCGGCCCTGCGGTTCGCCGAGTGCTTGTTCGTGGGCGTCGATCTTGGTCCAGCCGGCGAAGTCGACGTACTCGGGCTTGCGTGAGGCGACCAGCTGCTGGAGGTCGTCGTCGGTCACGGTCGGTGCGGGGAGCTTGCCGGCGGCGTGGTCTTCGAGCAGGAGGTTGACGGTTTCCTGGGCGCACTTCTTGTTGGTGCCGATGATGCCGGAGGGGCCGCGCTTGATCCAGCCGGCGGTGTAGAGGCCGGGGACGGTTTCTTGGCTGTCGCCGTCGATGACGCGGCCGGCGACGTTGTTGATGGTGGCGCGTTGGTCGTCGAACGGGACGCCGGGCAGTGGTGATCCGCGGTAGCCGATCGAGCGGAGCACGAGGTCGCAGTCGATCCGTTCGGTGTGGTCGGTCGGGCGGGCGGAGAGCCAGCCGTCGTCGTCGGCGACGAGTTCGTTCTTGACGATCTCGATCCCTTCGACCTTGTCGTCGCCGACGATCTGCTGCGGTGATGCGAGGAATCGGAGGATGACGCGGCGCTTCTTGCCTGCGGGGGTGCGGGTGGAGTATTCGGTGGCGATCTCGACGTTGCGTTGCTCGCGGACGTCGGCGCCGTCACGCTGGAGCCACGCCTTCGATCCGGCGTCGAGCGCGGCGTCTTCGGGGGAGACGATGATGTCGGCGTCTTCGAGTTCGCCGAGTTCGCGGAGCTCGGGGTTGGTGAATGCGGCTTGGGCGAGGCCGCGGCGGCCGAGCACGATGATCTCTTCGATGTTCGATGCGGCGAGCGCTTCGATGGCGTGGTCGGCGGTGTCGGTGGCTTGGAGCTCGTCGGGGGTCAGGGCGAGCATGCGGGCGACGTCGACGGCGACGTTGCCGTTGCCGATCACGACGGCGCGTTTGCCGGAGAGGTCGAACTGGCGGTCGGCGGCGTCGGGGTGGCCGTTGTACCACGCAACGAATTCGGTGGCGGCGTGTGATCCGGGGAGGTCTTCGCCGGGGATTCCGAGGCGTCGGTCGTGGGCGGCGCCGGTGGTGTAGATCACGGCGTCGTGGCGTTCGGCGAGCTCGTCGTGGGTGATGTCCTGGCCGACTTCGACGTTGCCGAAGAACCGGAATCCGGGCTTCTGGGCGATCTTGTCGTAGACGCGGATGACGGACTTGATCTTCGGGTGGTCCGGTGCGACGCCGAAGCGGACGAGGCCGTACGGGGTGGGGAGGCGGTCGAACAGGTTGACCTGGACGTCGACTTCCATGTCCTTGGCGGACAGCAGTTGCCCGGCGGCGTAGAACCCGGAGGGTCCCGCGCCGACGATGGCGACGCGTAGCGGGCGGTTGACGGAATCGGACACGGCGCTCACGGGGTCCAATCCTATGACCAAGTGCACAGTCGGCGGCGTGATCCAGGGGAATGTTCTTGTATGCCGGACAACGCCGCCGCTCCGGAGTTCGGGATCCCTAGAGCGGACCGCGGTCGATCAGGCGCAGCCAGGTCTCGCTGCGCGTGGGGAAGGCGGGGGTGGCGAGATCGAGCAGCGCGAGCGGCACCTGCCCGGCCACCGCGACCGTGGCGGCGTGCAGCTGCTCGGCGACCCCGGGGCCGACGAACGTGGCGCCGACCAGCCGTTCGTGCTCGCGGTCGACCACGAATCGCGTGGTGCCGCCGGCGTCCTTGCCGATGAAGCTCGCACCGGCGGTGCCGTCGGTCGGTGCGTCGATCGCGACGGCGTCGATCCCGGCGTCTCGAGCTGCTTCGAGCGTGTAGCCGACGGCTGCCACCTGCGGCTCGGTGAAGGTGACCCGCGGACTGCGCCCGCCGTCCGGTTCGTCCGGTCGCAACGCCCCGCCCGGGCGATCGAGCAGGTGAGCGCCGGCCACCCGCGCCTGTCGCTTGCCCTGGTGGGTCAGCAGCGCGCGCCCGTTGACGTCTCCGAGCGCGAACAGCCAGGGGAGGCCCCCGACCCGCAGCGACTCGTCGGTCTCGAGGAAGCCCCGCTCGTCGGTCTCGACGTCGATCCGGTCCAACCCGAGCTCGTCGGTGTTGGGGGTGCGGCCGGCGGCGACGAGGATCTCGTCCGCGATGATCTGCTCCCCGCCCTCGAGCGTCACGACGACGTTGCCGTCGGCTTCGCGCGCCGCCTGCGCCACCGTCACGCCGGTGCGGACGTCGATGCCGTCGGCGCGCATCCGCTCGGTCACCAGCGCGGCCGCGAACGGCTCCTCCTTGAGCAGGATCCTCGGGGCGGTTTCGAGCACGGTGACCCGCGCGCCGAGCGAGCTCCACGCCTGGGCGAGCTCGCAGCCGATCGGTCCGCCGCCCAGCACGATCAGCGCTCCCGGCACCTGCTCCGCGGTGGTGCCCTCGCGGTTGCTCCAGCCGCCGACCTCGGCGAGGCCAGGGACCGGCGGGGTGGCGGGCCGCGTGCCGGTCGCGACCACCACGGCCCGGCGGGCGACGATCCGCTCGCGCGCCCGGTCGCCGTCGCGGACCTCGACGGTCCGCTCGCCCGCGAACCGCGCGTGGCCGCGGATCAGCCGGATTCCGCGCTCGTCGAGCCACGGCAGCTGGACGTCGTCGTCGAGCTCGTGGATCACCTCGTCGCGACGGTCGAGCACGTGCTGCGGGTCGAGCGTGCCGTGGACCAGTTCGCGGACCCCGGGCACGCGGGCGACCTCGGCCAGCAGCTCGGCGGGGCGGAGCAGGGCCTTCGACGGCATGCAGCCGTAGAAGGAACACTCGCCGCCGACGAGCCGGGGCTCGACGATCACCACGTCGAGTCCGGCGTCGGCGAGCAGTCCGGCGATCACCTCACCCGCCGGTCCTGCTCCCAGGACGACGGCGTCGGCTTCGGTTTCGTGCATCGGCGAGGCTCCTGCGGGTCGGGGCTCCGTCGGTCGACGGTGCCTTCGGGTACCCCGTCAGGGTCGCAGGGACACCGGACCGGGGCCCGATGGGCCCTGCGGGGTCCGGTGTCCCTGCGGGCGCGGCGACGGCCGCGGGCGGCTACTTCAGGCGGCGGAAGGTGTTCCAGGTCGAGCGCGAGCTGCCCGACGACGTCTTCAGGCCGGACTGCCACAGCTCGCTCCGCGACTTCGGGTCACGCAGCTGGTACCAGACCATGCTCTTGACGTTGTGGCGCTTGGCGATCGCCCAGGCGCGGTTCAGGTACACGCTGGCCCGGCCGACCGGGATCCGGTCGCTGCCCGAGGTCTTGTACGCGAACTCGGTCAGGTACAGGTTGCGGACGGCGCTCGCCGGCAGGCGCTTGGTCCGCGCGGCGCGGCGCAGGTTGGTCTTCGCGTAGCTGATGTTGGCCTGGGTGTGGGTCCACTGGTCGCGGTTGGTGCGCCGCTTGCGGGGATCAGCCTTGAAGTCGTACGTGTGCAGCGACACGCCGTCAGCCTTGATCTCGTGGGTCCGCCGGCTGCCGGTGGCGCGCCAGCTGCGGTTCAGGCCGAGCACCTGGCGGACGAACACGCCCGGGTCGGTCGACTGGCCGTGCGGGTAGTTCCGCGACTTCGGGCGCGCGTAGGGGGCCAGCTCGCCGAAGAGGATCTTCGCGTCCTTGTCGATCTTCTTGATCTCGTCGTACGCGATGTTGTGCAGCCGGCGGTACATCTGGGGGCCGCCGCGCTTGGGCAGGTGTCGGTACCAGTTGGGCTCGTTGAGCGGCGCGTAGAGCATCTCGATGCCCTCCGAGACCTTGTCGAACTCGGTCGCGACCGTCTGGATGTAGGTCTTGTACGCCCGGGAAGAGATCTTCGACGACGCCGTCGGACCGCGCCGCTTTCCACGAGGGTTGAACGACGCGCCGTTGACCACGGTCGGCGCGATCAGGACCTGCTTGATCCCGTAGTGGCGCGCCTGGGCGATGGTGTCGCGGATCGCGGCGATCTGCCAGTTGTCCGGCAGGCTCGACTTGCCGTTCCAGCGGGTGTTGAAGCGGAGCAGGGTGACCTTCGCGGACTTCGCGTCCTTCAGGAACTGCTCCCGGAGGAGGGGGTTGTTGACCGTCATCTCCTGGTCCTGCAGGCCCTTCGCGGGGGCGGCGTGGGCCGAGGTGGCGGGGAGGGCCACGGCGGCGGACGCGGCGACGGTGACCAGGGCAATGCTGGCTCGGGTTCGAGTCATGCCTTACAGAACACCACGAGAACCTAAAGGGATCGGTGCACCGCCAAATACCTTCCGTCGACCGTCGGGAAGGCCGCCCGTTCGCCCGCCTCGACGGCGAACGGGCAGCGGTCGATCGCCTAGCGGAGGCCGACGAAGGTGCGCCAGGTGGCGCGCGGCGTGCCGGTCCGCGACTGCAGGCCGGACTGCCACAGCTCGCTGCGGGTGCTGGGGTCGCGCAGCTGGTACCAGAGGAAGCTCTTCGTCTTCTGCCGCTTGGCGATGTTCCACGCCGCGCGCAGGTACGTGTTGGCGCGACTGACCGGAATCGAGTCGCTGCCGCTCGTCTTGTACGCGAACTCGGTCAGGTACAGGTTCGACACGGCCCGGGACGGCAGCCGCTTGGTGCGGGCGGCCTTGCGCAGATCGGCCTTCGCGTAGCTCAGGTTGCCGTGCGTCCAGTCATCACGGTTCTTGCGCTTCTTCCGCGGATCGGCCTTGAAGTCGTACGTGTGCAGGGACACGCCGTCGGCCTTGACCGTGAAGGTCTTGCTGCTCCCGCGGGACTTCCAGTTGCGGTCGAGGCCGAGGACCTCGCGCATGAAGCTGCCGGGGTTCGTCGACTGGCCGTTCGGGTACGTCTTCGACAGCGGTCGAGCGTAGGGAGCGAGTTCGCCGAGCAGGATCTTCGCCTTCGGGTCGATCCGCTTGATCTGGGTGTAGGCCGTGTTGTGCAGCCGGCGGTACATCGTCGCTCCGCCGCGCTTGGGCAGGTGGCGGTACCAGTTGGGCTCGTTGACCGCCGAGTAGAAGCGGTTGACCGGCAGGTCGCGCAGCTGGGTCGCGAGCGACTGGATGTACGCCGAGTAGGCCCGGACCGAGACCTTCGACGCGGCCGTCGGGCCGGGACGCTTGCCGCGCGGGTTGAACGAGTCGCCCCCGGCGATGTTCGGCACGACCAGGATCGACGAGATCCGGCTGTCGCGCAACTCCGCTTGCAGGACGGTATTGCGGATCGCATCGACCTGCTGCTGGGTCGGCGCGCTGGCCTTGCCGTCCCAGCGGGTGTTGAAGCGCACCATCTCGACCCGCGCGGAATCGGCCGCGTCGAGGAACGACGGCGTCAGGTTCGGGAGGTTGACCGTCATCTCCTGGTCCTGGAGGCCCTTCAGAGGAGCGGCGCTCGCGCCGGTGGCCGGCACGAGCGCGACGGCAGCGGTCACGGCGAGGCCCAGGGCGACGCGATGTGGGAAGTTCATGGGAGACATCGTGCCAGCTCTGTTCGGCGTCTACTTCGGGTCCCCTCCAGGGCGCCGAGGGCGAGCGGCCGATTCGGGGGCATGCATCCGCGGCGGCGGCATGGACGCCGGTTCGGGGCCCGACGGATAGCCTGGACGGATGGCCCCCGACGAATCAGCGCTCCCGCACCAGTCGGCGGCCGTGATCGCGGCGGATGCCCTCGGGGTGTTCGTCCAGGCGATGGCGGGTCTCGAAGAGGCGACCCCGGACAGCGCGTCGTTCTACGACCGGCTCTGCACCGCGGTCTGCGGGGCCGTCGGCGTCAACCGCGCCGTGATGTTCCTCTACGACGAGGGGCGGCGGCGGGTTCGACCGGTCGGCTCGTACCGGATCGAGCGCGAGGCGTTCCCGCCCGAGGGCGTGGGGATCGAGGACGCGCCGCTCTCCCGGGTCGCGCTCGAGGAGGACCGCGTGGTCGACGCGCTGGACATCCCGGACCACGGGGTTCAGCGGCCGGATCTGCTCCAGCTGCCCGAGGGCGACCTGGCCTACGTGCCGATCGCCGCCGGAGGCACCTGGTACGGCGTGATGGTCGTCGAGCGGACGACCGGCGAGGCTCTGGGGGCGGCCGAGCGCGACGCGCTGTGGATCGCCGGCAAGGTCGTGGCCTTCGCGTCCGTCGCCCGTCGCGCCACCCGCCACCAGGAGCAGGCGCGCCAGATGACACGGCACCTGACGCTCGTGCGCGAGGTCCACGAGCAGGTGATCCAGCGGATGTTCGGCGTCGGGCTGGTCCTCGCGTCCGACGCACCGCTCGAGGGTGAGGCCCGCGAGCGCGCGCGCAACGAGGTCGAAGCGACCCAGGCGGACCTGCGGCAGCTGCTGCAGGGGCCGGCGCTGGGCTCCGAGACCCCGACTGCGCTGACGCTCGCCGAGGAGATCGACCGGCTGCGGCGCGCGCACGACAACGTCGAGCTGCGGGCCGCGATCGAGCCCGGTGCCACCGTTCCCGCGCATCTCGAGCCGCTCGCCCAGTCGGTGCTCGGCGAGGCGGTCCGCAACGCGATCAAGCACGGCCGGCCGACCGTGCTGCAGATCTCGCTCGAGCGGGTCGACGATGCGCTGGCGATGACGATCGTGAGCGACGGTGCCCGTCGCTCGGAGGCGGGACGCGGCGGGCTCGGCCTGCGGTTGGCCGCCGTGGAAGCGCTCCAGGCCGGCGGTCTGCTGGAGTTCGGGGCGCACGGTGAATCCGGTTGGCGGGTGCGGTTGTTGCTCCCGGCGGCCGACGGACAGGAGCAAGCCGCGTGACGCGTGAAGTCGGACGGACGACGGTGCTGTTGGTGGACGACCACGACGTGGTCCACTGGGGCCTGCGTTCGCTGTTGTCGAGTCAAACCTGGGTCGCTCGCTGCCTGAGCGCGCACAACGGCCAAGAAGCGGTCGACCTGGCCACGCGCTACTCGCCGCACGTGGCGCTGGTCGACCTGTTCCTCGGCACCGAGTCCGGCGCCGAGCTCTGCGAGCGGCTGCGCAAGGCCGAGCCGCGCACGCGCGTCCTGCTGCTGTCCGGAGCCGGACGGATCTCTGCCGCCGCAGCCCGGGCCGCCGGCGCCTCGGGGTTCGTGCCGAAGGACTGGCCGGCGGCCGACGTCTGCCGAGCCGTGCAGGCGGTGGCGGCGGGGCGGACCGTCTTCGAGGCCAGCGCCGGACCGGCGACCCCCGCGGGGCTGAGCGCGCGCGAGCGCGAGATCCTCGGCCTGATCGCGACCGGGGCGACCAACCCCGAGATCGCCAAGACGCTGCACCTCTCGCCGCACACCGTCAAGGAGCACACCAGCGCGCTCTACCGCAAGCTCGAGGTCCGCAACCGCGCCGAAGCCGTCCGCACGGCGGACCAGCGCGGGCTGCTGTAGCCGCTCGCGCGCCCGGTTGGGCGGGCCGGTTCCGGGTCCCTGACGCGGACCCCCGAGCAGGGGGTCTGCTCCGCGGCCGGAGGCCCGCCACCGCGCGGGCATGACAGGCTGTTCGGTCGTGAACGTCCCTACCGCGATCCTCTTCCCCGGGCAAGGCACGCCGATGGAGGGTGCCGGCGACGAGGTCGCCCGGCTCCGCCCAGACCTCTTCGAGGCGGTCGTCGCGGCCGTCGGGGAGGACCCGTTCCCGAAGACGGCGGAGAGCACGCGCTTCACGCAGCCGGCGATCGTCTGCTCGTCGCTGGCCCGGCTCTCGGCGCTCGAGCTCGACGAGCCGGTCGCCTACTTCGGTCACTCGCTGGGCGAGATCGTCGCGTTGGCCGCCGGCGGTGCGATCACCGAGCAGGAGGCAATCGTGCTCGCCGCCGCGCGCGGTGCGGCGATGGCCGACGCCGACCCGCAGAAGCTCGGCAGCATGGCCGCGGTCCGCAAGGCCGACGTCGACGAGGCGCGGGCGCTGGCCGAGGAGCACGGGCTGGTCGTGGCTTGCGACAACGCTCCGGGCCAGGTGATCATCGCCGGCCGGATCGACGGGCTCGACGCGGCCGCGGAGACCGCCAAGAGCCGCGGCAGCCGCGTCCGACGACTCGACGTCGCGGGTGCCTTCCACTCGCCGCTGATGGAGCCGGCGATCCCGGGCCTGCAGGCCGCGGTCGACCGCACGAGCTTCCGCGACGCGACGACCACCGTCTGGTCGGCCGTCACCGCGGCGCCGATCGACGACGTGCCGCGGCGGTTGATCGACAGCCTGACCAATCCGGTCCTGTTCCGCCCCGGCCTGCTGGCGTTGCACGCGTCCGGCGTGCGGCGGTTCGTCGACGTCGGTCCGGGTGACGTGGCGGCCGGGCTGGCTCGCCGCACCTTCGACGGATTCGAGGGCGACGACGCGGTCGAGATCCTGGTCCCGGCGCTCCCGACGGTCGGTACCGTCGAGTCGACGCGCGACAATGCCGCGGATGCCTGACGTGAGCTCTGCACCAACCGGCGGCTCGACGCGAGCTCCCGACCGGATTCGGGTCGCCCCGCTCGGCGTTGGCTCCGCGCTTCCGGACACCGTCGTCACGTCGGCGGAGATCGAGCAGCGGCTCGGCCTGAAGCCCGGGTGGCTCGTTCAGCGGACCCACATCGAGGAGCGGCGGATCCTCGGGCCCGGCGAGCGGCTCACCGATCTGGCCCAGCTCGCCTCGCAGCGGGCGCTCGACGACGCGGGGGTCGACGCGACCGAGGTCGACTTCGTGATCGGAGCCTGCCTGCAGAGCGACGACATCGCGCCGTCGATGGCCGCAGTGGTGGCGCACGGGCTCGGCACCGACCATGCGGGAGGCTTCGACCTGTCCTCCGGGTGCAGCGGGTTCGTTGCCTCGGTCGCCACGGCAAGTGGCCTGATCGAATCGGGCCGCGCGCGGACCGTGGTCGTCGTCGCGGCCGAGGCGATGAGTCGCCTCACCGACAAGACCGACCGCGCGACCGCGGGGCTGCTGGGCGACGGCGCTGGAGCGATCGTGCTGCGGGGAACCACCGACCCCGCCGACGAACGCCGCCCCGGGCGTACGGGCCGGTCGCTCTTCGGATCCGACGGGGGCAACGGCGACACCGTCCGGGTTGCCACCGACCATCCGTCCGTGTACGACGACGGCGAGTTCGGTCTCGGCAAGGCCGGTCAGGTCCAGATGAACGGCTTCGACACCTACAAGACCGCGGTCTCGCGGTTCGAGTCGACGGTCCGCGACACTGCGGCGATCAACGACGTGAGCCTCGACGACATCGACCTGATCGTCCTGCACCAGGCCAACGGCAGGATCCTCGAGGCCGTGCGCAAGCGGCTCGACGTCCCGGAGGAGCGGCTGGCCAATTCCGTCGACCACCACGGCAACACGTCCGCGGCCTCGATCGTCCTGGCGCTCGCCGACGCGCGGGCAGCCGGCCGGCTCGAGCGCGGCACCCGCGTGCTGCTCGCCGGCTTCGGAAGCGGCCTCGCGTGGGCCGGAATCACCATGACCTGGGAGGGCGCCGCGTGAGCGCCAAGAAGTTCGTCTGGCCACCCGCGAAGCCCGAGGACGGCTGTGCCCTCGTCACCGGCGGGTCCGGCGCGATCGGTGCCGCGACGGTCAAGGCGCTCGCCGCCGACGGCTGGCCCGTCGTCGTGCACTACGGGCGCAACGCGGACAAGGCCCAGCAGGTCGTGTCCGACGTCGAGGCGGCCGGCGGCACCGCGGTCGCGATCTCGGCCGACCTCGCCGACCCCGCCGCGCCCGAGCAGCTGCTCGCCGCCGCGGTCGAGGCCCTCGGTCCGGTCCGGGTGCTCGTCAACAACGCCGGGATCACCGCCGACAACCTCGCGATGCAGATCAGCGACGAGGACTGGCAGAGCGTGATCGACGTCGACCTGACGGCGGCGTTCCGACTGATCCGCCCGGCCCTGAGCCCGATGATCCGCGGTCGCTTCGGCCGGATCATCAACGTCTCGTCGGTGATCGCCCTGAAGAACAACCCCGGCCAGGCGAACTACGCCGCCGCCAAGGCCGGCCTGCTCGGGCTGACCCGCTCGGTCGCGGCCGAGGTCGCCCGCCGCGGCGTGACCGTCAACGCCGTCGCGCCCGGGTTCATCGAGAGCGAGATGACCGAGGGGCTGCTCGAGGACCTCGTCGGTCACATCCCGACCCGCCGCGCCGGACAGCCAGAGGAGGTCGCCGCGACGATCCGCTTCCTCGCGTCCCCCGAGGCGTCCTACGTCACCGGCTCGACGCTCGTCGTCGACGGGGGGCTCGGTGCCTGACGGCACACACCCCGACCCCACGGCAGGGGGGTAGCACCCCCCGGATGGCGGTACTGCACCGCCGTCGCCGTCCCCGGGCGCACCAGACGCGTGTACCCATACGTGACCCGCCTTCCCGCAGTTTTCGCCCGCTAGCAACACCAACAGGAGAACGCAACGTGTCCACCGCAGTCACCCGTGAGGACGTCGAGCAGCTCGTGCTGAGCTCGCTCGAGGAGCTCGGCGCCGAGGCCGACGCCCTCAGCCCGACCGCGACGTTCGAGGACCTCGACGTCGACTCGCTCGACCTGGCCGAGCTCTCGCAGATCGTCGAGGAGAAGTACGCCGTGAAGTTGCAGGGCGAAGACGTCGCCAAGCTGCGCACGGTCGAGGATGCCGTCAACCTGATCGTGGAGCGCGCCGCCCAGTGATCAACGCTGCGATCACCGGAGTCGG
>JBQGEK010000382.1:0-11857 GCA_052039575.1 Patulibacter sp. | reverse complement strand
GCTCGCGGGCTTCATCGGCAAGGCGATCATGCCGGGAGACGATCCCGGCGGCTTCTTCGCCACGATCGGGCTGGGTCTCGTCGGCGCCGTCGTCGGCTGGCTGATCTTCACCGGCCTGCTCGGCATCGGCGACACCGACATCTTCGACCTGGGCGGGATCGTCAGCGCGATCATCGGCGTGCTGATCGTGCTCGGGATCTACCGGGCCGTGGTCGGCAGAGCAGCCCACTAGGCCCAAGCTCCGCGCGCGGGCGACTCCCCGCGCGCGCCTCTGCTCGACCGCGTCGCGAATATCCGCGTTGTCGTCGTTCCTGGTAACGTTTCCAGCATGACTTCGGACGCGGCCGAACGCCCGACTCCACCCGACGGCGATCACCAGCTGGAGCTGCTTGCTGCGATGGCCAGGATCCGGGTCTTCGAGGACGAGTGTCACCGGATGTTCGCGCAGGGTCTGGTGCGCGGGTCGACCCACCTCGGCCAGGGTCAGGAAGCCGTCAGCGTCGGTGTCTGCGACGTGCTGGACCGGCGCGACACTGTCACCTGCACCTACCGTGGGCACGCGACCGTGCTCGCGAAGGGCGCACCGGTCGACGAGGCTTTCGGCGAGATCCTCGGCAAGTCCCGAGGGCTCTGCGGCGGCAAGGGCGGCTCGATGCACCTGACCGACGTCCGGGTCGGTGCGCTGGGCTCGTTCGCGATCATCGGCGGGCACCTGCCGATCTCGGTCGGTGCGGCGTTCGCCGCCCGGTATCGGGAGACCGACGAAATCGCCGTCTGCTTCTTCGGCGACGGCAGCACCAACATCGGGGCCTTCCACGAGGCGCTAAACCTGGCGTCGATCTGGAAGCTGCCCGTGGTCTTCGTCTGCGAGAACAACCTCTACGGCGAGTACTCGCCGCTCGCGACGACGACCCCGATCAAGCGGCTCGCCGACCGTGCCGACAGCTACGCGATGGCCAAGGCGGTCGTCGACGGCAACGACGTGCTCGCCGTGCGCGAGGTGGCGGCGGAGGCAGCCAATCGCGGTCGGGCCGGGGAGGGGCCCACGCTGATCGAGGCGCTGACCTATCGCCAGAAGGGGCACTCCCGGTCCGACCCGGCGAAGTACCGTCCCGAGGGCGAGCTCGAGTCGTGGCTCGAGCGCGACCCGCTGCTGATCTCGGCGCGGCAGCTGGCCGAGGCCGGTGTCTCCGGAGACCGGATCGACGAGGTCAAGGCCACGGCCGAGCGCGAAGTGCTCGGTGCGCTCGAGCGCGCCCGCTCCTGGCCCGAAGCTGACCCCTCGACCCTGCTGGAGGACGTGCTCGCATGACGCCGACGACGACCACGATGACGTACCGCGAGGCGATCAACCGCGGGATGGCCGACGCCATGGACGCCGACGAGGACGTCTTCTTCCTGGGCGAGGACGTCGCCGCGGCGGGCGGGGCGTTCAAACTCAGCGAGGGGCTGCTGGAGCGGTTCGGTCCGCGTCGCGTCCTCGACACGCCGATCAGCGAGCAGGCGATCGTCGGAACCGCGATCGGCGCGGCGGTGCAGGGGCTGCGCCCGTTGGCGGAGATCATGTTCGCCGACTTCGCGGGCGTCTGCTTCGACCAGATCGCCAACGAGCTGGCGAAGTACCGCTACATGACCGGCGGCCAGGTCGACGTCCCGGTCACGATCCGGATGGCCAACGGCGCCGGCACCGGATTCGCGGCGCAGCACTCCCAGCCGGTCGAGAACTGGTTCCTCAACGTGCCGGGCCTGAAGATTGCGGTTCCCGCGACCCCGCAGGACGCGTACAGCCTGCTGCGGTCGGCGATCGCCCACCCCGATCCAGTGCTTGTGTTCGAGCACAAGGGGCTCTTCAACCTGAAGGGCGAGGTGGCCACCGGGGGGACCGTGGGGCCGCTCGGACGCGCCGAGACCGTCCGCAGCGGCGACGACGTGACGGTCGTCGCGACGCAGCAGATGCGCCACCGGGCCGTCGCCGCGGCCGAGGCACTCGCCGGCGGCGGGATCTCCGTCGAGGTGATCGATCCCCGGACGCTCGTACCGCTCGACCGGGACGCGGTGACGACGAGCCTCGAGCGCACCACCCGGCTGGTGATCGTCGAGGAGGGGGACGCTGCCGGCAGCTGGGGCGCGACGCTGGTGGCCGACGTGATCCGGACGCACTTCGAGGCGCTCGACGCGCCGCCGCGGCTGGTCTGTTCGCCGGTTGCCCCAGTGCCGTACGCCGGTCCCCTGGAGGAGGCGTGGGTGCCTTCCGTCGACGCGATCGAGACCGCGGTCCGCGAGACCGTGGCGTTCTGAGGACGCCGTGGAGTTTCTGGTGGAGATCGATGTGAGGATTCCGCCCGCCGAAGCCGACGCGGTCGTCGCCCGGGAACGGGCGCGCGGACGGGAGTTGGTCGCGGCGGGAACGATCGAGCGGATCTGGCGCGTGCCGGGGATCACCGGCAACGTCGGTGTCTGGAGCGCGCCCGACGCCACGGCCCTGCACCAGGCGATCGCCTCGCTGCCGGCGTTCCCGTACGCCAATGTCCGCGTCACGCCGCTCGCCGACCACCCGCTGGAGAAGGAGCCCGCCTGTGCCTGAGATTCGCATGCCCCGCCTCTCGGACTCGATGGAGGAGGGGACGATCGTCCGTTGGATCGCGGCGGACGGCGATACCGTCACGCGCGGCGAGCCGATCGTCGAGATCGAGACCGACAAAGCGACGATGGAGTACGAGGCCGACGAGGCCGGTGTGCTCTGCCACCTCGTGGCCGAGGGCGACGCCGCTGCTGTCGGGGCAGCGATCGCGACGGTCGGGGACGACGCGCCGCTGCCCGCCGCTCCGGTGACGGACGCCGGTGTCGACGCGGACGTCGGTGACCATGCCCCCGCCGCCCCGGCGCGGGGCGCCGCGACGCCGGCGCGGAGCGCGACGCTGACGGGAGTGAGCGCGTCGCCGGTCGCCCGACGCTTCGCCGCCGCCCATGACCTGGAGATCGGCGAGATCGCTGGCAGCGGCCCGCATGGACGCGTGCTGAAGGCCGACGTCCGCGCCGCGCTCGAGGCCCACGAGGGCGCCGCCGGCGCCCGGCCGGAGCCGTCCGACTCGTCGCGGTCGACCGCGGGCGAGGCGGCGCGTGCCGACGCGCGAGGAGTCGTCCAGGTGCAGGAGCCGACCCGGCTCCAGCAGACGGTCGCCCGGCGGATGGCCGCGACGTCGTCGGAGGTTCCCGAGTTCGCGGTCTCGGTCGACATCGACATGAGCGAGGTCGTCACGATGCGCGAACGCCTGCGCGGGCGGGTCGACCCGATGCCATCGGTCAATGACGTGCTGGTCAAGGCCGCCGCCCACGTGCTGCGCGACCACCCGCGGGTCAACGGAGCGTTCGTCGCCGGGCGTTTCGAGAGCTACGAGCGGATCAACGTCGGGGTCGCGGTCGCGGCGGACGACGCGCTGGTGGTGCCGGTCGTGCACGACGCCGACCGCGAGTCGCTGTCGGCGGTCGCGCGCGAGACGCGACGGCTCGCCGCGGCGGTGCGCGACGGGACGGTGACGCCCGCCGAGCTGGCCGGCTGCACCTTCACGATCTCGAACCTGGGGATGTTCGGCGTGGACCGCTTCGAGGGCATCATCAACGTTCCCCAGGCGGCGATCCTCTGCGTGGGCGCGACGGTCGAGCGGCCGGTCGCCGTCGCCGGTGAGGTCGTGGTGCGGCCGATGATGACGGCGACGCTGGTCGCCGACCATCGGATCCTCTACGGTGCCGACGTGGCGCGCTTCCTGGCGGCGCTTCGCGCGGCGCTGGAGGATCCTCTCGCGGCGCTGATCTGAGCGCCGACGACGGATGACGACGACCGGAGACCGGAGGACGCGATGGAACGCTACTGCTTCACATTCGAGCTCATCGAGGGCCGCGAGCAGGAGTACGACCGGCGACACCAGGAGGTGTGGCCCGAGCTGGTCGAGGAGCTACGCAAGGCGGGCGTGCGGAACTACACGCTGTTCCGCCGGGGCCGCCAGGTGATCGCCTACGCCGAGTGCTATCCGGACGCCGTTACGGTGTTCGGGCAGGTCGGCGCGACCGACGTCAACGCACGGTGGTCGGCGTGGTTCGAGGACGTGATCGAGCGGCTGACCGACGACGCGGGCCGCGTGTTCACCGCCGACGAGGTGTGGCACCTCGACTGACCGAGGCGCGCTCGGACCGGAGCGCGCCCGAAGCATGGACCCCGTGGCGGGCGTGCGAGCAGCGGCCCCGACCTTGACGTCGATCTGTCGCCCGGATACGGTTCTGGAACCGTTTCCAACAATTGATTGGAACACCCGAGAGAGGAGAGGTATGGGACCGAAGGACGAATCACCCTGGCGCCCGCGCCGGATCGGAGCCCGCGCGGCCACCGCCGCGGCCTGCGTCGTGCTCGCGCTCGGCGCCGCCGCATGTGGGAGTGACAACGACGAGGCGACGACCGACGCCGCGACGTCCGAAGCGACGACGCCGGCACCGTCCGCCGAGGCGTCGCGGGAAGGCATCGTCGAGTTCCAGGAGCCCGAGGCAGGCAGCGGCGAGGGCCTGAAGCTCGGCTTCATCGCGCTCGGCGACTCGGTGCCGTTCTCGAAGCTCGTGACCGACAGCATGCGGCGCAACGCCAAGGCCGCCGGCGCCCAACTGGTGGTCTGCGACTCTCAGCTCGACGGTCAGAAGGCCCTCGACTGCGCCAAGTCGTTCCGCACGCAGGGCGTCGATGCGTACCTGAACTTCCAGTCCGACCAGCAGCTGGCCGGCGCGATCTGCAAGGCCGGGCCCGACGTCCCGGTGATCGCCGTCGACATCCCCCAGGAGCCGTGCGAGGCGGCCTTCATGGGCGCTGCCAACAGCTACGCCGGGTTCATCGCCGGCAGGGCGGTCGGCGAGTATGCCAAGAACGAGTGGCAGTGCGAGTACGACGCCTACGTGTCGCTCGAGTCGACCGCCTCGGTCGACGCGAGCAAGCAGCGGATGGGCGGCTACCGCGAGGGCTTCCAGTCGGTCTGCCCCGGCGAGCTCCGCAACGAGCGGGTGCTCGACGCCGATCGGACGGACTCGGCGCGGACCAAGATGACCGACACGCTGACGGCGCTGCCCGGGCAGAAGCGGATCGTCGTCGTCGGGCTCAACGACGACGGCATCCTGGGCGCGGTCGCGGCGGCCAAGACGGCCGGTCGCGCCGATGACATCTACGTCTCCGGTCAGGGCGCCGATCCCTCGTCGTGGTGCGAGATCAAGAACAACCCCAACTGGATCGCCGACGCCGGCTACTTCCCGGAGCGCTACGGCGAGATTGGGATCCTGTACCTGGTCAAGGCGGCGAAGGGCGAGGAGATCCCGGAGCAGCTGCTAGTCGACCACCAGCTGGTCACCAGCGAGAACGTCTCCGAGCTCTACGAGCCGAAGGGCTGCTGAGGGGGATGCCGGACGAGCCGTTCAGCGTCGTCGCGCGCGGGATCCGGAAGGGCTTCGGCGGCGTCGAGGTGCTTCACGGCGTCGACCTCTCCGCCGAGGGCGGCGCGGTGGTCGCGCTGCTGGGGGAGAACGGCGCCGGCAAATCGACCTTCGTGAAGATCCTCGCCGGTGACTACCAACCCGACGCGGGTGAGCTCGAGGTGGGCGGTGTCCGCCGGGCGGCGTTGACACCGCCCGAGGCGCGGGACCTGGGGATCCGGATGATCTTCCAGGAGCTCGCCGACGCGCCGACGCTGACGGTGGCCGAGAACATCGCCCTCGGGCGCTGGCCGACGTCGCGCGGGCTCGTCTCGTGGCGGGCGATCCGGCGGCAGGCCGCCGAGGTCGTCGAGCAGCTCGGGGTCGATCTCGACCTCGATGCGCTCGTCGGCACGCTGAGTGTCGGCGAGCGTCAGATCGTCGAGATTGCCCGTGCGCTCTCCGAGCGGGCACGGTGCCTGATCCTCGACGAGCCGACGGCGGCGCTCTCTGCCACCGAGGCCGATCGCCTGTTCGCCTTCGTCCGGCGCCTGCGCGAGCAGGGCGTGGCGCTGATCTACATCACCCACCGGCTCGACGAGGTCCGCGACATCGCCGACCGGGTCGCGGTCCTGCGGGACGGAGCGATCGCCCTCGAGGCCCCGGTCGACGAGGTCTCGCGCGACCAGATGGTCGAGGCGATGGTCGGCCGCGCGCTCGGCGCGGTCGGACGGCCCGACGACGTGCACGTGGTGCCGGCGGACGCTCCGCCGCTGCTGCGGATGGTGGGGGCGTCCTGCTCCGGCGCCTACGCCGGCGTCGATCTCGACGTGCGCGGCGGGGAGGTCGTCACGCTCTACGGCAAGCTCGGGTCGGGGATCGCGGAGGTCGCCGAGACGGCGTTCGGCCTCCGGACCCCCGACCAGGGCACGATCGAGCTCGAGGGCGAGCCGGTGCGGTTCCGGCATCCGTGGGATGCGATCGACGCCGGCGTCGGGTTCCTGCCCGCCGACCGCCAGCGCGACGGGGCGTTCCTCGTCCGCTCGGTCGCGGAGAACCTCGCTGCGCCCTCGTGGCGCTCGCTCTCGCGGCTCGGGTTCGTGACGGCCGATCGCGAGGCCGCGGCGTACCGCCGCTGGCACGACGAGCTGCGCGTCCGCTCGCGGAACGACCCGGCGCAACCGCTGGGCACGCTCTCGGGCGGCAACCAGCAGAAGGTGCTGCTCGGGCGGTGGCTCGAGCGTCGCTCGAAGGTCCTGGTGCTGATCGAGCCGACGCGCGGCGTCGACGTCGGCGCGCGCCAGGAGATCTACCGAGCGATTCGGCGGCTCGCCGCCGGTGGCGTTGGCGTGTTGGTGGCCACGTCCGACTACGAGGAAGTCGTGCAGCTTGCCGACCGGTCCCTGGTGATGGGACGGGGTCGGGTCGTCTCACGGCTCGCCAACGACGAGATTACGACGCAGCGGTTGACCCAGGAGGTTGGAGGATGACGGCAGGTGCCCAAGGCGCGGCTGAGGCGACGGTCGCGGCGGCGGGACCGCCCGACGGCCCGGAGACCGGCGGCGGCCCGCGTGCGCCGTTCTTCGCCCGGGTGCCGGATGTGGCGCCGCTGGTGGTGCTGCTGGTGCTGCTGGTCGGATTCTTCTCGATCCAGTCGGAGTTCTTTCTCAGCTACGACAACTTCCTGAACATCCTCACCGCCGCGGCGATCACCGGGATCATCGCGGCCCCGGCCACGCTGCTGCTGGTCTCGGGCCAGTTCGACCTCTCCGTCGGTTCGGCGCTGACCTTCTGCGGCGTGCTGATGGCCTACGTGGCCAGTGACCACGGGATCGTCGCCGGCGTGCTCGCGGCGATCGCCGGCGGCCTGTTGGTCGGGGCGGTGAACGGCACCCTGGTGACGGTGATCGGCGTCAATCCGCTGATCACGACGCTCGGCAGCCTCGCGGTCTTCGTCGGCCTGGCGCGCGTGATCGCCGACGGCCAGACGCTCCCGGTCCACGACTTCGGCGGGCTCGGCACGGCCCGCCCCTTCCTCGACATCCCGCTGCCGGTCCTGATCTTCGCGGTCGTCGTGATCGGCTTCGTGGTGCTCATGCGGTACACGGTCTTCGGACGCGCGATGTACGCGATAGGGTCGAACCCGACTGCGGCGCGGCTGGCCGGGCTGCGCACCAAGCGGATGATCTTCATCGCGTTCCTGCTCTCCGGCGCGTTCGTCGCGCTGGCTGCGTTGATCAACGTCTCCCAGCTCAGCGCCGCGTCGACGAACGCGGGCAACGGCCTCGAGCTGTCGGTGATCACGGCGGTCGTGCTCGGCGGCGCCAGCCTCGCCGGGGGACGTGGCACGATGATCGGAACGCTCTTCGGCCTGCTGGTGATCTCGGTGCTGAACAACGGCCTGACGCTGCTCAACGTCAACTCGTTCTGGCAGGACGTCGCACGCGGCATGCTGCTGATGCTCGCGGTGTCGTTCGACCAGGTCCGGCAACGACTCGTGGCCACGACATGACGGTCGCATCGGTCGAGGCGATCCCGATCGTCTACCCGGAGCCGAACGACCACGGGGCCGAGCGGCACCTCTGCCTGGTCCGAATCGTCGACGCCGACGGACGGGTCGGCTGGGGTGAGGCAGTGACGATGTGGCCGGAGGCGTCGCGCGCCACCGCCGAGCTCGTGGCTGGCCTCGCGCCGCGCGTGGTCGGCTGTGACCCGGTCCAGGTCGAGACGATCTGGCGGTCGCTGCGAGATCATGCCTGGTGGTATGGCGGGGCGGGCATCGCGTCGTTCGCGGTCGCTGCGATAGACATCGCGCTGTGGGACCTACGGGGCCAGGCGCTCGGCCGGTCGCTCGTCGACCTCCTGGGCGGTCCCGTCCGCGAGCGCCTTCCGGTGCTCGCCAGCGGCCACGCGACCGCGCCGACGGTCGACGAGCTCGTCGACGAGGTCGCCGAGTGGACCGCCACGGGGGCCCAGGGCGTCAAGGTCGGGTTCGGCAAGCGCGGCGACGCGCGCCTGGGCTTCGACCACGAGCGCGACGTCGCCTTCGTCTCGGGGCTACGCGAGCGGTTGGGACCGGATGCGTGGTTGATGGTCGACCTCGGCGTGCGCAACCGCTGGACGGTGGCCGAGTCGGTGCGGCGGACGCGCGCGTTCGAGGAGCACGACCTGGCATGGATCGAGGAGCCTCTCGGTCCCGACGACCCCGCCGGGTACCGCACGCTCCGCGCAAAGACGACCACCGAGATCGCCTACGGCGAGCGCGAGTGGAACGTCCGCGGGCTGCAGCGCGTGATCGACTCCGGGACCTGCGACGTGGTCGGGATCGATCCCGGGCGCGCGGAAGGGATCAGCGGATTCCTGCACGTCGCACGCTACGCGGAGGCTCGCGGGGTGACGACGAACGCCCACTCGTGGTCGAGCGCGATCGTCCAGGCCGCCAGCCTGGGGCTCTCGTGGGCGCTGCCGAGTTGCCGGCTGCTCGAAGCCAAGCCACTGGAGAACCCGATGCAGCACGAGCTCGCGGGGGAGGGCGCCTGGCGTCCCGACGGTGCCTGGTGGCCGCGGCCAGACCGGCCCGGACTCGGCATCGAGGTCCGACCGGAGATCGTTGACCGCTGCCGCCTCGACGGCGGCACAACCGAGAGGAGCTGAGATGCGCAAGCTGCGCTTTGGATTGATCGGGGCGGGGTCGTGGGCGGTGTCCTCGCACCTGCCCTGTATCGACCGCCGTCGCGACGAGGTCGAGTTCGTGGGCGTTTCGCGGAAGGGCGAGGAGCCGTTGGAGCGGATCCGCCGCGAGTGGGGGTTCGAGGTCGCCAGCGAGGACTACCGCGACCTGCTCGGGCTCGACCTCGACGTTGTCGTGGTCTCGAGCCCGTCCGGGCTGCACCACGAGCACGCGAAGGCGGCGATGGAGGCCGGCGCGCACGTCCTGGTCGAGAAGCCGTTCACGATCGCCCCGGCGGAGGCGTGGGACCTGGTCGAGACCGCCGACCGGCTGAGCCGTCACCTGCTGGTCGTCTTCGGTTGGAACTACCGGCCGATGGTGCGGACCGCCAAGGCGCTGCTCGAGCAGCACGGCATCGGTACGGTCGAGCAGCTCTCGATCCAGATGGCGTCGGCGACCCGCGAGCTGCTGTCGAACACGGGCGCCTACCCCGACGCCGATCCGGCGACCGCCCCCGACCCGGCCACGTGGACCGATCCGCGGCTCTCCGGCGGGGGGTATGCCCAGGCGCAGCTGAGCCACGCGCTCGGCCTGGCGCTCTGGTTCACCGGCCTGCGCGCCGATTCGGTCTTCGCGTTGATGGCGGCGCCGGGCGGCGCTGCGGTCGAGCTGCACGATGCGCTCGCCGTGCGTTACCAGGGCGGCGCGATCGGCACGGTCTCGGGCGGTTCGGCGCACCGCGACGAGGCCGGCGACAAGCACCAACTGGAGTTCCGGGCGATCGGCTCGGAGGGCCAGCTGCACGTCGACGTCGAACGCGAGCTGGTGCGCCTGCGTCGGGACGACGGGCGCGTCGACGTGACGCTGCCCGTGGCACCCGGCGACGGCGCCTACGACGCCGAGGGGCCGCCGAACGTCCTGCTCGACCTGGCGCTCGGTCGGCGCGCGATCAACGAGTCGCCCGGCGAGCTGGCGGCGCGTACCGTGGAACTGCTCGACGCCGCGTACCGCAGCGCCGGGTCCGGAGCGCTGGAGCCCGTCGATCCGTCGCGGAGGGCCGGATGAGCGCCGACGACTGGTCGCTCGGCGCGGGGCTGACCGGCCGCGGCGTCCTGGTGACCGGAGCGACGGGCGCGATCGGTCGCGAGGTCGCTCGGGCGTTCGCGGCGGTCGGCGCACGGGTGGCGGCGGTCGACCTCGACGCCGCCGTCACTGAGGCGCTCGCCGCGGAGCTGCCCGGCGGTGGGCACCTAGGGATCGCCTCCGACCTCCGCGAAGCCGACGGCCAAGACGCGCTGGTCGCCGAGGTCGAGCGGCGGCTCGGCTCGCTCGACGTGCTGGCCCACGTCGCCGCCGTGCTGGTGCGCCGCGCCACGCCGGACGAGATCTCGGTCGACGACTTCGACCTGCAATCCGACGTCAACCTTCGGGCCACGCTGTTCCTCGACCGGGCCGCTGCGCGGGCGATGCGGGCACGAGGTCGCGGGGGGCGGATCGTGAACTTCGCCTCGCAGGGGTGGTGGAGCGGGGGCTACGGCGGCTCGGTGGCCTACGCCGCGACCAAGGGCGGCGTGGTCTCGCTCTCGCGCGGGCTCGCCCGGACCTACGCGGCGGACCGGATCACGGTCAACTGCGTGGCGCCGGGACTGGTCGACACGCCGATGCTCCGCGACGGACTCCCGGCCGCCGAGCTGGACGCTCTGCGGGACCAGGTGCCGATCGGCCGGCTGGCGGATCCCGCGGAGATCGCCCCGGCGGTGGTCTTCCTCGCGTCGGCGCACGCGGCGTACATCACCGGCGCGACCCTGAACGTCAGCGGCGGTCAGCTGATGTACTGACCGGCCGGCAGCTCGGGCGCAGGACGAACTCCGTCGGCAGCACGACCTGACGCGGCTCCACCGATTCGTCGCCGAGCCGCTCGAGCAGCAGCTGTGCTGCGCGGCGGCCGATCTCCACGTTGTCGCGGCGGACCACGGCGATCGGCGGTTCGAACAGCTCCGTGACCGAGATCGCATCGCAGCTGACCAGCGAGATGTCGTCGCCGATTCGCAGGCCCTCGGCGCGAAGCTCCTCGAGCGCGCCGATCAGCAGCTGGTTGCCGCCGGCGATGATCGCGGTCACCGGTGGGTCCGCCGCCAGCAGCTCACGGGTGGCGCTGCGGCCGTGCTCGCTGCCGAGTCGCCCTTCGACGATGTCCGCCAGGGGCACTCGCCCCCAGCCATAGGGGACCGAGGCGATCACCTCGCGCCCGTTCGGGGCTACCAGGCCAGGCACCCCCACGCCGAGGCCGACGATTGGGGCGGTGATGCCGGCGGTGAGTTCCTCGACGCTGTCGACCAGGGCATCGACGAAGTCGTCGGGTGACTGCTGGGGGAGGGGACGGACGGTGGTGGCCAGGACGTTGCCGAGCAGGTCGGTGAGCACGGCCCGGCACCCATCGTCCGAAAACTGCACGCCAGTGACCAACCGGGTTTCGGCCTGCAGTTCCAGCACGACCTGGCTACGGCCGCGTTCCTGCTGCTGCTTGCCCACTTCCTGGACGAGACCGCTGGCCATGAGGAGGGAGACGGCTTCGGAGACGGTGGCCTTGCCCAGACCCAGATCGTTGGTCAGGGCAGTGCGCGTGGTGCGCGGTTGCTGGCGAAGGGTGGTGAAAATCTCCGCACCGCTCGATCGCGCCATCGATGACATGCTCTCCCGTGTTTGTCCTGTGTACGAACGAAACGTCCGAGGAGTGTCCCACGC
>JBQGEK010000381.1:0-8370 GCA_052039575.1 Patulibacter sp. | reverse complement strand
GTACCTCGGCGCGGACTCGGCGACCACCACCAGCGTGCTCACCCTGCTGTTCGGCCTGATCGCGCTGACGGTCGCCACCGAGCGCAAGCCTCTGGCGGTTCCGGGTCCGGTGCAGCGGTTCCTCGATCGGTGGGCAGGGCCCGGTGGCCCTCCCACGGTCGCCGAGGGCCGACCGACGCCGCAGGCTCCGCGGTCCACGGACCACGCGCTCGAGGTCGCCGATCTCACGATGCGGTTCGGTGGAGTCGTGGCTGCCGACGGCGTCACCCTGCGTGCGCCGGTCGGTCGCATCACGGGCCTGATCGGCCCCAACGGCGCGGGGAAGACGACGGTCTTCAACGCCTGCTCCGGGGTCGTGCGTCCGACTGCGGGCACGGTGAGCTTCGCCGGCCGGCGGATCGACCGGCTCGGCGCACCTGCTCGGGCCCGGCGGGGACTGGGACGAACGTTCCAGCGAATGGAGCTGTTCGACTCGCTCACCGTGCGCGAGAACGTGGCGCTCGGGCGCGAGGCGCGGTACGCCGGCTGGAACCCGATCGGTCACCTGCTGGCTCGGCGCGGGCAGCGGGCCGACGTGCTCCGCCGCGCCGAGGCGGCGCTCGTCCGGTGCCGGCTGACCGAGATCGCCGACACGCCGGTCGGGAACCTCTCGACCGGTCAGCGACGGCTCGTCGAGCTTGCTCGCGGGCTTGCCGGTGGCGCGGACCTGCTGCTGCTCGACGAGCCGTCGTCGGGTCTGGACCCCAAGGAGACCGCGAGCTTCGGGGAGATCCTCGCGGCGGTCGTCCGCGACGAGCAGGTGGGAGTCCTGCTCGTCGAGCACGACATGACCCTGATCAACGACCTCTGCGAGTACGTCTACGTGCTGGACTTCGGAAAGCCGATCTTCGAGGGTGACGCCGAGGCGATCGCCACGTCGGCGATCGTGCGCGACGCCTACCTGGGACGAGAGCCGATCGGCGACGGGACGGTGGCGCGATGACCATGTCCACGAGCCCGGCGCTCCTCACGCTGGACGGGATCGACGCCGGGTACGGCACCTCGACCGTCCTGCGCAACGTGTCGCTCTCGGTGGCCCCAGGGCGCGTGACCGCACTGCTCGGGGCCAACGGGGCCGGCAAGACCACGTTGCTCCGCGTCGCATCGGGTCTGCTGGCGCCGTCGGCCGGACGGGTCAGGCTGGCGGGGGACGACGTCACGTCACAACCGCCGCACCGGCGTTCCCGGGCGGGCGTCTGCCTGATCCCCGAGGGCCGTGGGATCTTCCGCCACCTCACCGTCGAGGAGAACCTGCGTCTGCAGCTGCCCCGCGACGCCCCGGTCGGGCCGGCGATCGAGCAGGCGGTCGAGGCGTTCCCCGCGCTCGGCCGCCGGAGGCACCAGGCCGCCGGCAGCATGTCGGGCGGGGAGCAGCAGATGCTCGCGCTCGCGCGGGCGTTCACGACCTCGCCGCGGGTCGTGTTGATCGACGAGCTCTCGATGGGGCTCGCCCCGATCGTCGTCGACGAGATGTTCGCCGCCGTCGAGCGGCTGGTCGCCGACGGTGTCGCGATGGTGATCGTCGAGCAGTACGTCAGCCGCGCGCTGGCCGTCGCCGACGACGCCGTGCTGCTGCGCAAGGGCGCGGTCAGCTTCACCGGATCGACTGCCGAGTTGGACGAGCAGTCGGTCGTCCAGGACTACCTAGGAGTACACCAATGAAGGTCGACGTCGTCAGTCCGGCGGTGCCGGAGGCGATCGCGGAGCACGCCGCTGCCGCGGAACGGGGCGGGGCGTCGGGCTTCCTCGTGCCCGAGACCCGATACGACCCGTTCGTCTCGCTCGGCCTCGCGGCAACGACCACCGAGCGGATCGAGATCGGAACGTCGGTCGCGATCGCCTTCGCGCGGACCCCGATGACCGTCGCCGTCAGCGCCTACGGCCTGCAACGGCTGAGCGGGGGGAGGATGGTGCTCGGACTCGGGTCCCAGATCCGCCCGCACGTGACCAAGCGCTACAGCATGCCGTGGTCGCAGCCCGCGGCGCGGATGCGGGAGTTCGTCAGCGCGCTCCGGGCGATCTGGACGTCGTGGCAGGAGGGCACACGGCTGGACTTCCGCGGCGACTTCTACACGCACACGCTGATGACGCCGATGTTCGATCCGGGCCCGTTGGCCAGCGGTCCACCGCGCGTGCTCGTCGCCGGCGTCGGGCCGCGGATGGTGGCGGCCGCCGCCGAGGTCGGGGACGGACTGCTCTGTCATCCGCTGTCCTCGCCGGCGTACCTGCGTGAGGACGTGATGCCGGCCCTCGCCGACGCGCACGACACGTTCGAGGTCGGCGGCATGGCACTCGTCGCCACCGGGCGGACCGAGGATGAGCGGCGAGCGGCGGCCGCGGCGGTTCGGGCGCAGATCGCCTTCTACGCGTCGACGCCCGCGTACCTGCCGATCCTCGAACGCCACGGCTGGACCGGGTTGCACGAGGAGCTCCACGAGCTCTCGACCCGCAAGGCCTGGACGACGATGGCGGAGCGGATCGACGACGAGGTGCTCGACACCTTCGCGATCGTCGGTGAACCGGATCGGGTCGGCGCGCTCGTGCGCGAGCGCTTCGACGGACTGCTGGACCGGGTGTCGCTCGCGATGCCCTACGAGATCGACGACGACCTGCGGCTCGCCGCGATGGAGGGTATCCGTGACTGAGTATGGCCTGGCGACGATTCGGACCGAGCGGACCGGTCCCGGCGTCCTGCTGGCGACGCTCGACCGCCCCGAGCGGCTCAACGCGCTGGACTCGCAGATGTGGGACGACTTGGTCGAGCTCGTCGACAGGGTCGAGCAGGACCGCGAGACGCGGGTGCTGACGATCACCGGCAACGGGCGCGGCTTCTGCGCCGGGGCGGACCTCGAGTTCATCTCCGAGGTGCCGGGGATGACCGCCCAGCAGTTCATGCGACAGCAGGAGCGGGGCGGCCGGGCGATCGCCAAGCTGCGCCACCTGTCGACCCCCGTGATCGCGGCGGTCAACGGTCCGGCCACCGGCGGCGGCCTGGCGATCGCGCTCGCGGCGGACCTGCGGATCGCCGTGCCGGCGGCGCGTTTCAACGTGGCGTTCGTCCGGCTGGGCCTCTCGGGCTGCGACGTCGGCGTCTCCTGGCTGCTGTCCCGGGTGGTCGGGATGGGCTACGCGTCCGAGCTGATGCTGACCGGCCGCTTGATCGACGCCGATGAGGCGCTGCGGATCGGACTCGTGCACCGCGTCGTCGAGCACGATCAGCTCGCCGCCGCGGTACAGGAGCTCGCCGCCGAGGTGGCGGCCAACAGCCCGTTCGGCCTGCGGCTGACCAAGCAGGCGCTGCAGATCAACGTCGACGCGCCGTCGCTGGAAGCGGCGATCGAGCTGGAGAATCGCAATCAGGTGCTGGCGTCCCGGACCGAGGACATGGCCGAAGCGATCGAGGCGTTCCTGGCCAAGCGCACGCCGGCCTTCCACGACCGCTGAGGAACGCGCGGGCGCGCCCCTCGGATCTCGGGTGGGCGCCTCAGTGGTCCCCGCGGCGTACGAGCTCGTTGATCAGGCTGGCCGCGGTCCCCGCGTCGTCGATCGTGACGACGAGGTCCCGGCCGGACGTCAGCTGCAGCCGCACGCCCTCGCCGCGGCGGACGATCAGGCCGGTCGCCTTGGGGGTGACCCGCCAGCCCCAGCCGCCCCACTGCAGTGGGACGACGTCGATCGCCTCGGCGGCGACGATCGTCTCGACCGGGACGATGCGCCGCGGGATCCTGGCCCCGAGCCGCGCCTGAACGCCGGCGGGAGTCACGGTCAGGCGGGTCCGGCTCGTCCACAGCGCGAGCAGCGGCACGGCGACGCCGATCGCGAGCAGCAACGCGGTCGGGGCGCCGCTGAGGAACGCGGCGGCGGCCGAGGTCATCCCGATAACGCCCAGGGCGACCGGGAACCACCACGAGGCCTGGGCGCTGCCGGACCAGAAGAAGCGCTCACCGGGTTGCAGCGTGGTGGTGGACGGCGGGGAGGACGGACGAACGACCGGGGACACCGGCACGGACCACTCGAGCCGCCACGCGATCGCCACCAGCAGCAGCGCCAGGCTGATCGGTCCGAGGGCGGCGAGCAGCGACAGCTCGTCCGCGTCGGCCCAGGCTGCGGCGTCGAGGTTGGCGATCACCGTCAGGCCCGCGATTCCGACGAGGAAGCCGCCGAGCCCCAGCACCCACGGCGCAGCGAACTGCCGTTCGTCGCGGCGCGCGCCGAGCAGCAGCGCCGCCCAGGCGCCCAGCCAGACCGCGACGATCACGCCGAAGAAGATGCCCCCGTCGGTGCGGCCGTCGGGCTGGCCGCTGCCGTTCCAGTGCGTGGCCAGCGGGCTCGGCAACCGGTCCGCCAGCAGCAGAGCGGGCAGCACGATGGCGATCAGCACCGCCAGCGGCAGCAGGATGGTCGTTGCGACACGCCGGGGCGTCATACGGGGAGCCTCTCGATCAGGGTGATGAGCTCACGGCGGCTGAGTCCCTCGCGCCGCGCAAGGGCGACCAGCTCGGCCGCGCGATCGTGAACCGTGGAGCGCGCCGCGGCACCGTCCGTCCGGACGGTCGCGCCGCGGCCGCGACGAACGTCGATCAGGCCGTCGTCGCGGAGCTGGGCGTAGGCCCGGAGCACCGTGTGCAGGTTGACGTCGAGCGCGTCGGCGAGCTCGCGGGCGGCGGGCAGGCGCGCACCGGGCGACAGGTCGCCTTCGACGATCCCGCGGCGCACGGCGCCCGCGATCTGCTCGTAGAGCGGACCCTCGCCGTCCGCGGGCAACCGCACCAACATAGTTCTATAAGAACTATAACAATTGACGTGACCACCGAGCGCGCGGAGCGGAGCTGATGCGGGTTACACCACGCACAGTGGCCGAACGCGCATCAGCTCGGCCGCACCGAGCTACGTCGGGTCGGCCGCCGGCTCGCGCGCGGGGAGCGGGCCGCCCTCGTCGATCCCGATCCGGTCGTGCAGGCGTCGGAGCGGTGCGGGGGACCACCAGTTCCACTTGCCCATCAGCGCCATCAGCGACGGCACCAGGAACGTCCGGACCACGAACGCGTCGAGCAGGACCGCGAACGCGGCACCGGCCCCGAGCTGCTGGAGGAAGACGACGTCCGACAGCAGGAACGCTCCGAGCGCGACGGCCAGCAGGATCGCCGCGGCGGTGACGATCCCGCCCGTCCGCTGGATCCCGATCGCCACGGTCTCGCGCTCGCTCCACTCGGGATGGGCGTCACGCGCTTCCTTGATCCGGGTCAACAGGAAGACGCCATAGTCGGTCGAGAGTCCGAAGACGATCGCGGCCATCACCAGGAAGTCGGTCTGCTCGATGCCGCCCTGGCTGCGGTAGCCGAGCAGACCCTCGAGCCGTCCGTCCTGGAAGATGAAGACGAGCATGCCGGTGGCCGCGGCCGTCGTCAGCAGGTTCATCAGCAGGGTCTTGATCGGCAGCAGCACCGACCCCGTCATCAGCCAGAGGATGAACAGCGTGCTGCCGACCAGCAGACCCAGGGCCAGCGGCAGCATGCGGCTGACGGCGGCCCGTTGGTCGTGGAGGTCCGCACCGTGTCCGCCGAGCTTCGCGGGGTAGGGCGCGTCGACGGCGCGGATCGCGCCGACGGTCTCCAGCGTCCGCGGCGCGATCATGCCGCTGGCACCGTGGACGTCGATCTTCCAGAGGCCGTCGGCGAGCGGCCTCGGGTCGACGACGCCGGACACGTCGGGCAGCGCGCGCAGGCGCTCGGCGTACGCCTGGAGCTCCGGGCCCGCGTTCGGCGGCGCGGCGATCGAGAGGTACATCGTGTTGGTCGACACGGCGGGGAAGTCGCCCTTGATCCGGTCGTCGACGACCCGGGCGCTCTTGCTGGTCGGCAGGATCGACGCGTCGACGCCGGACCACTCGGTCTTCAGCGACGGTGCGGCGAGCAGCAGCATCAGGACCATCGCGGCGGCGGCGAACAGACCAGGGCGGCGCATCACCGTACGCGCGGTCGCGTACCAGCGGCCCTGCCCGTCCGGCAGCGGCTTGACCCGACCGAGACGCTTGCCGAGCAGGATGAACGCGGCAGGAAGGAAGGTCAGGGCGGTCGCGCCGGCCACGAGCGAGACCATCAGCCCGCCGATTCCCATCGAGTAGAGGAACGGCAGCGGGAAGACGCAGAGGCACGCGAGCGCGGCGGCAATCGTCACCGAGCTGAAGACGACGGTGCGTCCGGCTGTGGCCATCGTGCGCCGCACGGCCTCGGGTGGCTCGAAGCCCGCCCCGAGCTCCTCCCGGAAGCGCGCGACGAGGAACAGGCTGTAGTCGATCGCCAGCCCGAGTCCAGCGGCGATCACCAGGTTGAGCGCGAACGGAGACAGGTCGATGCCGACATTCACCACGCGCAGCAGCGCGAAGGTGGTCAGCACCGACAGGACTCCGACCGCCAGCGGCAGCACCGCCGCCGCGATGCCGCGGAAGAACAGCAACGCGAGCGCGAGCAGCACGGGGAAGGCGAGCAGCTCGCCGCGCGTCAGGTCTTCGCTGGCCTGACGGTCGACCTGCGTGAAGCCGACGTCGAACCCGCCGAGCAGAACGTCGGAACGATCGGCGAACGTCTCCTCGAGCCGGATCACGGCCTGCTTGCGGTTGGTCTCGTTGACGAGGCTGGTCGCGACGATCGTCGCGCTGCCGTCCTTCGACACCAGCCCGCTGCGGTCGTCGGGGGACGGAGCCACCACCGTCGCGACCGAGGGGTCGTTCTCGAGCTCCGCGACGGCCGATGCGACCGCGGGGCTGTCCGGTGGGGCGTCGACGAGTACGAGCACCCCGGGCTCGGCGCTGCCGCCGGTGGCCTGCTCGATGGCGACCCGCGCAGCGGTCGATTGCGATCCCGGGTCGTCGAACGCCCGCTCGGATTGGAGGACCTGGACGGCGGGGCCGCCGAAGACCCCGGCGACGAGGAAGAGCAGCGCGGCGAGGATCGCGATCCGGCGCGGGTGGGTGGTTCCGAGTTGGGCGAGACGAGCGAGCATCAGGGCTCCCGAGGGCGTCGGTCAGTGGACGCTGAGCACTGTACATGTACGACGATCATTTATCTAGTACGCTGTCAATGTGCACCGCGCTCGGACGTTCCGACTAGGCTGGACCGATGGCCGTGCGTCCGCGTAGTCCCCGGGGAGAAGGCGAGCGGCTGCGCGCCACGTTGCTCGACGTCGCGACGCAGATGCTGTCCGAGGTGCACGACATCGATCGCCTGTCGATCCGGGGTGTCACGGCACGGGCTGGAGTCAGCCCGACCGCGCTCTACATCCACTTCGCCGACAAGGACGCGCTGGTCGAGGCGATCAAGCAGCGCTGCTTCACGGCGCTGCGCGAGTGGGTCGAGGCGGCCGGCCGGGACGCCGCCGATCCGCGGGCCCGGCTGATGACGATGGGTCAGGCGTATCTGGCCTTCGCCCGGGAGCGTCCCGGGTGGTACGCGGTCTGCTTCCAGACCCGGTTCGGCAAGCAGCAGGAGGAGAGTGGCCCGCCCGACCGTGACTCCGAGGACGCCGAGGCGCTGGTCTTCCTCGACCTGATCGACGCGGTGGCCGCGGCCTACGAGGGCATGGACGAGCAGGAGGTCTACGAGGTGGCGACGATCCTCTGGACCGCCCTGCACGGTCGGGCCTCACTGGTGCAGGCGATGCCCGCCTGCCCGCTGCCGCCGGAGGACGTCTGGCTGCGGCGACTCGCGCTGGTGGTCGGCGGCGGGGCGGGCGCGTCACCACCGCCCACGGCGTAGCCGGGCCTAGTGGCCCAGGTGGCGCTGCCGCTGCTCGCGCTCGAGGCGCTTCTGCTCCTTGCGCTGTTTGCGCGTCAGCTTGCGTCCGCGCTTGACCTCGCTCCCGCCCATGATCGAGATCAGGCGGATGTGCACCACCGGTCCGCCCGGGTCGGGGGTGTGCTCGCCGATGTTGGCCTCGTTGCCGCCCATCAGCGCGAAGTCGGAGACCTTCACGTTCATGTGGTCCGGGATCCGGACCTCGGACCCGCCCATCAGCGAATACACGTTCAGCTCGACGTCATGGTCGGCCAGCTCGACGTCGCAGAGGTCGATCTCGGCACCGCCCATCACGCTGACCACGTTGCACGAGCGGGCCATCTGCCAGCTGCCCTTTCGGCTCACGCCACCCATCACGGCGACCAGCCAACGTTCGCCGTCGTCCCGGACGCGGACCGGTACGCGGGTATCGCTGCGCTTCAGCGCTCCGGCGTGCGCGCCCGCGAGCGTGTGGTGGCGCCGGTCGGCGGGGGGGACCCCGTCGAGGACCAGGCGGGCGAGATGCGCGTGCGTCACCCCGTGGGTCGCCGCGGGCACG
>JBQGEK010000380.1:0-7629 GCA_052039575.1 Patulibacter sp. | reverse complement strand
TCGGGGCCTCGATCAGGTCGGCCGACGCACAAGCGGCGTTGGAGCCGCCCGTCACCGCGCCCGTGCCCGAGACCAGTTGAACCCCGCCGCTCCGTCGGCCCGCCCAATCCGCTCGTCGATCGCGTCCGCCGGAGACGCCTCGTCGGGCACGCTGGGCAACCGGCGCAGGGCCGGCAGTGCGTCGGCACTGAGGGTCGCCAGGTACTCACGATCAACCGTCGCGCCGTCCTCGGCCCGCGCGACCGCCGACGCGGCGATCCGGCCATCGGGGTTGCTGAGCGAGAAGCCGGCGATCGCCACCAGGCTCACCACGACGACGGCCCGAGGCGCGCGGCGGGCCACCGCGGGGTGCGTGCCGGCAGCCAGCACGACGCAGAAGACCGCCGCCAGCCAGAGCAGCATCGCCCCGCCCCCGTAGCGCACCCGGGTCAGCCCGTAGGCGTCCTCGACGAGGTCCAGCCGCAGCTGGGCGCTCAGCAGCACCACTAGCGTCAGCCCGCAGAGCACGCCGAGCAGACCGCGAACCACCCGGTCGCGTCGGCGGGCGGCGACCGCGACCACGGCCAGGGTCAGCGCCGCGACGACGAGCAGGAGGACGAACCCGTCGCGGGCGTAGTCGCCGTAGCCCAGGTCCGCGGTCGCGCGCACGTGCGCGCGCCCACCGAACAGCACCGGCAGCTGGACGGCCACGAAGGCGGCAAACAGCAGAACCAGCGCGCCGACCGCGATCAGCAGCTCGATCCGCCCAATCGCCCAGCGCGGCTCGGTCGGCTGTTCCGGATCGCGTCCGGACCGGCCGGCGTGGACCAGCGCCCCGATCGTCGTCGCCGCAGCAAGCCCGAGCGCGGCGCGCCAGAGCAGGTCTCCCGGGTCGGAACCGACGTCCAGGACGTCCAGCGCGGCCGCGGCGAAGCTCGCGTCAGCCGTCGCGAAGAGGATCCCGAAGCAGAGCACCAGCGCCGCCGCGAGTCCCAGGCCCCGAGCGACCGCCGCCCACTGCCCGGCCGCCACCCTCGGCACCCGTTCCCGCGCCTCTCTCCGCAACACCGCGCTTCCGGCGTCCCACCGCAGCGGCGCGACCACGGCCCGCCCGAGTTCCGCCCACCCCCGGGGCGCGACGACGGCCGCCGCCCCCGCGACCAGGGCGGCGATCACACAGAGGGTCACGACCCAGCCGGCATCCCACAGGCTCGGCTGAACCGCGAGCACACCGGCCAGCGCCAGAACGGGGCGGTCCAGCCGCTGCGGCGCGGTGAGCGCGGCGGTCGCGATCACGATCAACAGGACCACGGTCAGGGCCAGACCGGCGCGCTCGCCGGCGACCGCGGTGGCCGCCAGCGCGGCCGCAACGGCGGCGCCGGTCAGGGTGATGCGGGACATGCGGATTGCTCCTCGTTCGGGGACGGTGCAGAACATGCGAGTGCCGCCCCGACCGGGGCAGGCGAGCGGCAGTGGTGGTGCCCGACCTGTCGCCGGGCGATGGGACCGAGCCGCGCCGAGCGCGGACCGGCATCGGGTCCTCAGGGCAGGTCGACGACCATCCGGCAGCCGTGGGGCGTTGCGGCTTCGGCCCGGATCGTGCCGTCGTGGAGCTCGACGATCGAGCGAGCGATCGCCAGCCCGAGGCCCGACCCGGTCACGCTGCGCGAGCGGTCGGCGCGAGCGAACCGCTCGAAGACCCGCTCGCCGTCCTCCGGATCGAGGCCCGGACCGCGATCCTCGACCTCGATCCGGACCCCGCCGCCCGGAATCTCGTGCGCGCCCACGCGGACCGCGGCCCCGGGAGCGTGGCGACGCGCGTTCTCCAGCAGGTTGGCGAGCACCTGCCGCAGCCGGTCCGGGTCACCGTCGACGGACAAGTGCTCCGGCACGTCGACCGTGAACGCACCGTCGACGTCTGCCGTCGGGGCGCCGTCCAGCAGCGCGGCCACGGGGAACCGGCGCCGCCGCAGCTCGGCGGCACCGCCCTCGAGCCGCGAGAGGTCCAGCAGCTGGTCGACCAGGTCACCCAGGCGGCGGGCCTGCTCCAGCAGCTCGTCCGGATCGGCCGGCGCGATCCCGTCAGCGGCGTTCTCCAGCACCGCTCGCAGCGCGCTGATCGGCGTTCGCAGCTCGTGCGCGGCGTCGGCCACGAGGTCGCGACGGATCCGGTCGGTCTGCTCCAGCTCCGCCGCCATCTGGTTGAAGGCCCGGCCCAGCTGCGCGACCTCGTCCCGTCCGGAGACGTCGACCCGGACCGCTTGCTCGCTGCGGGCCAACCGGTCAGCGGCCGCGCTCATCTCCCGGAGCGGCGAGATCATCCCCCGCGCGACGATCTGAACGGCAGCGAGCGACAGCGGCAACGCGGCCAACGCGCCGTAGCGCGCTCGGATCCCGAGCAGGCTCGCCGCGAGCATCGTCGCGACCGTCACGCCGATCGCCAGCACGATCACCAGGCCCAGCTTGAGCTTCAGCGAGCTCAGCCGCTCGAGTGGGTTGAGCCGGCTCACGCCGGATCCCCGAGCGCGTAGCCGTGGCCGCTGACCGTCCGCACGACGTGCGCGCCGAGCTTGCGCCGCACCGCCGCGACATGGGAGTCGACGGTCCGGGTCGACCCGCCGGACCGCCACGCCCAGACCTCGGCGAGCAGCTCGTCGCGGGTGAAGGCCCGCCCCGGTCGCCCGGCGAGCGTCGCCAGTAGGTCGAGCTCGGTCGGGGTCAGCGCGATCTCCTCGCCGCCGCGCAGGAACCGTCGCCCCGCGAGGTCCAGGACGTCGTCCCCCAGCGCGATCTGCGCCGGGGCCATGGCCTCGGCGCCGCGGGCGCTGCGCCGCAGGATCACGTGGACCCGGGCCACCAGCTCGCGCGGACTGAACGGCTTGGTGACGTAGTCGTCGGCGCCGATCCCCAGGCCGACGAGCACGTCCGCCTCGGCGTCGCGGGCGGTCAGGAAGACGACCGGCACCGGGCGGTCGGCCTGGATCCGGCGGCAGGCCTCGACCCCGTCGAAGCCCGGCAGCATCCAGTCCAGGATCACCAGGTCCGGGGCCACCCGCGCGCACAGCGCGACCCCCGATGGTCCGTCGTCGGCGATCTCGACGTCGAACCCCTCGGCGCGCAGCCGCGCGGCGATCGCACCGGCGATCGTCGCCTCGTCCTCCACCACCACGATCGTCCGCCGACTCATCGGAGGCGATGCTACGCGGACCGCTGTGTACGCCGGGTCGCCAGGATGTGCGGATTCGGTGCAGACGCGTCGACGTCCGCCGGTCACCGCCGCCGGCGCCGCTCCCGCACCAGCGGCGTTCGTGCAGGTCCAAGGCGCACAAGCTTTCCCAGCCTGGATCCGGCCAACTTCAGAACCCGACCTGCAGCGACGTCGTCTTCGAGGTGTCGTCGTCGAAGGTGCTGGTGATCCGCATCTCGCCGGTCGTGAAGGTGCCGTCGTAGACGACCAGGTAGACGTGGGCCGGCGACGAGGGGACGACCGTGCGGACGTCGCGCGGGGACTTCAGGGTGATCGTCCGGACGTCCGGCAGCACGGCTCCCGCGAAGAACGTCGTGCCGGGCAACGTCCGGCGCGCGACGCGGCCGTGGCCGGGGTCGGCTCCGGGCTCGTCGATGCCGTCGCCTCCGCCCCAGCCACCGCCGACCGGCCGCTCGCGCGTCAGGTTGCCGATGCTCTGGCAGTCGATCGTGCCCACCTGCGTCTCGCTGAACGTGCCGAGATCGAAGTCGACCCGCCCGACCCGGTCCTCGACGATCCGGCCCGGGGCCTGGCTGACGCACCAGCCCCCGCCCCGGGCCGGCTGCGCCAGCACCCCGTACGGCAGCCCGCCGTTGGGGTCGGCGGCCCGCGCAGCGAGGATCGGCTGCTTCGCGAAGTCCGGGTGGCGGTCCAGTCCGTGCTGCCCGGGCGCCGCCAGCTGACCGTTCCACGATCCACCCCGGACCACCGGCTTGCCGGACTCGTACTCCACGGTCATCCGCATCCGGCTCGACGGGCTGTCCTCGTCGACGACGTGCAGCACCGCATTCGACCGCCCGATCGCGCCCCCGATCGAGCGACCGTCGTCGGTGGTGACGTCGACCTTCCGGGCTGCCGACCCGGCGTACCCCCACGCCACCGTGCGGCCAAGCCGCGGGGCGCTGCCGTCGGCGGGCGTGATCAGGCGCCGGAACGCCGAGAAGTACGGCGCGCGCCCGACGTCCGCCTTGCGTGACCCGCAGTCGATCGGCGCGCCGAGCAGGCTGATCGTCGCCGGCCGGAACGTGCCGCGGTCGTCGATCCAGCCGAAGATGCCCCGGTGGATCCGGCCGAGCTGAACGCAACGTGCCCGGCTGATCACGTGCATCCGACCCCCACGCTCCGCCATCCGGTCGGCGAGGAAGCTGCGCACCGCCCACTCCGGCCCGCCGTCGGGATCGGGCGTCCGGGCCGCGACCGTGATCGGCCCGGTGCGGCGGAGCTGCACCATCCCGGAGGTTCTCGGCACCTTCACCGCCGGGGCGACGCTCACGGGTTCCCGCGGTACCGCCGGGGCCTGCTGCGCCGCCGTGCTCGGGATCACCACGGCCGCGATCGCGCCGCCGAGCACGCCGACGATCACGGCCACCACCGCCAGACGGATGACGAATGTCCTCATGGCCGCTTCCCTCCGGTCCTCGGGGTCCTGACGGGCTTCGGGATCGGCGCCGGCTCCGTCACCAGGTTGGTGTCGCCGCGGACGGTCTGCACCGTTCCGTCGGTCAGCGTGATCCGCACTCGCAGCGCGTCGTGACGTATCGATGCCGGGAGCACCGCGAGGATCGTCCGGCTGCGGGTGATCAGCAGCTCGCGTTCCGACACGCCGGGGCCGCTGATCGAGACCGATCGCACGTCCTCCCCGACCTGGCCCCAGATCGCCGTCCGCGCCGGCGCCCCGCGCCAGTTGCCGTGGCCCAGCTCGCCGGACCTGGGCCGCACGGTCGCCGACGAGAGCCGGCGAACCGCGACGAAGAACCCCTTCCGCACGCGGCCGTCGGTCGACGGGTCGTGCAGCAGACCGCAGGCCCCCGGGCTGACGGGCATCGTCCGGGACTGCCGGGCGTACGAGAACGACACGCACTGCCGCGCGTCGTCCCCGGTCATGTAGGAGGTCGCCTTCCACGCCGGGCCGCCCTCGGGGTCGAGCGCCACCGACGGGTCGACGCCGAGCGGCTCGATCTCGCGGTGCCCGTCGGCGAAGGTCAACGTGACCTGCGCGCCGATGTCCTCGGGGTATCCGGCGAGCACCGCGACGAACGTCCCGCCTTCCGTGTGGGGAACCTCGCTGGTCCCACGGGAGGTCGTCATCCGGACGTGCCGCAGACCATCACCCGCTACCCCGCTGATCACGGTCCGGACGTCGCGCTTGCGCTCGGCGTCGAAGATCCGTGCTCCGACGAGGGTCGCCGAGTTGCTCCGTTCCTGCCCGCACGAGTCAGTGGCACCGAGGGCGAGCTCGCGGAACCGCCCGTCCATCCCGATCAGGCCGAAACGTCCGTCGACCGCCTGGCCGACCGTGCTGCAGACATAGCCGGTGCTGCTGCGCGCGACGCGGATCGTCCACGGCGGCACGCCGGCCTCGGGGTCCGCGATCCGCAGCTCGCTGACCTTCGCCGTGTCCGGCACCAGCGTCTGGCTGGCCGGAACGTCGACTGCGGCCGGCGCGGGGATCACGCTGCCGCGCAACGTGTAGAGCGTCGCGGCCGCCGCCGCGCTCGCGGCCCCGACCGCGATCGCGATCGTCAGCGCGATCGTCCGCAACGACCAGCTCGGCAGCCGCTTCCGTCGTGTCCCATCGGTCGCCTCGGCACGACGCCGCGCAGCCGCGACCAGGTCCTGCTCGAGTCCGTCGATGAAGTCGCTCACCGTCGTCCGCCTTCCATCTGTCCGCGCAGGAACGCCAGTCCGCGGCTGACCCGCTTGCGCACCACCGCCTCGGAAACCGCCAGCGATGCCGCGATCTCGGTGTAGTCCCGCTCCTCCAGCACCCGAGCCTCGAGCGCGACCCGCTGCTCCGCGGGCAGCCCGTCGAGCAGCGCCGTCAGGTCGTCCCGGTCGTCGCGGTCGAGCAGCGCGTCGATCCGCTCGAGGTCGTGGTCGGTCAGCGCGCGACGCTCGATCCCCAGGCGGCGGCGCGCCCGATCCTCGACCCGCCCGCTGTGCGTGCTGTCGACCAGTTGGTGACCGGCGATCGAGAACAGCCAGCCACGACCCGCTCCGCGCTGCGGGTCGAACCGGTCGAGCCGTTCGAGCACCGTCGCGAAGGTCTCCGCGCAGATGTCGGCCGCCAGGTCGGGCCGTGACGTTCGGCGCAGCAGGTAGGCCAGCAGCGCCTCGACGTGCCGCCGGTAGAAGACGCCGAACGCGTCGGGCGCGTTCGCGGCGGCCGCCAGCAGCTCCTCGTCGGTTCGTCGCTCGTCGAGCCTCACGTATCTACTACGGACTCACCGTTGTTTTGTGACGAGCGACGCAAGACCCATGGCGCCGAGACGTTCGGACCCCGCGGTCGAGACGATCGACCGACGCGCCGCGAACCCGGCCGAATCTACGGTCGTGACGATGCACATGACCACGTATACGACTCCCCCCGCCAACCCCCGAACCTCCCGTCGCGGCGGGCTCCTGCGGGCCTGCGCCACCGCCGCCGTGCTGCTCACCGGCGGCCTCGCCGGCAGCGCCGGGGCCGCCTCGGCGTCGACCGATGTCGCGGATGCCGCGCGGGCCGCGTTCCCCGACCGGGGCGGGATCACCCACTACCGGATGCACCTCAGCTACGTCGCCACGTCCGACCCGTTTCCCGGACTGCACGACCTGGTTGGTTCCGCGCTCCCCCAGCCGTTCGGCGCGACCCTCGACGACGAGCCCACGTTCGCCGGGGTGATCGAGCGCTGGAGCGCGGTAGCGCCGCTGCGCGACCGCTCCGCCTGGCTGCTGACGCTGTCCGACGGCACCGCTGCCACCACCGAGGAATCCTACGCCGACAGCACGTTCCGCTGGTGGCGCTCGTGGACCGGCGAGCCGGCCTTCGAGGATCGGCTCTCGGACGCCGAATGGGAGGAGTACGTGTTCTGGCGGACGGGCACGCAGCGCCGGTGGGAGCACAACGCGACGTGGACGGCCGACCCGATCGGCGGCATCCGCACCATGTTCGAAAACGGGATGCTGGAGAGCACCGGACGCACGGTCTTCGAGGGCCGCTCGGTGCTGCGCCTGATCGGACAGGAGCCCGGCACCGAGGCGAATCGCTCCCCGGGCGGACCGATCCAGTACGAGTACCTCGTCGACCCGCACTCGTTCGCGCCGGTCCGCGTGTCGACCACCAGGACCGAGCGTGCTCCCGACCAGAACGGCGAGAACGCGGAGCGCAACCTCACCACCTGGACGTTCCAGGAGTTCGACACCCTGCCGCTGAACGACGCGACGCGCCACCTGCTGGTCGCGGGTGGCGGTCACTGACCCACCGTCGACCGCCGTGAGGGCCGGGGTCCTCGAGCGCTACCGACTCCCCGCCCCCGGCGTCTCCTCGTCGTCCACGAGCCTGCGTGTGTCGCGTGGCGCGAGGACCGACTCCGAGACCTCCGGCAGTCCCGACACGATCTTGCGGCTGCGCTCGAGCTCGGCGT
>JBQGEK010000379.1:0-6407 GCA_052039575.1 Patulibacter sp. | reverse complement strand
GGGAGCCACGCGCGCCGGACCGGCGCGTCGGCCTCTCCAGTAACCCTCCCGGGCTCGGACGTCGCGGCGGCCGGACACGTCTGCCGTGGTTGTCTGTGTCGTCCACCAACAACGAGGTACAGCAGATGCTCAAGACGCGGTTCACCGAGACGTTCGGGATCGAGCACCCGATCGTGCAGGGCGGGATGCAGTGGGTCGGCCGCGCGCCGCTCGTGGCGGCGGTGGCCAACGCCGGCGCGCTCGGCATGCTGACCGCCCTGACCCAGCCGACGCCCGACGACCTGGCGAAGGAGATCGCGCGGACACGCGAGCTGACCGACAGGCCGTTCGGCGTCAACCTGACGATCCTCCCGGCGATCACGCCGCCGCCGTACGCCGAGTACCGCCAGGCGATCATCGAGTCCGGCGTGAAGATCGTCGAGACCGCGGGGTCCAATCCCAAGGAGCACCTCGAGGACTTCCGCCCGCACGGGATCAAGGTGATCCACAAGGCGACATCGGTGCGCCACGCGCTGAAGGCCGAACAGCTGGGCGTCGACGCGGTCTCCGTCGACGGCTTCGAGTGCGCGGGGCATCCGGGCGAGGACGACGTGCCGAACCTGATCCTGCTCCCGGCGGCCGCCGACCGACTGACGATCCCGATGATCGCGTCGGGCGGAATCGGCGACGCGCGTGGCATGGTGGCTGCGCTGGCGCTCGGGGCCGACGCCGTGAACATGGGCACCCGCTTCCTCTGCACCGTCGAGTCGCCGATCCACGACAACGTCAAGCAGCAGATCGTCGCGAACTCCGAGCTCGACACCGAGCTGATGTTCCGCCCGTTGCGCAACACCGCGCGCGTCGCCTCGAACGAGGTCTCGCGCGAGGTCGTCCGGATCCTCGAGCAGGAGGGCGGGGAGTTCGCCGACGTCCAGGCGCTGGTGGCAGGAGCCCGTGGGCGCGAGGTCTACGAGCAGGGCGACCCGGAGCGCGGTGTCTGGTCGGTCGGCCTCGTCCAGGGGCTGATCCACGACGTGCCGACCGTCGCCGAGCTGGTCGAGCGGATGATCGCCGAGGCCGACGAGCTGGTGCGGGGACGGCTCGCGGGCCTGCTGCGGTAGTGGTTCACTCGCCGTCTCCACCGGCAGACGCCCGGCGCTGGGGAGTCCTCGCCGTCGTGTCGCTGGTGTTGCTCGTGGTCGTCATCGAGATCACGGTGCTGCACCTGGCGGTTCCGACGATCGCGCGCGACCTCGGCACCAGCTCGACGATGCTGCTGTGGATCGTCGACTCCTACGCGCTGGTGACGGCGACGGCGGTCGTCGCGGCCGCGGTGCTCGGCGACCGCTTCGGCCATCGACGGGCCCTGCACGTCGGGATCGCGCTCTTCCTGCTCGGTTCGGTGCTCGGCGGGATCGCGCCGACGAGCGGCTGGCTGCTGGTCGGCCGGGTGATGATGGGCCTCGGCGGCGCGGCGATCATGCCCGCCTCGATGGCGGTGCTCCGTGACGCCTTCCCAGACCGGACCGATCGACGGCGAGCGGTTGCGATCTGGAGCGCGGTGCTCGCGGTCGGCGCGGCGCTCGGGCCACTTGTGGGAGGTCTCGTCGTCGCCGGGGCTGGCTGGCGAGGCGTCTTCCTGATGAACGTTCCGATCCTGCTCGCGGTGCTGCCGTGGTCCCGCGCGCTGATCGTCGAGCATCGCTCCGCCGATCCGGCCCCGTGGGATGGCGTCGCGGTGGTCCAGGTCGCGGTCGGCATCGTCGCGATGGTCTACGCGCTGAAGATCGCGGCGACCGACGGCGGTGCGGCGCTGGTCGCCGCCCCGGTCGGCGTCGCCGCCCTGGTGCTGTTCGCCCGACGGCAGTTGCGGGCCGAGCGCCCGCTCGTGGACCTGCGGCTGCTGGCCGAGCCGACGTTCGCGGTTGCCGCGGCAACGCTGTTCGTCGTGATGCTGACGTTGACCGGGCTGCTCTTCCTGCTCTCGCAGTACCTGCAGTCGGTCGTCGGCCTCGACCCGATCGCGACGGGGGTCCGGTTGCTGCCGTTGACGGTCGCGATGCTCGTCGGAGCGCTGTTCGCTCCGCGGATGCTCGGCCGCTTCGGACCTCGTCGCGTGCTCGTCGGCGGCCTCGTGCTCGGCGCGATCTCGTTGCTGCCGCTGCTCGGACTTGGTCCCGAGGAGGACGTGCTGCTGCTCGGCACGGCACTGATCGGGCTTGGTGCAGTGCGGCAGGTGCAGCTGGTTGCCGCCAACGACGTGCTGCTCTCGGCGGTCCCCGCCGACCGGATGGCCAGTGCCTCGTCGGTCGAGGAGACGGCCTACGCGCTGGGTGGTGGCGCAGGGATCGCGGTGCTCGGGACGCTCTCGCACGAGATCTACCGTTCGACGTTGGAGCTGCCCGCTGGCCTGACGGGCGAGCAAGCCGACCAGGCCGTGCAGTCGGTCTCTCGCGCGGCCGAGCTGGCCGCCGACGCGCCGGACCAACTGGCGGCCGTGCTGGCGGAAAGCAGCGGCACGGCGTTCCTGCTCGGACTCGACGTCGTCGTGGCCGTCGGCGCGGGGTTGTTCGCCGTGACCGCGCTCGGCGCGCTGATCGCGTTCCGCGTTCGTGGCGGCGAAGCACCCCCGGTCGTCGGCGCCGACGAGACGCCGGAATAGCCCGCGCGCCTCGGAATATGGGTGCTCTGAACCTGAACGGTCGTGGGCGCGAACGCCTTCGAACGTGAGTCCACGGGAATCAACCTTCCCCTTGGCGCGAATTCGGGATACTCTTATTCCAGTCGCGGGATGTTCACCCCGGAACAGACGAGCAGGAGTCACATGGAGAGCGCATTCATCTGCGAGGCAGTCAGGACCGCCGGCGGGCGTCGCGGAGGCCGGATCAGCGATCAGCACCCGGCCGACCTCGGGGCCTTGGTGCTGGATGAGCTGCTCGACCGCACGGGCATCGATCCGCAGGCGATCGAGGACGTGATCTTCGGTTGCGTCTCCCAGATTGGCCCGCAGACCTTCAACTTGGCGCGTACCAGCGTGCTCGGCTCGCGGTTGCCGGAGACGGTCCCCGGAGTCACGCTCGACCGGCAGTGCGGATCGTCGTTGCAGGCGATGCACTTCGCGGCTCAGGCCGTGCTGTCCGGGACCCAGGACGTGGTGATCGCCGGCGGCGCCGAGAGCATGAGCATGGTGCCGATCCTGGCGGGCATGACCGTGGCGATGGACGCGGGGATGCCCGGGCCGTTCGACGGCAAGCGCGTCGCCGCCCGCTACCCCGGCGAGGAGTTCAGTCAGTTCGTCGGAGCCGAGCTGGTCGGCGCCAAGTACCGGGTCACCCGCGAAGAGCTGCTCGACTTCGCCGTCAGCAGCCACGAGCGGGCGATCGCAGCGACCGAAGCCGGGCGGTTCGCCCAGGAGATCGTCGGGGTGCCGGTGACTGGAGAGGACGGCGGCACGGAGCTGCACCTCGTGGACGAAGGCATGCGGCAGCCCGACCGCGAGAAGATGGCGTCGCTCAAGGACCTCGTTCCGGGTGGCGTGCTGAACGCCGCGATGGCCAGTCAGATCACCGACGGCTCGTCCGCGGTGCTGGTCGCCAACGAGCGCGCCGTCGAGGCCCACGGACTGAAGCCGATTGCCCGCGTGCACGCGATGGACGCCTGCGGATCGGACCCGAAGATGGTGCTCGAGGGCCCGATCCCTGCGACCCGTCGGGTGCTCGACAGGGCCGGGATGACGATCGACCAGATCGGGCTCTACGAGGTCAACGAGGCGTTCGGCACGATCCCGCTGGCGTGGGCCAAGGCGCTCGACGCCGACCTCGACCGGCTCAACGTCAACGGCGGAGCCCAGGCGCTGGGTCATCCGCTCGGAGCCACCGGGACCAAGCTCGTGGCCACGCTGGTCAACGAGCTGCGACGCCGCGGCGAGCGGTACGGACTGATCGCGATCTGCGAGGGCCTCGGCACCGCCAACGCGACCATCATCGAAGCGCTCTGAGCGCGACGGAGGACAGGAGCATGACGACCAAGACCACGACGGCGATCGCGCCGAACGGCCAGCAGCGCCGGATCGACTCGGCCGCTGACCAGTGGGCGCGGATGCCCGTGATCGAGACCGGTGAGGACTACCTCCAGTCGGTCCGCGATCGCGGCACCACGCTGCTGCTGTTCGGCGAGCAGATCGACGAGCCCGCCGACCACCCGATCATCCAGCCGTCGATCAACGCGCTGCGCAAGACCTACGACCTGGCGATCGACGAGCCCGAGGTCGCCACCGCGCACTCGCCGCTGATCGACGCGACGGTCAACCGGTTCCTGCACGTGGTCGAGGGTCCCGAGGACCTGATGGCCAAGCACGCGATGCAGCGCCGGCTCGGTCAGCTGACCGGCACCTGCTTCCAGCGCTGCACCGGCCTCGACGTGATCTCGGTGCTGCACTCGATCACCTACGACGTCGATCAGGAGTACGGCACCCCGTACCACCAGCGGTACCTCGAGTTCCTCAAGCGCTCGCAGCGCCACAACATCCTGATCGCCGCGGGCATGACCGACCCCAAGGGCGACCGCTCCAAGCCGCCGTCCCAGCAGGCGGACCCCGACCTGTTCCTGCGGGTCACCGGCCGGACCGAAGACGGGATCTTCATCCGGGGCGCCAAGGCGCACATGACCGGCGGCTGGAACCAGCACTGGATCTGCGTGCTGCCGACCATGAACCTGCGCGAGGCCGACAAGGACTACGCGGTGGTCGGGATGGTCCCGGCCGACGCCGAGGGCATCACCTACGTCTACGGCCGTCAGTCGTCGGACACGCGGGCGATGGAGCCCGGCACGATGGACCAGGGCAACGCGCAGTTCGGCGGCCAGGAGGTGCTGGTCTACTTCGACGACGTGTTCGTCCCCAACGAGCACATCCTGCTCGACGGCGAGACCGAGGTCGCGCAGACGCTGGTCTCGCGGTTCACCGCCTACCACCGCGCCAGCTACGTCTGCAAGACCGGTCTCGGCGACGTGCTGGTCGGGGCCGCGGCGGAGGTCGCCGACAACAACGGCGTCGCCGGAGCGGCGCACGTCCGCGACAAGCTCGTCGAGATGACGCACCTGAACGAGACGATCTACAGCTCGTCGATCGCGTCGGCCGCGCGCGCCACCAAGATGGCGTCGGGCATCTGGATGAACGACGAGATGCTCGCCAACGTCTGCAAGCACAACGTCACGCGGTTCCCCTACGAGATCGCGCGGCTCGCGCAGGACCTCGCCGGCGGCCTGATGGTGACGATGCCGTCGGAGCAGGACTTCCGTTCCGACGCGGTCGGCGAGCTGCTCGAGCGGATGTTCGCGGGGAAGGCCGACATCCCGACGATCGACCGGATGCGGATCATGCGGCTGATCGAGAACATGACGCTTGGCCGCAACGCCGTCGGCTACCTGACCGAGTCGATGCACGGTGCCGGGTCGCCCCAGGGGCAGCGGATCCAGATCCTCCGCGGGATGGACGTCAAGACCAAGCGGGCGTTCGCGCGGGCCCTCGCCGGAATCGTCGACGAGGACGCCGAGGCGGTCTCCGAGGGCGACGGGCCGAAGCTGAACCAGGACGTCGCGTCGGGCCCGATCGTCGGAGGTGGCGGATGAGCTCCTCGTCCGACGTCGGTGCCGGCACCTCGTCGCCGATTCGCACGATCGCTGGGCTGCAGGAAGCGGTCGGGCAGGACCTGCCGCCGACGCCGTGGGTCACGGTCGACCAGTCGCGGATCGACGGCTTCGGCGACGCCACCGACGACCACCAGTGGATCCACGTCGATCCGGTGCGTGCGGCCGACGGCCCGTACGGCGGAACGATCGCCCACGGGTTCCTGACGTTGTCGTTGTTGGCGACGTTCTTCAACCAGGTGATCGACCCGGCCGACGCTGACGTCCGCGTCAACTACGGGCTGGAGAAGGTCCGCTTCACGGCCGCCGTGCCGGTCGGGTCGCGCGTGCGCGGACGGCTGCACCTGGACTCGGTCTCGCCCCGCGGCGAGATGCTCGACGTGCGCACGCAGGTCGCCGTCGAGATCGACGGGTCCGACCGGCCGGCCGTCGTGGCCGAGCTGATCATCCTGCTGCATCCCGAAACGCCTGAAGGAGCCGAGTCTTGAGTCAGATCACGTTCGATTACACCGGTCGCACCGTCGTCGTCACCGGGGGAGCGCAGGGCATCGGCCTGGCGATCTGCGAGCGGTTCGCCGCCGCCGGGGCGACCACCTACCTGCTCGACGTCGACGAGGGCGAAGCCACGGCCGCAGCGCGGTCGTTGGACGGCGACGTGCGTGCCCTGCAGGTCGACGTCGCCGACAGCGACGCCGTAGCAGCTGGGGTGACCCGGATCGTCGAGGACTCCGGTCGGATCGATGTCGTGGTCCACAACGCCGGCGTGCTGCGGGACAAGATGC
>JBQGEK010000378.1:0-2947 GCA_052039575.1 Patulibacter sp. | reverse complement strand
GCGTCCTTCAGCTTGTCCTTCGCCTTGCCGGCCGTCTGGTCGGCCTTGCCCTCGCGGCGGAGCTCGTCGTTGTCGGTCGCCGCGCCAGCGGCCTCCTTGGCCTGGCCCTTGATGCGATCGGTATCGGGTGCCATGCGGTGTGTCCTCCGTGAGTTGGGGTTGTTCTCCCGGTACCCGATCAACCGCGGGACTACCGTCGCAGGGTGCGTTCTCCGGCGTCGGACCCGGGGTCGGGCCGCGCACAGGCCCGCTCCGGGCTTCGCGGGAGCTGTGGTTCAATGGCCGAGACGACGTACGCACGAGGGGGGCGGGAGATGGGAGACGATCGGTCGGACGAGGTCGCGGACCGCGATCTCGGCTTCTACGGACCCGGCAGCGTGGCCTGGAAGGTGATCGGGCATCCCGCGGCGATCATCGGCGGGATGCGAGCGCTGATGGTCCAGGCGCTCGAGCCGCACGCGATGGCCGGGGTCTTCTCGTACTCCGACTTCACCGCCCGTCCGCTCGACCGGCTGCGGCGGACGATGCAGTACGTCGGCACGATGACCTTCGGTTCGACCGACGAGGCGCGTGCCGCTGCCGCCCTGGTCCGCCGGGTCCACGAGTCGGTCCGGGGCGTCGATCCGGTCACGCAGACCCCGTTCTCGGCGACCGATCCCGACACGCTGGTATGGGTCCACGTCGCGGAGCATCACTCGTACGTCGCGGCCTACGAGGCCTACGCCGGCACGCTCGACCCAGATGAGGTCGACGAGTACTTCGGCTCGACCGCGCATGCGGTGGAGCTGCTCGGAGCGCCCGCCGATATGGTGCCGCGGTCACGGGCTGAGGTCCGCGAGTACTTCGCCACGATGCGCCCGCGGCTCTGCCTCTCGGAGCAGGCACGCCGGACGATCGACTTCGTGCGGTTCCCGCCGCTCAATCGCGAGATGGCGGCGACCTCGGTGCCGATCCGGATGGCGAGCGCGGCGGCCGTCGCGATCCTGCCCGGCTACGTGCGCGAGCTGATCGGCATCACCCGTCCGCGGCTGATCGATGCGCCGACCCGCGCGTCGGCGTTGGTCGGGGTCCAGGCGCTGTCGACCGGCCTGCGGCTGACGGTCGGCCGCGACGGGTACCACGAGCGGGCCCGTGCGCGGGTGCGGCAGCGGACGGAAGCCGGCCGCGGATTCCGGCCGTACGCCGTCGCCCACGGCTACGTCGACGCCAGTGACATGGCGTCGGTCGGTCCGCCCCGGCCGGTACGGCGGCCGGAGGAGACCGGGCGCGGCTAGCGCGCCAGCTTCTTGTAGGTGAGGCGATGCGGGCGGTCGGCCTCGTCGCCGAGCTGCTCGCGACGGTACGACTCGTACGCCTGCAGGTTGCCCTCGAACCAGGTCGCGGTCGAGTTGCCCTCGAAGGCCAGGATGTGGGTCGCGATCCGGTCCAGGAACCAGCGATCGTGGGAGATCACCACCGCGCAGCCCGGGAAGGCCAGCAGGCCGTCCTCCAGCGCCTGGAGGGTCTCGACGTCGAGGTCGTTGGTCGGCTCGTCCAGCAGCAGCAGGTTGCCGCCACGGCGCAGCAGCTTGGCCAGGTGGACGCGGTTGCGCTCTCCTCCGGAGAGCGACCCGACCTTCTTCTGCTGGTCGCCCTTCTTGAAGTTGAACGACGCGACGTACTGACGCGAGTTCATCTCGCGGTCGCCGACCTTGACGTAGTCGAGCTTCTCCGAGATCTCTTCCCAGACGTTGTTGTTCGGGTCGAGCGCGTCGCGTGACTGGTCGACGTACGAGAGATCGACGGTCTCGCCGAGCTTGATCTCGCCCGCGTCCGGCTTCTCGAGGCCGGTCAGCATCTTGAAGAGGGTCGACTTGCCGGCGCCGTTGGGGCCGATCACGCCGACCATGCCGCCGGGCGGCAGCGTGAAGCTGAGGTCCTCGAACAGCAGCTTCTCGCCGAAGGCCTTGGTCAAGCCCTTGGCCTCGATCACGGTGTCGCCGAGCCGCGGTCCGGGCGGGATCGTGATCCGGGTCTCGTCGAGGCGCTGGGCGGCCTGCTGCTCCATCAGCTCGTCGAGGTTGTTCAGGCGCGCCTTCTGCTTGGTCTGGCGCCCCTTCGGGTTCTTGCGCGCCCAGTCGAGCTCCTCGTTGATCCGGCGCTGGCGGGCCTCGTCGGTGCGCTTCTCCTGCGCCATCCGCTTGGCCTTCTGGTCGAGCCAACCGGAGTAGTTGCCTTCGAACGGGTGGCCGCGACCGCGGTCGAGCTCGAGGATCCAGCCCGCGACGTTGTCGAGGAAGTACCGATCGTGGGTCACCGCGACGATCGTGCCCTTGTAGCTCTCGAGGTGGCGTTCGAGCCAGGCGACCGACTCGGCGTCGAGATGGTTGGTCGGCTCGTCGAGCAGCAGCAGGTCGGGGGCCGAGAGCAGCAGGCGGGCGAGCGCTACGCGCCGCTTCTCGCCGCCGGACAGGTCGACCACGTTCCAGTCGCCGGGCGGGCAGCGGAGCGCGTCCATCGCGTATTCGACCTTGGCATCCAGGTCCCACGCGTCGGCGGCGTCGATCTCGGCCTGCAGGCGGGCGAACTCGGCGGCGGTCTCGTCGCTGTAGTTCATCGCCAGCTCGTTGAACCGGTCGACCAGCGCCTTCATCTCCGAGAGTCCGTCCATCACGTTCTCGTGAACGGTCTTGGACTCGTCGAGGTTGGGCTCCTGCTCGAGGATCCCGACGGTCGCGTTGGGCGCCAGCGTGGCCTCGCCGTCGAAGTCCTTGTCCTGGCCGGACATGATCCGCAGCAGGCTCGACTTGCCGGAGCCGTTGATGCCGAGCACGCCGATCTTGGCGCCCGGGAGGAACGACAGAGAGAGGTCCTTGAAGACCGTCTTCTCGGGCGGATGCACCTTCGTGAGTTGGTACATGGTGAAGACGTACTGCGCCGACATGCATTAGACGGTATCGAGGAGTGG
>JBQGEK010000377.1:0-8114 GCA_052039575.1 Patulibacter sp. | reverse complement strand
CAGGTCGTAGAGCATCGGTGCGCGCTCCTTGCGGCGCACCTTGTCGAGCTTGGTGATCGTGCCCTCGCGACGTTCCACCGCGGCCACGATCGCCGCGGCTTCGGCCGCGGTCTTCAGGCGGGGCGAGGTGCCGTGATGGAGTCGCCCCCAGTAGGTCCGGCCCCCGTCGAGCTCGAACTTCGCGTCGACCAGCCAGTACGGCTCGGGGACGAACGCGCGGATCTCCTCCTCGCGCCGGGCGAGGATCGCGAGCGTCGGCGTCTGCACCCGGCCGAGCGAGACGGCGCCGTCGAAGCTCGAGCGCAGCCGGATCGTGGCGGCCCGGGTCGCGTTCATCCCGACCAGCCAGTCCGCCTCGGAGCGCGACTGCGCGGCCTGGCCGAGCAGCACCAGCTCGTCCGGCGAGCGCAGCGTGTCGAGCGCACGGCGCATCGCCGTCTCGGTCATCGACGACAGCCAGAGCCGCTGCACGGGCTGCGTACCGCCGCCCGCCCTGTACACCCACTGGAAGATCAGCTCGCCCTCGCGCCCGGCATCGCAGGCGTTGATCACGTCGTCGACGTCGGGGCGCTTCAGGAGGTTCTTGATCACCGCCATCTGCTTCTTGGACTGGTCGTCGCGCACGACGAGCTGGAACTCGTCGGGGACGATCGGCAGATCCTCCATCTTCCAGCGCTTGAACTTCTTGTCGTAGGCGTCCGGCTCGGCCAGCTGGACGAGGTGACCGATCGCCCACGTGATCACGTGGTCCGGGCCCTCCATCCACCGAGCGCTGCGCTCGCCGGTCGGCTTGCCGACCTGGAACGACCCAGGCAGGACCTTGGCCAGGTCCCGACCCACGGACGGCTTCTCGGCGATGACCAGCGTCTTACCCACGGGCCGCAGCGTAGCGAGGTGGCGCCGCCTGTCCAGTCACCCCTGCGGCGGGGACCGGTCTCCCGGCGGCCGGGCGGACCGAACCGGACGCCGCGATCAGTGGTTGCAGGGACCCGGGTCGATCGGATCGGTGCTGCGGATCGTGCCCAGCGCCTCGAGCACCACGCTGTTGGGCACCGCGTACCCGCCGCTGCGCCCGGCGCGGGTCGACGACGCGAAGACCGTGCCGAGCACGCGGCCGCGGCTGTCGACGATCGGCCCGCCGCTGTTGCCCTGCTCGACCCGCCCGCGGAACGGCAGCACGTGGCGCCGGACCGGCCCGGCGCCGTACGAGTCCTGCCCCGTGACGGTCTCCTCGGCGCTGATCCGCGCCGCTCGGGCCTTGAACGGCTGAGCCCGCGGGTACCCGAGGATCGCCGCGGACGTTCCGCGCTTGGCCTCGCTCACGGTCCGCAGGGGCGACGCCTCGAGTCCCGGCACCGCCAGGATCGCGATGTCCTCGGTGCGGTCGACGTAGACCGGGTGCGCCGACAAGCGCTCCCGCGACGCCTCGGGAATCACCGTCGTGTCGCGCTCACCGGCGATCACGTGCTGGTTGGTCACCACATAGCCGTCGGCCACGACCCAGCCGGATCCGACCACCCCGACCCCACAGGCGCTGCCCTCGACGCGGACCACGCCCTCCCGGGCGTCTCGGGCCCCGGGGACGCGGACGATCGACGGGTCGGGCGCGTCGACCGTGACGCGCGGGCCCTCGAAGCCCGGAAGCGGATCGAACCGGGCGAGCACCGACAGCACGTCGTCGGACGGCGGGAGGCTGCGCCGGAGCTCCTTGAGCACCGTGGAGTGGCGGATCTCGGCCCGCCAGCTGGCCGGGACGCCCGGCGTCTGCAGCGCGACCGTGGCCACGAGCCAGACCGCGATCGCGACGACCGCGGCGGTGAACGCCGCCCCAAGCGCCGCGTCCGCGACGCCGACCGCCCCGCGAATCCCTCCCGGACCGGTACCGCGCAGCCGCCGTCGGATCCGGTATCCGACCTGCTGCAGGACCCCGCCCAGCAGCGTGCCGAGCAGCACCGCCCCGAACAGCGCGGCGACCGGCGCATTGACGTCCTCGGTCCCGTTCGGGAGCACGAGTGGGCCGAGTCGCGCCCCCGCGAGGGCGCCCCCGACGAAGCCGACGAAGCTCAGCGACGCCGACAAGAACCCTTGCGTTGTTCCCCCGACGGCCGCCACGACGAGGGCGCCGACGAGCACCCAGTCGAGCCCCGTCATTGGTGTAGATGACGGTACTGGCTCGGCGGATCGACCGCGACGGGCAGCGGATCTGCGGGTCGTTGTGCTGCGCAAAGGTACAATCGCAGGCGTATGCCCTCCCCCGGACGCTCTGGTCCGCATTCACGCCGTACCGGATCCCGTTCGCGATCGGCGCCCCGCACGATCCAACCCGCGCCGAGCGGCGGGCGGCGGCCGACGAGGAAGGTCGGCGGAGGGCGCCGACGTCGCGGGCCGTTCGGCCTCGGTCCGGTGGTCCCCGTCGCGATAGCGGTCGTGCTCGCCGCGGCCGGACTGAGCGGGTATCTGGTGCTCGACGCGCGGGCCGACCGCGCGACCGAGCGGGATCGGGTCGCGCACTACGTGGACGCCTGGAGTCGTCAAGACTTCGCGGCCATGCACGAGGACCTCGACGACGCCTCGCAGCAGCGGATCGACCAGCAGCGGTTCAGCGACTACAACCGCGAGCAGCTCGACACCGCCACGGCGCGCAAGGTCGTGCCGGGCGAGGTATCGCGGGAGGGCGAGCGGTTCACCGTCCCGGTGGCGGTCGAGACCCGGCTGTTCGGCACCCTCGACGGTACGGTCGTGCTGCGGATCACCGGATCCGGCGACGGAGCGCGGATCGCATGGGCCCGCCGGATGGCCTTCCCCGGTCTGCGCGACGGCGAGAGCCTGACCCGGACCACCGAGATGCCGCCGCGCGGGACGATCCTCGCTCGCGACGGGAAGACGGTGCTGGCCGAGGGGCCGGAGCGGAGCTCGACGGTCCCGAACATCGCCAGCCAGGTGGTCGGCGCGGTGGATACCGCCCGACCCGAGGACGAGGACGCGCTGCGGCGTCTCGGCGTGCCGAGCGACGCGAAGGTCGGGACCTCCGGGCTCGAGCGGATCCTCAACCCGCAGCTGGTCGGCACCCCGGGGGGCGAGCTCCGCGCCGGAGACCGTGTGCTCAAGGAGGTCGAGCCGCAGCAGGCGAAGGCCGTACGCAGCTCGATATCGATCGCGGTGGTGAAGGCGGCGGTCGAGGCCCAGACCGGCGCCCCCGACCTGACCGGCACGACGGTGATCAACGCCCGGACCGGCGAGGTGCTCGGGTTCCAGGGCAGTGCCTGGTCGGCGCTGCAGCCGCCCGGTTCGACGATGAAGATCATCACGGCGGCCGCGGCACTCGAGGACGGAATCGCGAAGCCCTCGACCGTGTACCCGAAGCTGACCGAGGCCGAGGGCTACGGGATCCAGAACTCCAACGCGGAGGTCTGCGGGGGCACGCTCGTCGAGTCCTACGCCCACTCCTGCAACTCGGTGTTCGTCCCGCTGGGGGCCAAGATCGGCGCCGAGCGGTTCGTCGAGATGTCCGAGAAGTTCGGCTTCAACCAGACGCCGCCGGTGCTGGGCGCGCAACGCAGCACGATTCCGGCCGCCGAGGAGATGAGCGCGGGCGAGGTCGTCACGTCGGCGATCGGCCAGGCCCGAGTCCAGGCGACCAGCCTGCAGGTGGCGTTGATGACCGCGACGATCGCCAACGGCGGCAAGCAGCCGGAGCTGACGTTCGTGCAACGCAGCACGCCGGCGAAGACCACGCGGGTGATCAAGCCGTCGACCGCGACGGCGATGCGACAGCTGATGGTGGCGGCGATCGACGACGGCACCGGAGAGAACGCCAAGGTCGGCCTGAGCGGGATCACCACCGGCGGCAAGACCGGCACGGCCGAGCTCGCCGCCACACAGGGTGCGCACTGCGACGAGGAGGCCGCACGCCGCGCGGAGGCCCCGCCGGAGATCACCGACAGCCCCGAACCGGCGTCGCCCTGCGGCAATCTCGACGGCAAGTCGACGACGGCCTGGATGGCCGCCTACGCCCCGGTGACCCGGACCGACGGCAAGGACCCGATCGCGGTCGGCGTGCTGCGGGCGCGGAACTTCCAGGGCGGCTCGACCGCCGCCCCGGTGGCCAAGTCGGTCCTGACGGCCGCCCTCGGCGGCTGAGCCGGCAGAAGCTCGCAGCGGGCGACGCGCCACGCCGCGCGTGGCGTGGCGTCGCGCACGCTCGGCGCGTGGGCGGTGACGACGCGCTGCGGTCCCCCGCCCCGCGCCGCGACCTGACGCTCGTGCGCCGCCCCCTAAACGCCGCCGGCCCGGGTGCTCGCGAGCCCCGGGGCCGTCGGAAGGTCTTGCGGTCGGGCAGCTGGCCCGACGGCTCCTAGACGTCGAGGTCGATCGTGACGTGACCGCCGGTCGGTCCCTTGATGTGGAGCGTCAGCGGACGGTTCTCCAGGTTGATCTGCGGGATCTTGAAGAGCAGCAGCTCGCCCTGGGTGGTCCCGTTGGCCGCCGGGCTGTTGGGCAGCGGCAGCACGCCGATGCTCTGGCCGGTCCGGGCGGGGATCGTCGCCTGGCGGTAGAGGAACGGGTTCGGCGGGTTGGCCGGGTCCGGAGCCTTCACCGGCTTGAAGACGTGGCGCTCGTTGCCGGCCTCGCCCTCGATGTAGGCCGAGTCGCGGATCTCGATGTCGTCGATCGACGCCGACTCCATCGGCATGTCGTTCTCGCTGTAGGCCGCGAGGAAGACGCCGAAGAAGACCTCGTTGTTGATCGGATTCTCGGGGTCGACCTTCAGTTCCACCGCATCGCCCGTCAGGCCGGCGACGTAGGCCGAGTCCTCGGGGTCGACCTTCTCGCGGTTGCCGCGGGAAGCCGGGTTGCGGAAATCACCGGGATTGAGCTGCCGCGAGACCTGAACCTGGTAGTTGACCCACGGTCCGCCCTCTGGTCCGAGGTCGACGTAGACCAACTCGTTCGGTGCGTGGGTAACGACCGGATGCTTGTCGCCACAGGCGGTGAGGGCGGTCGAAGCCAACGCGACCGCGAGCAGAGGGATGAGCCGCTGACGCATGAGCGGGGAGTCTAATGAAGCGGCTCGTTGCTCGCGTGCGCGGCACCACCCGCACCCGCCGCATGACGTTCGTCGAGCCGGAAACCCGATGCCGGCTTGCGAGCGCCGCCTGCGATCGACGCGCGCGACGCCGCCGCGCGCTCGATTCCGTCAGCCGTCTCGAGGATCTCCCGAAGGCGCCGCATGCCCTTGCTCAGACCGCGTCGGGCGGCGCCGTGCTGGCCGGACAGGAACTCCATCAGGTGGTCGGACGGGAGCTTCGGCTCGGTGTCGACCGTGAAGGTCACCCGCGACCCGCCGTCGTTCGTCTGGACGACGGTGATCTCACCCTGGACCCGCGTCCGGTCGTACTTGCCGCCGCGGCCGACGATCCCGATTCGGTGCGGGGCCTCGACCTCGTGAAACGTCACGTCGTAGCGGGCGAACCGGCTGAAGCGCAGGCGGGCGCGGAACCGCGCGCCGGCCCCGATGCCGATCGAGTCCTCGCGGGTCAGGCGCCACTCGACCAGACGATGGTCGAGGAACGACGGGTGGTTGGCGATGTCCGCCAGGTAGGCGAAGACCTCCTCCCGCGGGCGCTGGATGACGACGGAGGCACTGACCGGGTCCACGCGCCCAGTCTACTCCGGAGGGCCGTCCGAGGAGCCCCGCCGAGGCAGGGGCGGACGACGCCGGCCGGACGCGCGGCTAGGCGCGGTCGGAGGCCGGTCGCGTGATCCGCTGCGCGCGGATCTCCTCGCCGTGGCGGACCGGGATCGCCTGGATCGGCTGATCCTTGCGGTGGGGCAGGCAGAGCGCGCAGATCGTCCGCTTCTTCGGCATCCGGTAGACGACCTCGCCGACGAGCGGGGTGCGCTTGCAGCGGTCACAGCAGAGCCGGTCGGCGTGCAGGCTCGACACCGAGGCGCGCAGCAGGTGGCGCTCGAGGTCGACTTCGGAGATCGTCGGAGTCTGGCGGCGGAGCACGCCCCGGTGTTCGGCGCCGTCGCATGCGTTCCTCCCCGCCGCACGCGAACCGCCGTGATCGTCGCCCTCGCCGGGTTCGACGGACCCGATTCCGACCCGCGGTCGGATCTGCCCCGGATCGGCCGGCGGAAGGCATACACTCCCGCGCATGGCGCACCGGATCGCAGTGCTCTCGCAGAAGGGCGGGACCGGCAAGACGACGACGGTGCGGACGCTCGCCGACGCGCTACGCCGCGCCGGCCTGACGGTCCTGACCGTCGACCTCGACCCCCAAGGCAACCTCTCCGACTACTGCGACGTCCCACCGGACGCGCAGCCGACGATCGCCGACGTGCTGATCGGCCGGGCCGCGTTCCCCGAGGCGATCCACGACGGAATCGTCCCCGCCAACCTGCAGCTCGCCGAGGCGGAGCTCGCGCTCGCCGGACGGATGGGCCGGGAGCTGGTGCTGCGCAACCTGCTGCGCGACAGCATGAACGGCCACGAGCAAGCGGTCGACGTCGTGCTCTTCGACTGTCCTCCGAATCTCGGGCTGCTGACCGTCAACGCGCTGGTCGCCTCGACGCACGCCCTGATCGCCTGCGAAGCCCAGTACTTCGCGCTCCAGGGCGTCGAGCAGGCCCGCCAGGTGATCGATCTCGCCCGCGACACCCTCAACCCCGAGCTGGTCTGGATCGGCGCGGTGGTCACCAAGGCGGACCTGCGGACCGTCCACTCGCGCGAAGCCGTCCAGCAGCTCCGCGAGGCGCACGACGACAGGGTCCTCTCCACCGTGATCCGCCACTCGATCGCGTACCCCGAGACCGCCGAGCGCGGGACCTCGATCCTCGACCACCGTCCGGAGCTCGGCGTCGACTACCTGGACCTGGCGGTCGAGATCACCGACGCGCTCGACGAGTCCGCCGCGCGCCGCAAGCTGACGCGGATGGCGCGCGCCGTCCGCGGCTGACCTCGGCCGCCGCTGGGCCGAAGCCGACCGCCGGCGGCCGCACCGGTCAGGCGTCGCGGACCTCGACCCGCAAGCCCTCGCGCGAGATCGGCGCGGTCAGCACCTCGGCCCAGCCGGCGCTGCGCTCGGTCGCGGCCTCGACGACCCGCTCGGTGTCCTCGGAGCGGACCCAGAGCATCACGGTCGGGCCCGCGCCCGAAACGGTGGCGCCGATCGCCCCGAGCTCACCCGCGTCGTCGATCAGCTCCGAGGACCGCGGGAACAGCGCCGCCCGGTGCGGCTGGTGCAGCACGTCCTGCAGGCTGTGGGCGACGATCTCGAAGTCGGCCCGCTCGAGCCCGATCGCCAGCGCCGCGCCCCACGCGACGTTGGCGGTCGCGTCCTCCAGCGGAACGTGCTGCGGCAGCACCGCGCGCGCCGCGGCGGTCCGCACCGCCTCGTCCGGGACGACGAAGACCGCGTCGAGCCCGGCCGGCGGATCGATCCGCACGGTCGAGTTGCCGTCGGTCAGGATCACGCCGCCGAACAGCGCGGCCGAGACGTTGTCGGCGTGCCCCTCGACGTCGATCGCGATCGGCAGCAGCGCATCGGGATCGGTCGTCCCGCCGTCCAGCGCGGCGGCGGCAGCGAGGCCGGCGACGATCGCCGTCGCACTCGAGCCGAGGCCGCCGGCGAGCGGCACGTCGGTGCGCACGCGGAACGTGCACCCGTCGGCCGAGCGCAGCCGTTCGAAGGCCTGGACGATCGCGTTGTCGCGCCCGGTCGGCAGCGGCAGGTCGTGCTCGACGGCAAAGGTGCCGGTCTCCTCGACCTCCAGGTGGAGCCACAATCCGATCGCGGCGGCCATGCAGTCGAACCCCGGACCGAGGTTGGCGCTCGACGCGGGAACGGAAACGGAAACGGAACGACCCATGCGACCGCGACCTTACTGGAGACGATGCCCGCCCACCCTCGTCGACCGCCGCCACCCGACGTGCGGCAGATGCTCCGCAACGCTCGGTATGGCACGCTGCCGAAGATGGCTCGCCCACCCCAGCGCAACCGCTCCCTGATGCCGCTGATCGTGGTGTTGACGGTGGCCCTGGCCGGCAGCCTGGTCGCCTTCGCGGCGTCCCGATCGAGCGGGGACGCCGAGCCACCACCCCAGGCCGC
>JBQGEK010000376.1:0-9471 GCA_052039575.1 Patulibacter sp. | reverse complement strand
CCGACGATGCAGACGTCCGCGGTCAGCGTCTGCGTGTCGCCGGTGATCTGCTCGACCGCGATCGTCTTCGGCGCCTGCTCGGGCGACGGCGGCGAGAGCGACGGCCCGGGGTAGCCGACCGCCGGCCAGACGGGGTTGCGTCCGTGCTCGTCGAGCGCGCCGAACAGCGTCCCGAAGACCATCCCCTTGAGCTGCTTGATCGCGAACCGCCCGTCACGGTCCTCGCCGGCGGCCCGCAGCTGCGCGGTCCGCTGGTGAAGGTCGCCGTCGGCGAAGCCCGCCGCCGCGAGCCGGTCGAGCAGCGCCAGCAGCGGCCGCTGGACGTACCCCCGCAGGCCGGGGATCCCGGCCTGGACCGCGTCGACGATCCCGTACTCCCGCGCCCCGTTGCGGAACAGCTCGCCGGCCGGTCCGGGCTCGTCCGACGCGTCGGCCGGCAGCAGCGTGGTGCAGACCGCGTCCAGCGTCCGCTGGCGGGTGGCGTCGAGTTCCGTTTCGGGGGGCAGGTCGATCATCGGGAGCTTCTCCGGGGTGAGGACAGGACGGGGCGGGGCGGGGCGGGGCGGGGTCGGGCGATCAGGCGATGGAGCTGCGGTCGGTCACGCCGTTCCCGGCGCGGGGCCTCCCTCTCCGGGCGTTCGCGACGCCCGGGCGCGTCGCTTGCGGAGCCCGCGGCCGCGCAGCATCCCGAGACCGACGGCGCCGATCAGGATCAGGCCGCTGACCATCCCCTGCCAGAACGAGGAGACGTCGCTGAGCGTGAGGCCGTTCTGGATCACGCCGAGGAAGAGGACGCCGATCATCGTGCCGAGCACGCCGCCCTCGCCGCCGGTGTAGGCGGTGCCGCCGATCAGCACCGCGGCGATCACGGTCATCAGCAGCGCGGGGTCGGACTCCGGCGACGCACCGGTCAGCCGACCGACCTGCACGATGCTGGCCAGGCCGGCGGCGAGTCCGGCGATCGCGTAGACCGCCAGCAGCACCGCGGCGACGTTGACGCCGTTGAGCCGCGCCGCCTCGGGGTTGGAGCCGACCGCGAACAGCGCTCGGCCGAAGCTCGTGTAGCGCAGCACGCCGCCGGCGATCAGCAGCAGCACCGCGTTGAAGATCATCAGCGTCGGGATCGGCCCGATCGAGCCGTTGACGAAGCTCTTGACGAAGCCGAAGCCGTCCGTCGAGAAGACGCTGATCGTCGCGCCGTCGTTGACCACCAGCGCGAAGCTCTGGAAGATCGACAGCGTTCCGAGCGTGACGACCAGGAAGCTGATCTTCAGCTTGCTGATCATGAAGCCGTTGAGCGAGCCGATGAACAGGCCGAACGCCAGCGTCGCGGCGATCGCCAACGGCGCCGCCCAGCCCGCCTCGAGCACCAGTCCGAAGACCAGCGCGCAGGCGGCCATCGCCGACACCGTCGAAAGGTCGATCCCGGCCGAGATGATCACGAACGTGGCGCCGATCGCGAGGATCAGCACGACGCTGTTCGAGGCCACGATGTTGGTGATGTTGTTCCAGGTCAGGAAGCTGTCCTGCGTGATCGACAGGTAGATCGACACGATCAGGAGCCCGACCAGGACGCCGGCGTAGCGGCCGATCGCCGAGCGGCGCAGCAGCGCGGCCAACGAGGACGTGTCGCCGCGCGACGGCGCCGGCGGCGCGTCTTCGGGGGTGGTCGTCTGGGTGCTCATCAGTCTCGGGTTTCGGTTCGGGGGACGTCCAGGACGGTCAGCGCGCGGCGACGGGCGGCTGTCCGGTGACGGCGATGTGCGCGACGGTCTCCTCGGTCAGCGCTCCGTCGTTGACGAGCTCGCCCTCGATCGCGATCGTGCCGCGCGAGAAGACGAGCAGGCGGTCGGCGATCCCCAGCAGCTCGGGCAGCTCGGACGAGATCACGATCACGGCGGCGCCCTGCTCGGCGGCATCCTGCATCAGCTGGTAGATCGCGGCCTTGGCGCCGACGTCGACGCCGCGGGTCGGCTCACTGAGCACGAGCACGTCGAGCCCGAGCGCGAAGACGCGGCCGAGCACGACCTTCTGCTGGTTGCCGCCGGAGAGCGTCGTGATGCTCTGGTGCTCCGACGCGGTGACCACGCCGTAGCGGCCGATCGCGTCGCGGATCGCGGTCCGCTCGGAGCGCGCGTCGACGACGCCGAGCCGGGAGAAGCGCTGGATCCACGCGGCGGCGAAGTTCTCGCCGACGCTGCGGGTGGGGAAGATCGCCCCGGCCTTGCGGTCGTCGGGCACGAAGCCGAGGCCGCCGGTGCGGGCGCCTCGCGGGTCACCCAGCTTGACCGGCCGACCGCCCACGGTGACCGTGCCTCGAGCCGGTGCGGCGCCGCCGAGCGCGGTGCCCAGCTCGGCCTTGCCGGACCCGACGAGCCCGGCCACGCCGACGATCTCGCCGGCGCGGACCTGGAGCGAGGTCGGGAGCAGCTTGCCGTCGAGCGTCTCCAGGTCGGTGACGTCGAGCACGACGTCGCCGACCGGGATCTCGCGCTTGCCGTAGTAGTCGCTCAGCTCGCGGCCGACCATCCGGGCGACGAGCTGGTGCTGGTCGGTCTCGGGCAGCGGATAGGAACCGACGAGCTTGCCGTCGCGCAGCACGGTCGCGACCGACGCGACGCGGTAGAGCTCGGGCATCCGGTGCGAGATCGTCAGCACCGCGACCCCGGCATCACGCTGCTCCTCGACGATCGTCAGCAGCCGGTCGGTCGCGGCCTCCGAGAGCGAGCTGGTCGCCTCGTCGAGGATCACCAGGCGAGCGTCGGTCGACATCGCGCGGGCGATCTCGACCTCCTGCTGCAGCTCGAGGGTCAGGTCGCCGACGCGCTGGTCGACGTCGACGTGGACGCCGAGCCGGTCGAGCACCGCCTGCGCGTCCTCGCGCAGCCGGGGCCAGTCGATCGCCCCGAAGCGCGTCCGCGGCAGCCGACCGAGGAAGACGTTCTCGGCGACGCTGAGCGTCGGTGCGAGCGTCAGCTCCTGGCTGATCAGCACGATCCCGAGCTCGAGCGCGGTCTTCGGGTCCGGGATCTCGGTGACGACGCCGTCGATCTCGATCGTCCCGGCGTCGGGTGGGACGAGCCCGGAGAGGGCCCGGGCGAGGGTCGACTTGCCCGACCCGTTCTCGCCGGTCAGCGCGTGGACCTCGCCCCGCTGGATCGTCAGGTCCACGTCGTCGAGGGCCCGCACGCCCGGAAAGGACTTGCTGGCCCCGGTGATCCGCACGAACGGCGGCGCGGCGTCGGCCAGGCCGGTCATTCGGGCGTCTCCGTCGCGGTCCGCTGAGAGATCGAGGTCACACAGAAGACGATCTCATATTTTTGATCACATGTACAGGAGCCTCGGCTAAAGATCGCCGAACCCGCCTTGTACAGCGGGATAGGCTGGCGCCCCACGGACCGCGATAGCCCCGCGGCCCGCCGGTATCGCCCCGTTCGAGCCGCTCAGCTGCCGCAGCAGCCGCCCGCCGGACCCGACCCGTCGGCGTAGACCGATCCGTTGTGGGCGCGGTCGCTCGGCGGCAGATCGAACGACGGGCTGCGATCGAAGAACCCCCACGGCTTGAGCTCGAAGCCGATCGTCGCCACCGGCATCACCGGCCAGTCCTCGGGGCGCGGAACGTGGTGGTGGTTCATCGCGTACCAGACCACGATCTCCTCGTCGTCGACCGAGCGGTCAGCGGTGGTCCAGGCCGGAAGCCCGTCGACCGCCCCGCGGCTCTGGTACGGGTATTCACCGGCGGGGTACCGCTCGTCGGGGCTGTAGCGCGTGACCCACAGATGGTGGTCCATGAACCGCGCCCGCTGGCGCTGGAAGCTGTCGGGCGCCGAGAACGGCACCGTGTTGTCGCCCGGCAGCAGCTTGTAGCCGACCGGGCCGCCGACGTGGTTGGTCTCGCTCGGGTTCTGGACCACCCAGCCGCGCGCGGAGAACGGATCGATCTGCCGCTGGGCCTGCTGCTCGGTCTCGAGCACCGTCGAGACGGTGCGCCAGGCGTTGCCGTGCGGGTTCTCCGGGCCGACCGGGACCGCTTCGGAGTGCGACTCGACGACGCGGTTGGTGCCGCCGTCGAGGCCGACGTCGAGCCGCACGCAGAAGACGTGCTGGTGGTAGATCCCGCCGAGGTTGGGGGCGAGCATCGCGCCGAACTCCGGACGGTCGCCGTCGGCGAGCGACTGGGTCGCGACGATCCCCGTCGCCTTGACCTCGGACGAGATCCGTCCGTCCTGGTGGAAGTACCAGAAGAAGCCGTACTCGTAGTTGCCGACGGTGACCACGCTGGAGACCACCAGCCGCCGCGCGCGACGCACTTCGACGTTGCCCGTGCGGAAGTCGGTGTGCTTCCAGGCCATGCCCGCGTCCTCCTCGTGGAGGCAGATCGCGTTGGGGATCGTCACCGGCTCGCCCGACGGCGAGACGAAGCTGCCGTCGAAGTACCGGATCACGCCGAGGCAGTCGCAGCCGAGGGTCAGCGAGTTGGTCATCGTGCCGACGTTGAACTCGCCGATGTCCAGCGGCGACATGTAGTACCGGGTCGGGTCGGCGTACGGGACCGCCATCTCGGCGTAGCTGGCGCGGTGGAGGATCGAGCGCCGGCGACCGTCGTCGTCGTAGCCGACCTGGTGCAGGACCAGACCCTCGCGGGCGTTGAAGCCGACCCGCAGGTCCCACTTCTGCCAGCGCACGAGGTTGCCCTCGACGGTGAAGCTCGGCCCCTCGGGCTGGATCACCTGGATCGGCAGCACGTCGTCGCGCAAGCCCTCCAGGTGGGTCGCCCGGAACTCGCCGGTCTCGGTGGGCAGCGGGACGACCGGATCCTGGTCCTCGAAGTGGACGAACTCCCCCGTGTCGACGTCCATCAGCCCGAACACGCCCTGGACCGGGCGCGCGTAGGCGTTGCTCTCGGGGTCGCTCTTGACGTAGGCCAACGTGCGGGCCAGGCGCGTCGTGCCCTGCTCCTCGGGCAGATCGTGAAATCCGGCCGCCACCGGATCGACGTCGACGAGCGCCATGTCGATCCCACGCCGCTCGATCGCCGCGACGAACTTCGGGTGCGCCTTGGTCGCCGCCTCGACGGCGAGGAAGTCCTCCACCGTCAGCTGCGGCCGCACGTCGGTGCGCTCGTTGCGGTCGACGACCGCCGCCGCGTCGAGGTCGACGCGCAGCTCGGTGGTGGTCTGCGTCGGAGCGTCGTAGAGCACCGCCTCGGCGCGGCGGGGCGCGCCGTCGACCGCGCTCCGGGCCGGCTCGGCCACCGACATCGAGACGAACCGGGTCGACTCCGGCAGCGCGCGGTCGGCGCGGATGATCGCCACCGCGCGCTCGATCTCGGGCGGCGTCAGCGGATCGAGCGGGTGGACGGAAGCCTGGACCTTCGACATGACCCCACCCCAGCAGCAAACTTTCCATCTGTCAAGTTCCCGGTCGAGATCCCCGATCGCCATCGCACACGCGGGATTCGCGCGCCGCGATGACCGGCGGTCGCCGCGAGAGATTTGATCACCTTTCCACTTGACAAGTTTTGGCACGGTGCGCAGAATCAGGGCATGCCGGACCCCCAACCCGACCTGATCGACCTCGTCAGCCGGCGGGCCGACGCGATCCGCGATGACGTCGTCACCTGGCGCCGCCACCTGCACGCCCACCCCGAGCTGTCGTTCGAGGAGCACGAGACGTCGGCCTGGGTCGCCGCCCAGATCGAGGAGCTCGGCGCGTTCACCGTCACCCGGCCGACCGCGACCAGCGTGATGGCCGTGATCCGCGGCGCCCAGCCCGGCCCGACCCTCGCGCTGCGTGCCGATCTCGACGCGCTGCCGATCCAGGAGCAGACCGGGCTGCCGTTCGCGTCGACCCGCGACGGCGTGATGCACGGATGCGGCCACGACGGCCACACCGCGATCCTGATCGGCGTCGCGCACGTGCTGGCCGGTGCCGCCGACCAGCTGCGCGGCGAGGTCCGGCTGCTGTTCCAGCACGGCGAGGAGACCTTCCCCGGCGGCGCCGGCCAGCTGGTCGCGGCCGGCGTGATGGAGGGCGTCGACCGCGTGGTCGGCCTACACCTCTGGTCACCGCTGCCGACCGGCCAGGTCGTCGTCCAGGACGCGGCCGTGATGGCCGCCTGCGACATCTTCACGATCACGATCGAGGGCGTCGGCGGCCACATCGCCCAGCCCCACACCACCGTGGATCCGATCGTCGTCGGCGCCGAGGTCGTGACCGCGCTGCAGCAGGTCGTTGCCCGCAACGTCGATCCGCAGGAGCCGGCCGTGCTGTCGGTGACCGGGTTCCACGCCGGCGAGACGATCGGCGTGATCCCGCCGGCAGCGGTCCTGCACGGCGGCACCAACAGCCTCTCCCCCGCGGTCCAGGACCTGCTCGAGCGCCGGATCGAGGAGGTCGTCCACGGCGTCTGCGCCGCCGCCGGAGCCCGCGGCGTCGTCGACTACCAGCGCGGCTACGCCGCGGTGGTCAACGATCCCGCGGTCGCGTCCGACGTCCGCGCGGCCGTGGCCGCCGCGCTCGGTGCCGACCGGCTGACCGCGCGCCGTCCGGAGATGGTCGGCGAGGACGTCTCGGCCTACATGCGCGAGGTCCCCGGGTGCTTCGTCCTGCTTGGCGCGGGCGACCCCACCGCGGACGTCTTCGAGCACCACCACCCGCGCTTCGACATCGACGAGGACGCGCTGCACGACGGCGTCCGTCTGCTGTCCACCGTCGCGCTCGCCCCGCCCGCCGAGACCCCGGTCCGATGAGCCCGCTCGGCCACATCGCCGGCGTCCCGGTCGAGGAGACGCTGCTGATGCTCGGACCGGCGATCGTGACCGCCGGCGGGATGATGGTCGCCCGCGTCCGCTACGGCCTGCGCCGGCCGCGGCGGGCCCGACGATCGCGCTCGGTCGCACCGCCGCGGTGACGCGCCTCCCGGGAGCGGCCCGCCGGCCCGTTAGCCTTCGGCCCGTGTCCGCGCCGACCGACAGCTCGCGACCGCCGTACCGCCAGGGACGCGAGGCACTGCTCGACGCCGCGTCCCAAGTGATCGCCGCGCGTGGATTCCGCGGGTTGACCTACCGCGCGGTCGCCGAGCAGGCCGGGGTCACGCACGGGCTGGTCGGGTACCACTTCGGCAGCCGCGACCGGCTGATCCACGAGACGATCCAGCACGTCTCCGAGGCCGCGATCGCGGACTCCGGGATCGTCCCCGAGAGCGGCCGGCTGGAGGCGTTCGCCGCCAACCTGTCGCGGCTCGTCTCGACCGCCCCGGACGGCCAGGCGGTCCAGTTCGAGCTGGCGCTCGAGGCCCGCAGGCACAGCGAGCTGCTGCCCGAGATCCGCGCGCTCTACGTTCGCTACATCGAGCTGGTCGACCGAACCCTGGCCGACTTCGGACTCGATGCCGACGACGATTCGGCGCTCGCCCGGCTGGTCTTCGCCGCGCTCGACGGCCTGACGCTGCAGCAGCTGATCTTCGGCCGCCCCGAGCAGACCGACGCGGCGGTCGAGCTGCTGCGGAGCATGCTCGCCGACCGCCGCGCGGCCGGCTGATCTTCGCGGCCGCGCCCGCCCGAAGCGGTTCAGCCGACGCCGAACCGCTCGGCCCAACGGGCGGCGAAGAACGCCACCGGATCTGGTCCGGGGGGCTTCAGGTCTGCGGGATCGTCGCCGACGTTGTGCGCGTCGATCACCCACGGCTGCCCCAGCGGCACGCCGTAGCCGGCGGTCGGGTCGACACCGGCCTCCGGCCACGGACGCCCCGTGGCCCACTGCTCGACCGCGAGATCGACGGCGACCAGGCCCTGGACCCGGGTATCGACCTGGACCAGTCCCCCGACGCGACCCTCCCGGACCAGCCGCCGGGTTGCCCGGTTGGAGTAGAAGCCCGCGATCAGCGGACGGTCCTCGCCGGTCAGCCCGAGCGCGTCGAGGGTCAGCGCCTGGGTCGCCACGCACGGCTCGCAGGTCTGCCACAGCCCGCGCATCCCGGGATACCGCTCCAGCGCCTGCTCGGTCGACGCGCGGATGTCGCGCTCCAGGTCGTCGAGCGCGATCTCGTGGGTCACCCGCTCGCGAATCCGCGGCGCGACGGCCAGGTCGGCCGCCCGCTGGCGGTCACGGGCGATCAGCCCCTCACCGAGTACCGGGGCGATCCACGCGCCGATCTCGACGGGGTCGCGACCGCCGTCGGCGAGCAGCCGCCCGAGCATCCAACGGTCGAGCATCGCGGTCAGTGCCGCCTCGTCGGGCGCGACCTGGGCGACGACGCCCGGGAACGGTGCCTGGACGGCCCCCACGCCGATCCAGGGGATGCCGAGCGCCGCCGCCTCCGCCACCTGGTCCGCGACCAGCTGGGGCGCGACGACCGTGGCCACGATCAGATCGGGGCGCAGGGCGATCGCGTCGGCAACGCACTGCTCGCGCCGCGCCTGGTCGAAGTCCGGGTCGAACGTGACCAGATCGAACCCGAACGCCTCGGCGGCGGCCGCGACGCCGAGGCCGATGTCGACCGACGACTCGGATCGGCGCGAGTGGTGGATGAACGCGATCCGCCGGTCGCCCGGGTGACCGCCGGCCGACCGCGAGCTCACGACGCGGCGCCGTCGCGCACGACCTCGCCGTCCTGGACCACCAGTCGCACCGCGTCGAGCGCACGGACATCCTCGAGCGGGTCGCCGTCGCAGACCAGCACGTCGGCCAGCGCGCCGGGAACGAGGCTGCCGATCTGTCCGTCCCGCTCGAGCGTCTCGGCCGCGACCTGGGTCGCCGACAGCACCGCCTCGGCCGGCGTCATCCCCAGCTCGACCATGTAGTCGAGGTCGTCGACCAGCGAGTCGAGCCCGCCGACGAAGCTGCTGGTGTCGGTGCCGGCGGCGACGCGGACGCCGGCCTTCAGCGCGCGCTGGAAGCTCGCCGCGTGGGTCGGCTTGGCCTCGGTCGCGTGGCGGACCGCGAAGACCCCGTACTCCGACGACGCCGCGACCGCCTCGGCGTTGTCGAGGATGTGGATCGGCAGCCGGATCGTCGGGACGAGCACGATGCCCTGCTCGGCGAGCTGCTCGACGTTCTCCTGGCTCATGCTGAGGCCGTGCTCGACCGTGTCGACGCCGGCCCGGATCGCCATCTCCATCGTCTCCGGCTGGAACGTGTGGCAGGCCACCCGCGCGCCGAGCCGGTGCGACTCGTCGACGATCGCGTCGAGCTCCTCCTGCGTGAACTCGATCACGATCTTGCCGGGCACCGCGCGGGCGCCGTCGAGCGCGACCTTGATCCAGTCGTTGCCCTCCTTCAGCTGCTCGCGGACCGCCTGGCGACAGGCGTCGACGCCGTCGGCCTCACGGGACCACGTCGGCACGTACCCGAGCTCGCTGCCGTGCCCGCCCGTCATGCAGATCAGCCTCCCGGACGCGACCACCCGGCAGCCGGGCAGCCGACCGGAGGCGACGGCGTCGCGGATCGCGACGCCGATCCCCCACGGTG
>JBQGEK010000375.1:0-7448 GCA_052039575.1 Patulibacter sp. | reverse complement strand
GTGCCGTGGACCGCCGCAGCGGCGAGCGCCCGCTCGATGTGCACGGCCGCGGTCGCTGCGTTGCCCTCGGAGCGCGCCAGGTGCCCGAGCGCCTGCTCGGCAGCGGCGCGCGTCGCGGGCAGCTCGGCGATGCTCGCCGCGGCGAGCAGCCGCTCGGCGGTCGACCGGCACTGCTGCTCGTCCCCGCGGTGCGCGGCCACCATCGCGGCCGCGGCGTGGACCAGCGCGGCGGAGGCGCCCAGGCCGAGGCCGGTCTCGGCGATCTCGATCGCCTCCTCGGCGCAGGCCGCCGCCTGGACCAGGTCGCCCCGGCGCAGGTGCAGGCTGGCGAGGATCCCCAGCGGCAGTGCCAGCGGGGTCACCGCCCCGACGGAGCGATTGGCTTCGACGATCCGGTCGAGCGTGCGCTTCGCGGTCTCGTGCTCGCCCAACCACACCCAGCACAGTCCGGCGATCGCGAGCACCTCGTAGCCGGGTCCGGTCGGGTCCCAGTCGCGCAGCACGTCGGCGTGCCTGGCCAGCAGCGCCCGAGCGCGCGCGTGCTCGCCGAGGTTGACGTACGCCTCCGCCTCGATCACCGCGGGAACGACCGCAGTGCTCGGCGGAGCGAGCTGCGCGGCCCGGCGGGCGGTCGCGGCGAGCGCGTCCATCGGGCCCGAGCCCATCAGCGCGATGCAGGCCTGGACCAGCAGCGCCGTCGCGCGGCCGGGATCGCGGTCGGCGATCTCCGCCGCCTCCCGCTCGAGCAGGGCGCGCGCTTCGTGCGGCGCACCGCTCTGGTGCAGCGCCATCCCGCGCAGCAGCTGCAGGTCGGCCCGCACGCCAGGATCGTGGACCGTCGCCAGCACCGCATCGAGCACTCCGCGGGCCCGCAGCGGCTGGCCTGCGATCGCCGCCGCGGTCGCGGCCTTGACCGCGCGCCCGACCGCGCGATCGGGGTCGGGTGTCAGCGCCGACGCACGGGCCTGGATCGTTGCTGCCGCGCCGGGGGCTCCGCGCTGCTGGGTGACATCGCCGAACGCCTCGAGTCGCGCCGCCAGTGATTCGTCCGGGGCGGTCGCGGCGAGCGCGAGCTGCCATGAGCGGTCAGGCTCGTCGACCCGCTCGGCGACCCACCGGTGGGCGTCGCGGCGGTCCGAAGCGGTCGCCCCGTGGTAGATCGCCGCACGGACGAGCGGGTGGCTGAAGCGCACGCCGTAGTCGATTCCCGTGGTGCGGTCCAGGCGCACGAGCTCGGCGTCCTCGGCTGGACCCAGGTCGACGGCGACCAGCGCGATCGGGGCGCCCGCGGCCGCGTGCAGCAGGGCGCGCCGTGCCGGGTCCGGCAGCGCCGCGCTGCGTTCCAGGAACGCCTGCTGCAGCCGGGCGCCGACGGGCAGCGGGTCCGGCAGGAGCTCCCGACCCGCGCGCTGGGCCGCGGTCAGGCGGCGCGGCGCCTCGGTCAGGGCCAGCGGATTGCCGCCGATCGTGGCGGCGACGGTGGTGGCGACCGCGGGAGCGAGCCCGTGCATCCGGGCGAGCTCGACCGCGTCGTGCGGTTCGAGGTCGGTCAGCGTCAGCGTCGCGATGCCCGGCCACGGCGGGGGTGCCGGCCCGCGGACCGACCATACGGCGACCAACGCGATCCCTAGCCGGTGCGCGCGTCGCGCCAGGAAGATGACCGCGTCCCGGGAGGTCGGGTCGAGCCACTGCGCATCGTCGACCAGCACCACCAGCGGGGCGGCGGCCACCAGCCGCTCGGAGATCGAACGCAGCAGGGCGGCCGGGTCGGATCCGGTCGGCAGCGCGCCCGCGACGGTCGGCAGGGGGGCGAGCAGGTCCTCCAGCCCCGCGAGCGGCAGGCTCGCCTCGCTCTCGGTGCCGGTGGTCGTGAGGTACGGCAGGTCGTCGGGGAGCGCGGTGGCGAGGAGCGCGCTCTTGCCGATCCCGGGTGGTCCGTCGATCCGCAGCGCGCCGCCCTGTCCGCGACGCGCGTCGTCGACCAGCGCCGCCAACCGGGCGCGCTCGCGCTCGCGACCCACGAGGAAGGGGGGAGCGTCGCCGACGGCCATCGGCAGCAATCTAGATCAGTCGGCGCTCCGCGATCGTGAAACCGCTGGGTGGCGCTCCGAAGCGCTAGTGGTGGATCATCGAGTACAGCGCGAACCCGATCGCACCGATGCAGATCAGCAGGCACGCGGCGGCCGCCACGGCGTGTCCGGCGAACGCGGCGGTCTCGCCGTCACGGCGGGCGGTCCCGGCGCTCATGATCGCTCGGATCGCCCAGGCGAACGCGATGCTCAGGCCGACGCCGGCGACCAGGCCGACGACGATCACTTCCAGCATGTCCCTCACGAGGCGGGCTCCTCGGCGATCGGCGGCGGGGTTCGGGCGCGGTGCGAGCGCATCAGCCACCAGACGACGATCGCGACCACCAGGCAGACGGTGAACGGTCCCTGGGTCCCACCGCCGACGAGCGACGAGATGCCGTAGGCGACCGCGCCGGTCAGACCCGCAGCGGGGATCGTCAGGACCCAGGCGATCGCCATGTTGCCGGCGACGCCCCACTTGACCGCGGACAGCCGCTTGGCGGCGCCGGCGCCGACCACGCCGCCGGAGATCACGTGGGTGGTCGAGAGCGGGAACCCGACGTGGGTCGCGGCGAGGATCACCGCGGCGCCCGAGCCCTGGGCCGCGAAACCCTGGGCGGCGTCCATCTTGATGATCTTCGAGCCCATCGTGCGGATGATCCGCCAGCCGCCGGAGTAGGTTCCCAGGGCGATCGCGGTCGCGGACGAGAAGACCACCCAGAACGGGATCTCGGGGTTGACCGCGTTCAAGGAGCCGTGGGCGACGAGGGCCAGCGTGATGATGCCCATCGTCTTCTGGGCGTCGTTGGTGCCGTGGGCGAGCGCCAGCAGCGAGCCGGACGCGATCTGCCCCAGACGGAACCCGCGGGTGACCGGCCCCGGTCGCTGGCGACCGATGATCCGGTAGATGAAGAGGATCGAGATGCCGGCGACGGCGAACGCCAGGGTCGGGGCGATCAGCGCGGGGAGCACGACCTTGTTGAGCAGGCCGTCGCCGTTGACCGCGCCGGCGCCCTTGGCGGCGAGCATCGCGCCGACGACGCCGCCGATCAGGGCGTGCGACGAGCTAGACGGCAGGCCGAACCACCAGGTCAGCATGTTCCAGGCGATCGCGCCGACCAGTCCCGCGAACACGATCTGCAACGTGATCGAGCCGGAGTCGACGATCCCGCTGGCGATCGTCGCGGCGACCTTCAGCGAGAGGAAGGCCCCGACGAAGTTCAGGATCGCGGCGAGTGCGACCGCGATCCGTGGCCGCATCGCCCGGGTCGAGATCGACGTGGCGACGACGTTCGCGGTGTCGTGGAAGCCGTTGGTGAAGTCGAACGCGAGCGCAGCCGCGACGACCAGCCAGAGCAGGAGGTCGGTTTCCATGGGCGTGGAGTCGGAGCGAAAAGAGCCGCGGCGAGCGGTTCTTGATGACGATGCCCTCGAGGATGTTCGCGACCTTCTCGCAGGAGTCGATCGCGTCCTCGAGCCGCTCGAAGATGTCCTTCCAGCGGATCACGAACATCGGGTCGATCCCGCCGTCGAAGAGGCCGGCGATCGCCGAGCGCGAGAGCCGGTCGCCGTCGTTCTCCAACCGGTTGACCTCGACGGTGTAGTGACGGATGTCGCCGAAGCTGCGCAGCCGGGGCATGGCGGCGGCCAGCGCCTTGGTCGCGTCGATCAGCAGGTCGCAGAGGCCGTGGGCCTGCTCCATCGGAGCTTCGACCTTGTAGAGCAGGATCAGGTCGGCGGTCTCGTCGACCAGGTCGACGATGTCGTCGAGCGCCGAGGCCAGCTCGAGGATGTCCTCGCGCTCGAGCGGCGTGACGAACGTCTGGTTGAGGTGGGCGATGATGTCGTGCGTGACCCGGTCGGTCTCGCTCTCGATCTTGCTGATCTCACGAGCGAGCTCGGGCTGGTCGGGCAGGCTGTGGAGGAACCGGCCGAGCAGCTCGGCGGAGGCCACGGCGTGGGTGATCGACTCTTCGAACAGTTCGAAGTACCGCGTGTCGCGTCCCGTGAAGACCTTGGTGAGGCGAGCCATGCGGGCCGCATGTAATCACCCGGTGAAGACGAGTGCGCTTTGGGTGGGTCCCGGCGAGTGGCTACGCGCCACGTGCGTCGGGGGCGCTTCCACGTCGGAGGGCCGGACGGTCCGCACGCTGTGCGAACATCCGTTCGTGCCTCGTCGTGATGCGCGTGACCCGGTCCGGAAGGGCGTGATCCGGCGGCTCGGTGAGCCGCGGCCGGCGTCGGTGCAGGCCGCTCCGGACGGCCGACCGCTGCGGACCGACGGGGAGGATGTCGAAGCGGTGGTCGAGACCTGGTTGCTCGAGGATCGCTGGTGGACGGACCGGCCGCTGCGGCGCCGGATGTGGGAGGTGATCACCGTGCGCGGGCGGGCGGTGGTGGTCTACCGCGATCTGGTGGACGGACGCTGGTGGCGCTCGCGATGAGCTGATCGGGCGGCCGCGGAATTCGGTCGCGAATTCGGTGCGGTTCGCGTGCTGATCGCCGATGGAACGGGCGGTCGCGTGTCGGCGAGGCTGCGCCGATGGTGCGTTCCGAAGGGCAGGCCAGCGTCGAGCTCGCGGCGATCGTGGCGCTTGTCGCGGTCGTGCTGGCCGGGGCGGTCGCGGTCGCCGGCGGGTTCGGGGCCGGGGTGGCCAACGCGGTCCACTCCGGGGTGCGGCGGGCGATCTGCGTCGCGGGCGGCGACCGCTGCGCGGCGTTCCACGACGAGCGCCCGTGCTCGGTGCGGCGCGACGAGCAGCGGCAGGCGAAGGCGCTCACCGTCGCGTTCGTGCGGACCGGCCTGGGGGTCGGCGTGGTCCGGGAGCAGTGGTCGGACGGGCGGACGACGATCGCCGTCCACGACGACGTCGACGCCGGGGCGACGCTCGGCGTCGGCGCGAAGCTCGGGCTCGGGGCTGGACGGACGTTGGACCTCTCGGCATCGGCCACGGGCGGGGTGCGGGGCGGCTGGGGGCGCAGCTGGACGTTCGAGCGGCCGGAGGACGCCGACCGGCTGCTCCGTCAGCTGCTCGACGGGAAGCAGGCGCCGGACGCGCGGCAGGGCATCGGGCGGGGAGTCGACGCGCTGGTCGGTCGCAGCACGCTGCCGCGACCGGACCGCGAGGGGATCCGGCTCGGGCAGGAGCGCTCCGGGCGGGCGGCGTTGCGCGGCCTGGGGTTCGCGCTCGACGCGGAGCTGTCCGGGCAGCTCGAGGGCGAGGCGCTGCTCGACCGCCGCAGCGGTCAGGTGACGGTGGCGTTGGCCCTGGCGCCGGACGTGCTGGCGCGGCTGACCGGGCCGATGGACCTGGAGCTGGCCGGTCGGCTCGCGGGTGACGCACGGGTGGCGGTCACCGTCGACCGGGACGGGCAGCCGGTGGAGCTGCGGATGGTCGGGACGCTGCGCGCGGCGGAGGGGGCGCGGCGTGAGCAGGCGGAGCTGCGAGTCGATCTGACGCGGCCGCAGGTCGGGCAGGCGTTGCGGGGGATGCTGGGGGCGGTGCGGGGCGGATCGCCCGGGGAGGCGGGGCGGGAGGCCGCGGAGCTCGGGCGCTGGGCGGCGACGGAGGGGGCGATCGAACGGCGGACGTACCGCGTGGCGGAGCGGCGGGACACGCGCGGGGGGAGCCTGGCGCTCGGGCTCAAGCTCGGCTACGAGACCCAGGACGTGGCGTCGGAGTGGCGGCTGGAGCGGGCGGCGACGAAGCCGCCCGGAGGGATCTGGGAGCAGCGGGTGGACTGCGTCGTGGAGGGGTCCTCCGAGGGGTCCTGACCGCTTCTCGGGAGCGACGGGGAAGGCACCGCGCGCCGGGGTTGACGCGATTTGCAGGGACGTTGTGCCGGCGGTCGATTTCGTCTCCCGGGCATGCGAACATACGTTCGTGACCGAGTACGTCGAACTGCACTGCCACTCGGCGTTCTCGTTCCTCGACGGGGCGTCGCTGCCGGAGGATCTGGTGCTCGCCGCGAAGCGCCAGGGGTACTCCGCGCTGGCGCTGACCGACCACGACGGGGTCTACGGGGCGATGGAGTTCGCGCAGGCGGCGAAGGAGCACGAGGGCTTCCGCGCGATCCACGGCGCCGAGGTCACCGTGCGGGTCGATCCGAGCGGTCCGGTGCTGCGGCCGGCCGACAGCGAGCCGGACCCGGCGACCCGACGACACCTGACGCTGCTGGTGCGGGACGCCACCGGCTGGCGCAATCTCTGCCGGCTGTTGACCCGCGCGCACGAGCACACGCGCGACCACCCGCGGCGGGTGCGGACCGCGCCGTGGGTCACGGTCGCCGACGTCTGCGATCACCACGAGGGGCTGGTCTGCCTCAGTGGCTGCGCCGAGCACGGGATCGAGGAGGAATCGACGCTGAAGGTGCTGCGCGACGCGTTCGGGACCGCGGACCTCTACGTCGAGCTGCAGCGGCGCTATCTGCGCGGCGACCGCGACCAGGGGCGGCGGCGGACGGCGCTGGCCCGGCGGCTGGGGTTGCGCTGCGTCGCCACGGGCAACGTCCACGCACACACGCGCGAGCGGGCGTTCCTGCAGGACGCGCTGGTGGCCGTGCGGCGGCACGTGACGCTCGACGGGTCCGAGCCGTTCCGCCGTGGCAACCACAGCCACGTGCTGGCGAGCCCCGCCGCGATGGCGGCGCGGCTGGCCGACCACCCCGAGGCGGTGGCCGAGACGGTCCGCCTGGCCGAGCGGCTGGAGTTCGATCTGACGGAGAACCTGGGCTATCGCTACCCCGGCGAGGACCAGGCCGGAGCGGGACGCGCGCTGGCGGGGATCTGCGCTGCGGCCTTCGAGGAGCGGTTCCCCGTCGGGCACGAGCGCCGTTCGGCGGCCGAGCTGCGACTGGAGCAGGAGCTGCGACTGATCGAGCGGTTCGAGCTGTCGGGATTCTTCGTTCTGCACCACGAGATCCTCGAGCTGGCCCGCGATGTCGCGCACGAGGTGCGGGGACCGTCGGCCGCGCGGGCGGTGCTGCCACCGGGTCGCGGACGGGGATCGTCGGTCTCGTCGGTGGTCTGCTACCTGACGGGGCTCTCGCACGTCGATCCGATCGAGGCCAAGCTCTCGCTCGGCCGGTTCCTCAACGACGGGATGAAGGGCGTCCCCGACATCGACCTCGACTTCCCCCGGGACATCCGGGCGGCGCTGATCCCACGGGTCCGCGAGACCTTCGGGGACGACCGGGCGGCGCTGGTCGCGGCTTTCCCGACCTACCGGGCGCGCGGGGCGGTCCGCGAGCTGGGGGCGGCGCTCGGTCTGCCCGCGGCCGAGCTCGAGCGGGTCGCGCGCGGGTCCGAGGGCTGGTCGGGGCACAACGTCGCCGAGGACATCGCGCTGGCGCTGGGCGGGGTCGATCCTCGCCTGTCCG
>JBQGEK010000374.1:0-7160 GCA_052039575.1 Patulibacter sp. | reverse complement strand
CCCCGCCGGCACCCCCAGCATCGTCGCGTCGCCGCGCGTCACGGCCGTCCAGTTGACGGCCACGTCGTTGACGATCAGGAGCAGCGCGAACATCGCGATCGACGCCGCGATGCCCGAGAGCCGCATCAGCGGGAACGCGATGACGACGGCCAGCACGGACGCAAGCAGGCCAGCGATCAGGAGCGCAACCACCGGGCTGAGCTCGAGGTGGCGGATCGCGGTCGGCAGATCCGGCAGCAGCACGTCCTTCTGTGCCGCACTGACGGTGACCAACGCGGTCGCGTACGCGCCGACCGCGACGAACGAGATGTGCCCGAACGACAGGATCCCGGAGTTCCCTGCGAACACGTAGAGCCCGATGACGATCGCCATGTTGACGAGCATCAGGCCCGTCTGGTGGGCCAGCAACGGGGAGGCGGAGAAGCCGATCTGGGCCACCACCACGACGATCAACGCCAGCACGATCACCGGCCGGTTGACCCGCAGAACCTCACGCATGCGCGACATCAGACACGCACCCGCGCAGCGGCATTCGGAATCAGGCCTTCGGGGCGGAAGAGCAGCACCACGATCACCAGGGCGAACACGAACGCGTCCCGGTACGGCCGCAGGTCCTCGGGGAGAGCCACCTGCAGCAGCGTGCTGACCACGCCGAGACCGAAGCCTCCGAGCGCCGCACCCGCGAGGCTGCCCATCCCGCCGATGACGGTGGCCACGAACGCGATGATCACGGGCGCCAGACCCATCTGGGGGCTCACGCCTCCGGTCTGCGCCACCAGGAACAGCGCGGCGACGCCGGCCAGGAGGCCGCTGATCGAGAAGGCCACGACGATGACGCGGTTCGCCGGCACGCCGAGCAGGCGCGCCATCTTGAAGTCCTCCGATGCGGCCCGCATCTGCGTGCCGATCATCGTCTTGCGCAGGAGCACGACGAGGCCGGTGATCAACACGATCGTCACGGCGATCACCACGATGCTGAGCTTCGCGATCCGCAGATCGCCGATCTGGAAGCTCTCCGCGAAGAACGGCGAGAGCGCGACCGACTTGGGCTGCGAGCTGAAGGCCAGGATCGTCGAGTTCTGCAGGAAGTAGCTGATCGCGAACGAGGTGACGAGCAGCGTCGAAGCGTCCGCGCCACGGATCGGGCGGAACGCGAGGCGCTCCATGAGCACCGCCGCCGCCGCGACGATCGCCAGTGACGCCGCGATCGCCAGCAGGAGCGGCCAGTCGGAGAACAGGAACAGCGAGTAGCCGCCGACCAGGATCAGCTCGCCGTGGGCGAAGTTGATCAGCTGCATGATCCCGAACAGCAAGGCGACGCCCAGCGCGAGCAGCGCATAGATGCTGCCCAGGCTGATCGCGTCGGTGGTGTGTTGGACAACGCTCTGCATCACGTCTCTCCCTGCACAGCGGCTGCGCCGCCGAAGTAGGCGTCCTCGACGCTGAGGTCGGCGCGCGCCGCGAGCTCTTCGCGCGTCCCCGACAGCACCAGACGTCCGGTTTGCAGGACGTAGCTGCGGTCGGCCAGTTGCAGCGTCCGATTGGCGTTCTGCTCGACGAGGAGCACCGTCGTTCCTTCCGTGCGCAGATCCACGATCGCGTCGAACATGTCGTCCACGACCAGCGGAGCCAACCCGAGCGAGGGCTCGTCCAGCAGCAGGAGCCGCGGCCGGGCCAGCAGCGCCCGCGCGATCGCGAGCTGCTGCTGCTCGCCGCCGGACAACTTGCCCGCCGGCGCGTTCCAGTACCGCTCGAGGACCGGGAAGCGCTCGACGAGGCGGCGCACCTCCGGCTCGATCCGCCCGCCGTAGAGGCTCGCCCCGAGGCGCAGGTTCTCGTACACCGTCAGGCTGGCGAAGATCCGTCGGCCTTCCGGCACCAGCGAGATGCCCGCGCGCACGATCCGCTCCGGCGACCAGTCGCCGATCTGCTCGCCGCAGAACGAGATCGAACCGGCGGACGAGCGGGTCGTCCCGGTGATCGTGCTGAGGGTCGTCGTCTTGCCGGCGCCGTTGGGTCCGACGAGGCCGACGACCTCGCCTTCGTTCACGTGCAGGTCGAGATCGCTGAGCGCGACCTCGCCGCCGTAGGACACCGCGAGTCCCGAGATCTCAAGCATGACCCGCCTCTTCGGCGTGGGTGCCCAGATAGGCCGCGATCACGTCCGGATCACGACGCACCTCGGCGGGGGACCCGGAGGCGATCACCCGGCCGTGGTCGACGACCACGAGCCGCTCGCACAGGCTCATGACCACCTGCATGTCGTGCTCGACGAGCAGCACCCCGCAACCGCGGGTGGCACGCACGTTGCGGATCACGTCGACGAGCGACCGTCCTTCGTTCTCGTCCAGCCCGGCAGCGGGCTCGTCGAGCAGCAGGTACCGCGGCCGCGTCGCCAACGCACGGGCGATGTCGAGCCGGCGACTCTCGCCGTGCGAGAGCTCCCCCGCCGGACGCTCCCCGACCGTGCCGATCCCGACGAGGTTCAGCAGCTCCGACACCTGCGCGTGTGCGGCTCGACGGCGCAGTCCACTGGCGAGGCCGGCGACGATGATGTTCTCCGCCACGCTCATGCCGCTGAAGTAGCGGCTGGACTGGAACGTGCGGCAGATGCCGCGCCCGACCAGACGGGACGCGTCCATGCCGGTCACGTCCTCGTCGTCGAGCACGACGCGCCCGCCGGTCGGGCGCTGGAAGCCACTGAGCGCGTTGAGCAACGTGGTCTTCCCGGCGCCGTTCGGCCCGATCAGGCCCACGATCTCGCCTCCGCCGAGCAAGATGTCCACGCCGTCGACCGCCTTGACGCCGTCGAAGTGGACGCGGACGTCGGTTGCGACGAGGCCCGTGGGGGGCGCCGCGATTGCTGCGTGCCCGCCACCCGTCGTCCGGTTCGAGGCCGACGGCATCAGTCCCCCACCGTCGGCACGGCTTCCGCCGTCGCGAGCTTCTCGAACTTCGTCTTCCCGTCGGTGATCGACATGATCCTCATCGTCGGAGAGACGCGGATGTGGGCGTGCGCCGAATAGCGCGTCGGGCCGACGAGCAGCGGCACGTCCTTGAACTGATCGAACTCACCGGCGAGCTTGGTGCCCTCCACGGAGTCCGCACGCTCGGCGGCCGTCTTGAAGGCCTGGAGGACCGCGTAGCCCTGGATGCCGAAGCTGTTCGCCGGCTTCCCGTAGCGCTCGGTGTAGCGCTCGACGAACGTGTTGACCTGCTCGTCCGGGTCGTCGCCGTAGATCGAGCCGATCGCCGGGTAGTACACGTCGCTGACGTTCGGAACGGCCTTCTTCCAAGCGTCGCCGTCGAAGTCCTGCTGGCCGAAGATCGGGGTCTTGATGCCCGCCGCGCGGATCTGCCGGATCGCGTTCCCGGCACCCGGCATGTAGCTGCACATCATCACGCCGTCGGGCGCGGCCCCGCGCAGCCGGGTGACCTGGGTGGCCAGGGACTGGTCCGTCTGCTTGAACGTGTCGGTTCCCGCGACCGCGTTGCCGCCCACCACCTGCTTGAAGCGGAGGGAGAAGCCCTCGCAAAGCTGCTTCGAGAAGTCTCCCGCGGCCGAATCGACCAGCACGTAGGCCCGCCTGACGCCCTGCGACGCCGCGTACTCGGCCATGATCGCGCCCTGCGACGTCGCCGTGCCGGCCATCGTGTAGGCCAGCGGCCCGATCCCGAGCGGACCGAACTTCGTCGATCCCGCGCCCGCGGAGAAGCCGATCACGTCCTGCTTGGTCGTCTGCACCGCGGCCGGCCCGCCGACGTCGAAGTCGCCGCTGATCACGGCGAAGTTCGCGCCCTTGCTGATCAGCGACAGCCCGGCCGTTGCCGCCCCGTCGGGCGTGGACTTGGTGTCGGCGACGACCGCCTCCAGCTTGCGGCCGTTGACGCCGCCCTCGGCGTTGAAGTCGTCGATCGCCATACGACCGGCGTTGAGGTACGGCGTGTCGTACTGCTGCATGAAGCCGGTCTGCCCCACGGCGAAACCGATCTTGTAGGTCTCCGACGCGTCACCAGAGGAGCTCTCACTCCCCGAGCTTCCGCAGCCCGCGAAGGCCAGTGCGCCGACGACGGTCAGTGCCGCCAGACCAACGTGTCTCGAATGCATCCGAATCTTCTCTCTCACCCGTTGCTTGCTTGAACTGCGGCGGCCTCTGCGTCGCGCATCGCGTCGCGCAGCGCCGCGGTCGCGGTGACGTCGACCCCACCCGCACCGTCGATCACGACGCCGTAGGCATCGCGAGCCCGGTCGGTCGTGATCCATCCCTGCTCGATGTCGCGAGCGACGCGCGCGGGCTCGCGATCGGTCGGGACGCCGTAGCCGCCGCCCCCGCAGGAGATCGAGACGATCACCTCGCCCGGTCCGATCGTGACGTTGCCCGCGGCCGGCAGCTCCTCGAGATCCGTGCCCACGCGCTTGAACTGCTTCGACGCCCCGCCGGCACCGCCACCGCGCGCCCCGCGCGCGGGGAACGTCCCGCCGTCACTGGCGTAGAAGACCGTGACGTCGGTCCCGACAGCCTCGTACTCGACGATCGCCGACGGTGCCCCTCGCTGGGCCCCCGGGCCTTCGGTGTCGACCATCAGCTCCTGGCGCAGAACGCGAATCGGGAAGCGACTCTCGTCGATCTCGACGCTGTCTCGGAGGATCAGCCCGGCGTTGCCGACGTGGCAGATCGTGAGCCAGCCGTCGCTGTGCGGACTACCGGCCCCGCCCGTGAAGGCGAGGAAGATCTGGTTGACGAACGGCTCGTTGCCTCGCTGCGGATCGCGTCCGGAGATCACCGCGAGCGACGCCGGCTGCACCAGGCCGGCCTCGGCCATCCCGGCTCCCTCACCGAGCTCCGCGAATCCCCGCTGGATCGCGTTCGCAACGCGGTCCGCGACGTTGGTCGTCGCTACCGAGCAGCTCGAGGGGTGCTGGAGACGTCCGACGACGCCGCCGTCCCGGAGGAGGACGTCGAGCCGCCGGAAGCTCCCGGCGTTCGGGGGTACGCCCGGCCCGATGCTGTTGAAGACGCCGACCATCGCCGTGGTCCGGGAGCACGCTTCGCTGAGGTTGAGCCCGACCGGCAGCGCGTCGATGTTGTCGCGCAGGTCGATCGTGATCCGATCGTCGGTGACCTCGATGCCGGCGTTGACCGGCACGCCGTCCGGAACGCCCGGGAACGGATCGTGACGGCCGCTGACCTGGACGCTGCCCTTCGGCAGGCGCTCGATCGCCGACGCCATCTGGTGCTCGCTGTAGTCGAACCAGTCCTCGACGTACTCCCGCAGGGCGTCCCAGCCCACCTCGGCGCCGAGCTCGAGCAGCCGCCGCTCACCGATACGCGCGGCCCCGAGGGCGGCCAGGTAGTCGCCCCACCATTGGTCGGGCACGCGGATGCGCATGCGGCACATCCGGATCAGGTCCTCGTTGTCGACGTAGTCGCGCTGGATGCGGACGCACGGGAAGATCAGCGCGCCCTCTTCGTAGACGTCGCGGGCCGACGCCGCGTACGTCGTGGGTTCGCTGTTGCCGATGTCCGCCTGGTGGGCCTTGGCCAGCACCGTGAACTGGTGGCGCCCCTCGGCGATCACCGGGATCATCACCGTCTGGTCGGCGGCGTGCGAGCACCCGTGATACGGGGAGTTGTGGAGGAACGCGTCCCCCGGCTGCAGGTCGTCGTGGAACTCGACCATCGAGCGCGCCATCAGGTCGGGGCCGCTCATCACGTGGATCGGCAGGCTCTCCGCCGTGGCGAGCAGCTCGTGCTGCCCGGTCGTGATGCAGCAGGAGAAGTCGCGAGCGGTGTTGAGCACGCCGGAGCGCCCGCTCCGCAGGAGCGTGTTCATCATCGCCCGCACGACGCCCTCCATGCGGTTGGTCAGGACGGCGAGACGAACGCTGTCGGTGGTACGCGTGTTGTTAGGCAACGAGGTCTCCCTGCTCGATCGCGGTAGGAACGGAAGCCGTGATCTCCACCACGAGGCTCCCCAGGTCGTCGTGGCGCGCCCGAGCGCCGGGCGGAACCATCACGGTCGTGGCGCCGGCCTCGACCACGGCCGGACCGACGATCCACTCGTCGGCGGAAAGCGCACCCATGCGCGCCACGCGGGCGGCGACGGCGCCGGTGCCGTCGAAGTTGATCATCCGCGTGCCGGCCGACACGGCGGCATCGCGGGAGCGCAACCGCCCGAGCTCCCCCGAGACGAGCGGCACGCGCATCCGCGCCCGCCAGGTGCTGATCTCGACCACCGCATCCGCGTCGCGCACGCCGAACACCTCCTCGTGCCGCGCGTCGAACGCCAGCTTGAGCATCGCGCCGGGATCCGGGGACGCCAGGATGTCCTCGGGGAGCATCACCTCGAGGTCCCACACCTGGCTCGGGTAGCGCGCGTCGGCCATCAGCTCGACCGCTCCCGGTGCGGCGATCGTGTCCCGACCGGCGAGGCGCTCCTGGCAGTCCTGACGCAACCCGTCGACCAGCTTGCGGAGCTCGTCGGCCCCCAGCGCGTCGTGTCGGATCGGGTGGTGCACCGCCGCCTCGGCGAGGAGCTCGGACAGCAGCGCACCGGACGCGCTCAGGGCGGCACCGGCTTCGGGGAAGACGATCGTGCGGCACCCGAGGCGACGGGCGATCGCCACGGCGTTGAGACCCGCCGCGCCTCCACCCGCGACCAGAACCGCGTCGCGCGGGTCGATGCCCTGCTGAAGCGTGATGTCCTCGATCGCCCGGACCATCGCCTCGGTGGCGACCTCGACGATCGCCGCGCACGCCTGGTCGTGCTCCATGCCGAGGGGCTCCGCGACGTCCCGGTCGATCGCGCGATGCGCCGCCTCGACGTCGAGGCGGAAGGATCCGCCGAGGAAGAACTCCGGGTCGATGTACCCGAGAGCCACGCAGGCATCGGTGAACGTCGCCCGCTCGCCGCCACGCCCGTAGCACGCCGGCCCCGGGATGGCACTGGCGCTGGCGGGACCGACGCGGAGCATGCCGCCCGCGTCCACCCACGCGATGCTGCCGCCGCCGGCACCGATGCTCTTGATGTCGACCGACGGGAAGCCGGTCATCAGGCCGAGGAACGGCTCGCCGACCCAGCTCTCGTTGGTCCGGCTGATCTGCCCTTCGCGCACGATGCTCACGTCGAAGCTCGTGCCTCCGGTGTCGGCGACCACG
>JBQGEK010000373.1:0-9960 GCA_052039575.1 Patulibacter sp. | reverse complement strand
AGCGCAGGTCCAGCAGCGGCATCCCGACGAGGCCGCTGGCCGCGCCGAGCTCGGAGCTGCTGGTCACGACCAGTACGGCGATCTCACCGAAGATCAGCGTCGCGAGCGCCAGGAACAGGTGGTTGAGCCGCAGCGTCAACCCGGCCAGGACCGCGCCGATCGCGCCGGTCACGACCATCGCGATCAGCACGGTCAGCCAAATCGGCAGGCCCTCGAGCGCCAGGCGGCCGGCGGCGTAGCCACCGATGCCGGCGAGCGCCGCGTGACCGACCGACAGCTGGCCCGTGCGCATCGCGAAGCCCAGCGCCCAGGCCGCGATCGCGTTGATGCCCGCCGTGACGAGCAGGTTTGCCCAGTACGCGCTCATCTACCGCTCCTTCATCAGGCCGCTGGGCCGGAGGATCATCACCAGGAACAGCAGCGCGAGACTGATCACGCCCTGCATCGAGCTCGACACGAACAGGCCGCCGAAGGCCTGCAGCACGCCGACCAGCAGGCCACCGAGCACGGCGCCCACGGGGTTGCCCGCGCCACCGATCAGCATCGCGACCAGGCCGTTGAGGCCGGTGAGGGCGCCCGCGTAGGGGCTGACCGATCCGGCCAGGATGCCCGCGCACGCGCCGGCCAGGCCGGCGGCGACACCGGCGGCCCCGGCCGAGAACAGCCGCACGCCACGGACGTTGATGCCGTAGGCCTGCGCCAGCTCCGGCTGCCACGCCGACGCGCGGAAGCCCAGACCGAGCTTCGTGAACCGGGCGATCGCCGCGATCAGCAGGACGAAGCCGGTGGTGATCAGGAAGACGATCAGCGGGGTCCAGCCGATGAAGATCCCGCTGACCTCGATCACGCCTTCGGGCAGCAGGTCGGGCATCACCTTGACGTCGTCGCCCGCGGTCAGGGACATGCCGCCCTGGATCAGCAGGCCGACGCCGAACGAGGCGATGATCGGGTAGAGCAGGCCCTTCTTGATCGTCGACTGGACCGCGACCACGTGGGTCACGAGACCGAAGCCGAGCCCGACCACCATCGCGGCCAGGAAGGCGACGACGACGCCGGCGTCCGCCAGCGCGAAGGCGACCAGGCCGCCGACGGCGACCACCTGCAGCAGGGCCATGTTGACCGTGCGGACCGTGGCCCAGAGCACGGTGAAGGCCAACGCCAGGATCGCGTAGGAGGAGCCCTGCGCGAGACCGTCGACGAGGGCCTGGAGCACTTCGGAGAACGACGGCATCACGTGGCTCCCAGCGAATCGGCGTCAGAGCTGGCGAAGCTCGCGAAATCCATCTCGGCGAACGACGCGCCGTCCGGCGCCTCCGAGATCCGCCCCTCGCGCATCAGCAGCGTGCGCGTGGCGACGTGCTGCACCTGCGCGGCGCGCTGCTCGACGAGCAGGATGCTCTGGCCCTGCTCCTGCAGGTCCTTGAGCAGCGACATCACGTCGTTCACGATCAGCGGCGCCAGGCCGAGCGAGGGCTCGTCGACGATCAGCAGCTGGGGGCCGGATGCCAGCGCGCGGGCGATCGCGAGCATCTGCTGCTCGCCGCCGCTCAGCGTGCTCGCCGGCCGCTTGAGCGCGCGCCCCAGCACGGGGAACCGCTCGAGCACCTCGGCGCGGCGCTTGGCCGTCCAGTCGCGTCCGAACTGCGCGATGTCGAGGGTCTCCGCGACCGTCAGCTCGGCGATCACGCCGCGACCCTCCGGGATGTACGCCAGTCCCTGGCGGGCCCGTCGGTGCGCGGGCCAGCGCTCGATGCGGTCGTCGCCGAGGCTGATCTCGCCGCCGTCGACCGGATGCAGGCCGACGATCGTCTTCATCAGCGTCGACTTGCCGGCGCCATTCGGGCCGGCGAGCAGCAGCAGGTCTCCGGCGTGCAGCTCGAGCGAGACCTCGTCGATGGCGCGGACCGCGCCGTACCGGGCCGATACGCGGTCGACCCTAAGCAGCGGCCTGGCCAAGGTAGGCCTCCTTCACGGTCGGAGAGGCGAGCACGTCAGCGGTGCTGCCCTCGATCAACACGCGGCCCGCGCTCAGGACCACGGTGCGGCGCGCGAGCGCCGAGACGAACGGGATGTTGTGCTCGACGAGGATCACGGTGACGCCGCCGTCGGCCACGCCGCGCAGCACGTCGACGAGCTGACGCGCCTCGTCCGAGCTCATGCCGGACGCCGGCTCGTCGACGAGCAGCACCTGCGGTTCGTTGACGAGCGCCCGCGCGACCTCGAACCGGCGGATCTCGCCGAGCGTCAGGTCCCGGGTGCGCTTGGCGGCAGCGTCTTCGAGACCGACCCGCTCGATCACCTCGGCGACGCGGGCGAGCGCGGCGTTGTGGCGCGAGAACCGGACGTGCCGGAACCCCCGGGCCTGGCCGGCGATCTGCTCCTCGACGGTCAGGAACGACGCCGAGCGTGGGATCTGGAACGTCAGCGCGAGGCCGCGCGTGGCGCGACCGCGGAAGCTCACGTCCGAGACGTCCTCGCCCTGCAGCTCGACCGTTCCGGCGTCCGGACGCTGAAGCCCGGCGACCGTCTTCAGCGCCGTGCTCTTGCCGGCGCCGTTCGGTCCGATCAGTGCCAGTACCTCGCCGCGGCGCGCCGCGAACGACACGTCTTCGAGCGCGGGATTGCCCCCGAATCGCACGGTGATGCCGTCGACCCGCAGGCCGACGTCCGACGCTTCGCCGGCCGGGCGGCCGCGCGCGGCCGCCGGTTTCTGCTCTCTCCTCACATCTGCTCCTTCCGAGAACGAGGGACCTGTCGGGCGTTGCGCCGTCGAGGGTTCAAGGGGCTCTCCCGCCCAAAATTGAGGGTATTTATTACGAACGATTGAGAGGCGTTTCCCGGAAAGCGCTCCGGATGGCCGCCCCGGGGCCGGTCCTCAGGGCCGCGAAAGGCCCACGTCGTGCGGTCGGCGCACCTCACCGACCGCCACGCCGCCGACCATGTCGCGGGTCAGATCGGCCGGAGACGACGCCCCGACCAACGCCAGCGTCAGGTCGATCTCGGCCCGCAGGATCTCGAGCACGCGGCGCACGCCCGACTCCCCCGCCGCCGCCAGTCCGTACAGGTAGGGACGCCCGACCAGCACGGCGGACGCGCCCAGCGCGAGCGCCTTGACCACGTCGGTGCCGCGGCGGATCCCGCCGTCGACCAGGACCTCGGCGCGCCCGCCGACCGCGTCGACGACCGACGGCAGGACCTCGATCGCTCCGGGGACGCCATCGAGCTGGCGCCCGCCGTGGTTGGACACGACGATCCCGTCGACCCCGGCCTCGACGAGCCGGTCGCACTCCTCGTGGCGCATCACGCCCTTGACCACCAGCGGCCCGTCCCACTGCTCGCGCAGGGCGGCGAGGTCACCCCACGTGACCGAGCAGGCTGCGGACGCGATCACGGCCCGGGTGTCGCCCAGCGACTGCCGTCCGCCGCGCTCGGGTGCCGCGCCCAGCCCGACGTTGCCGCGCAGGAACTCCACGCCCCAGCGCGGCCGCGAGAACCCCTGCGCGAGCGCGCGCGGGTGCCACATCGGCAGGTTGAGGATCTGGTTGCGCGCGTCCCGCTCGCGGTTGCCGAGCGCCGCCAGGTCGATCGTCACGACGAGCGTGCGGTAGCCGGCGGCCGCGACCCGGGCCAGCAGCCCCGGTAGCTCGCGGCGGTCCGGCGGCAGGTAGAGCTGGAACCAAGCCGTCCCCCCGGCCCGCTCCGACACGTCCTCCAACGGGTACGCGCTGACGGTGCTCTGGACGTAGACCGTCCCGGCGTCCGCGGCCGCCGACGCGACCGACAGCTCGGCCGTACGGTGCATCAGGCGGCCCGCGCCGGTCGGCGCCAGCAGCACCGGCATCGCGACCGACTGGCCGAGCACCGTGGTCTGCAGCGTGCGCGTGGAGACGTCCTCCAGCGGCCGCGGGCGCAGGTCCAGGCGCCGCAGCGCTTCGCGGTTGCGGGCGACGGTCACCTCGTCGCCCGCACCGCCCTCGAGCAGCTCGAAGATCGCGCGGGGAAGTCGCCGGCCGGCGATCTGCCGAACGTCGTCGACCGTGACCGCGTCCGCCAGCCGCAACCCCCGACGCGCGGGGCGGGGCGGCAGCAGCACGTCGCTGCCGCTCGATGCGCGTCCGCGAATCACAGGTCGAGCACCAGTCGCGGACCCGCGGCGCGCGAGCAGCAGATCATCAGCGTGGCGTTGTCCGCCTGCTCGTCCTCGCTGAGGTACGAGTCGCGGTGGTCCGGGATCCCGTCGATCACCGCGGTCTCGCAGGTGCCGCAGGTGCCCTCGCGGCACGACGTCGGGACGTCCACGCCGGCCTCGTCGAGCGCCTCGGCGATCGACTGCTCGGCGGCCACCTGGACCGTGATGCCGGTCTCGGCCAGCTCGACCTCGAACGCGGTGCAGGCGCCGTCGAGGGCGCCCTCGCGCGGGCGGAACCGCTCGACGTGGGGAGCACGACGGCCCGCCGCGGCGCAGGCGTCCTCGATCGCGTTCAGCAGCGGCTCCGGACCGCAGCAGTAGACCTCGGCGTCTGGGCCGGCGGCGGCGAGCGTCACGCCCAGGTCGAGCAGTCCGTCGCGGTCGTCGCACCAGACCCGGACGCGGTCGTCGAACCGGGCGAGCTCGGGGACGAACGCCATCGTGGCCGGACGGCGCCCGGCATAGACCATGCGCCACGCCGCGCCGCGAGCCGCGACGGCGGCGATCATCGGCAGCAGCGGGGTGATCCCGATTCCGCCTGCGACGAACAGGTACTCGTCGGCGTCGACCAGCGGGAAGTGGTTGCGCGGCACGCTGACCCGCAGCGCGTCGCCGACGGCGAGCTCGTCGTGCAGCCAGCGCGACCCGCCTCGGCCGTCCGACTCGCGCAGCACTCCGACCCGCCAGCACGACGAGTCCTCCCGGTCACCGCACAGCGAGTACTGCCGCAACGCACCGTCGGGGAGCGCCACGTCGACGTGCGCACCGGCGTCCCACGCGGGCAGCGCATCCCCGTCGGGGTGGCGCAGCACGAGCTCGACGACACCCTCCGCCACGGACCGTCGCTCGGCCACGACCAGGCCCAGGGCACCGTCCGGGACGGGGACCTCCAGGCCCGCTCGCCGCTCCAGCGTTCTCTCCATGCTGCGACCCTAGGCGATGCCCAGAGCCCGGCTGATGTGGGGTCTGCCAAAAGCCGCCGCGATTCCTTGGCAGAAGCTCCGTGACCGTCGCGGCCACGGTGCGAGACGGTGTTCCCGCGAGGCCGACGCACGTTCGGCCGGTCGACGCGAGCGCAAGGAGCACCATGAAGAAATACGTCGTGGCACGCGTGTCGGAGATCCCCGCCGGCGAGCATCGCGTGGTCGAGGTCAACGGACGCAAGATCGGGATCTACAACCTCGACGGGACGTTCCACGCGATCCTCAGCCGCTGTCCGCACCAAGGCGCGGACCTCTGCAAGGGCGCCGTGGTCGGCGATCTGAAGTCCGACGGCCCCGGGGACTTCCAGTACGACGGCTCGCGGCGCGCCGTGCTCTGCCCGTGGCACGGCTGGGAGTTCGACATCGAGACCGGGCAGTCGTTCTTCGACGCGCGCCGCACCCGCGTGCGCAGCTTCGACGTCGCGACGGCCGGCGGCCAGGAGCTGGCCGCCGAGATCGAGCAGGCGATCGCCGAGGGCGGTCGGGCCAAGGGCCCGTACGTCGCGGAGAAGATCGACGTCGCGGCCGAGGACGAGTACGTCGTGCTCTCGATGGTCCGCTGACGCTCGCGCGCCCGCGCGAGAACCTTCCGGCCCGGCGGCCGGAATTCGTTAGCATGAATATCCGTCGTACGGGAGAGGAGCTCCGATGACCGCAGCCGGTGTCGATGAGCGCGCTCAAGCGCTGTTCGACGAGATCGCCCACGATCCCCAGTTCGTCACGCAGGTCGCCCAGCGGATCCGCAAGGAGATCCCCTCGTACGGGCTGCTGACGCTGGAGCAGGTGCTCGGCGTCGGGGCGGACTGGTCGCGGATCACGCTCGGGTCGGTCGCCTTCAACGAGCACTTCACCGCGTCCGGGCGGGCCCGCGCCCACCAGGGCGTGCCGGCGAGCGAGATGATGATCGCCTACCGGATCTTCCACCAGGAGATGCGACGCCGGGCGCGCGAGCGCAGCGGCGGATCGGCCGAGGAGCACGAGACGCTGCTCGAGTTCATGGAGCTCAGCGCGGCCTACGTCGACGCGGTCACGTTGGCCACGTCGGAGGGGCACCGCTCGGCCGAGCTGGCGATGATGCGCCGGGCCTACCACGACCGTGCGACCGTGATCCGCCAGGCGCTGTTCGGCGGCAGCGCGAGCGCCGAGCTGCGGATCCTGCTCGAGGCGCTGAGCGTCGACCTGTCGCGGCCGTTCCATGCGATCCGCGCGCGGCCGCACGACGGCACCAACATCCCGCAGCTCGAGCAGATGCTGGTCAGCGCCGGGACGAGCGCGCACCGCTGCGGTCTCGTCGCGGAGATCGACGGCGACATCTGCGGCTTCGTCTCCGCCCTCCCCTACACCCGGCCGGAGGTGCTCGTCGCGCACTCCAAGCCGGTGGCGCTGATGGAGCTCCCGAGCGCGTTCCAGGTCGCCAGCCGCGCGCTCGGCACCGGGATCGCGATGGGCCGGAAGTCCGGCTTCATCGACCTCGGCGACGTCGCCCTGCGGGCCACGATCATGAACGACCACGAGGTCGGCGAGACCCTCGACTGCCGGCTCGTCGAGCCGCTGCTGAAGCTCGGCCAGGCGGGACGCTCGATCCTCGCCACGGTTCAGTGCTATCTGGACAACGACGGGCGGCTGGAGGCGACCGCCAAGGAGCTGTGGGTCCACGCCAACACGGTGCGCTACCGCCTGGCGCGGTACCAGGAGCAGACCGGCGTGTCGCTGCGGACCACCGAGGGCGCCGCCGAGGTCTGGTGGGCGCTGACCCGGCGCCGCCTGACCGAGGCCGACGACGTCTTCACCTCCCCGCCCGAGAACGCGGACGCGGCCACCGACGAGTAGCCCGCCACGGCACCCCGCAAGCGGGAGACCTTCCTAGGGCCACACCCGATCAACCTCTCCCGCTTGCGAACGCCATCCGCCACCAACGAGCAAGCGGGAGACCTTGATGGGGTCACACCCGATCAACGTCTCCCGCTTGGTCCCGCTTGGTCCCGCTTGCTCCTGCGTGGTCCGGCCCCGCCCGACGGAGGACGGGCGAGGCGCGAACCGGTTGCGTCCGCCTAGGAGGCGGTCCAGCCGGCGTCGATCGCGATCGTCTGACCGGTGATCGTGCGGGCGTCGTCGGTCGCGAGGAAGAGCACGACCTTCGAGATGTCGTCGACCTCGACGCGGCCCTTGTCGCCGGGCTCGTTGCCCGCGAAGAGGGTGTTGGCGTTGTAGTCCTTGAACGCCTCGTCCGGGTCCTGGCCGGCCTGGCCGGCGAGGCCGGTGATCATGCCGGAGAGGATCGTGCCCGGGGCGACCGCGTTGACGTTGATGTTCCACTCCGAGAGCTCGTTGGCCCAGCTCTTGGTGGCCAGCACGACGCCGCCCTTCGCCGCCGCGTAGTGCGACACGTACGGCAGCGCCTTGATGCCACCGGCCGACGAGGTGTTGATGATGCTGCCGCTGCCGCGCTCCTTCATGTGCGCGGCGACCACGCGAACGCCGTTGAAGACGCCCTTCAGGCAGATGTCGACGACGACGTCGAGCGAGTGGTCGGTCATCTCGTCGATCGCGTCGACGCGGATCATCCCCGCGTTGTTGCAGAGGATGTCGACCCGCCCGAAGGTCTCGATCGCCTTGTCGAAGGCGGCCTTCATCTGGTCGTAGCTGCGGACGTCGACCTTCAGGCCGATCGCGTCGGAGCCGAGATCCTTGATCTCCTGGACCGTGGCGTCCAGCTCCTCCTGGGTCGCCGTCGCGTAGAAGTCCGGGATCGAGTCGAGGATGTCGACGACCACGATCTTCGCGCCCTCGCGCGCCTGGTACTTAGCGTGCGAGGCACCCTGCCCGCGCGCGCCGCCGGTGATGAACGCGACCTTGTTGTCCAGCTTGCCCATGGTTGCTCCTTGTGTTGTCGGTTCTGGTGACGCGCGCCGCCGGGACCGCCCCGGCGGCGTACGTCCGTCGTGGTCGCCGGCTACGCCTCGCCGGTGTGCTTCGGATCCGGCGCCGCGCCCCCGGTGCCCGTGGTGCGGGCCGGTGCCTTGCGCTTGGCTCGTCGCTGGATGCCGGACAGGCCGACGGCGACGATCAGCGCAACGCCGTTGAACAGATCAGGTACCCAGACATCGGCTCCCATGAGCACGAGGCCCTTGACGCCGGTGGCCAGCAGGTAGACCGCGAGCACCGTGCCCCAGATGTTGAAGCGGCCCGGACGGAACTGGGTCGCTCCGAGGAAGCCCGCGGCGAACGCCGGCAGCAGGTACGACGCGCCGACCTCGGTCGAGCCGGTGCCGATCGTGGCGACGACGAGGATGCCCGCCATCGACGCGACCACCGCGGACGTGATGAACGCGCCGATGATGTAGCGGGTGGTCGGCACGCCGGCAAGACGCGCGACCTCACGGCCACCGCCGGTCGCGTACAGCCGGCGACCGAGCGGCGTGCAGGCCAGCACGTACCAGAGCAGCAGCGCCAGGCCGAGCACGTAGAAGACCGGAAGCGGGATCCCGAAGAGCTCGTTGCCCGCGATCGACTGGAAGCTGCCCGGGATGCCGAGCACGTTCTGGTTGTTGGAGACGACGAAGATCGCCGCCAGCAGGATCGAGTTCGTACCGAGCGTGGCGATGAACGGGTCGATCCGCGCCTTGGTCACCAGCAGGCCGTTGATCAGGCCGATGAACGCGCCGACGACCAGCGTCAGCAGGATCGCGACCACCGGATCGAGACCGCCGTCGGCCATCAGCTTGGCGACGACGATGTTGGCCAGGCCCATCGTGCCGGCGATCGACAGGTCGAACACGCCGGCGGCGAGTGCGACCGTCAGGCCCATCGCGACGATCGCGGTGATCGCCTGCTCGGTCGCGATCGTCCGCAGCGTCGTGGTCTCGAAGAACGTGGTCGTCGCCAGCGAGTAGAAGACGATCAGCGCGAGCAGGATGTAGACGCCGCTGATCTTGCGCGGCGAGAGCGACGGACCGATCCGCCGCCAGGCGGTCAGGCCGCTCCCGGCCCCGCCCTCAACGGCCGTGCCGCCCGTTGATTCCTTCTGCATCACTGCGCTCCTTCGAACTGGCACTCGAACACGATTCGGTCCTCACTGATCTCGGATCCCTGCAGCTCGCAGGCAATCCGTTGGTCCCGCGTGATCAGGACGCGGTGGCACAGCTCCTCCAGCTCCTCCGGGTCGGAGGACGCGACGACGATCGCGTGGCCGCGGGCGGCCAGCTCGGAGATCAGGCGACGGATCGAGGCCGCCGCGCCGATGTCGACCGCCTGGGTCGGCTCGGCGAGGACCAGGACGCGCGGCTCCAGCCGCAGCGCCTTGGCGAACATCACCTTCTGCTGGTTGCCGCCGCTGAGCTGGTCGATCCGGCGGTTCGGGTCCGGGGGAACGACCCCGCAGACGTCGAGCCAGTGGCGGACCTCGCGGTCCTCGGCCCGACGGTCGATCCGGCCCTTCCGGAAGTTCCGGGAGATGTCGGGCAGGGTCATGTTCTCGGTGATCGTGAACGTCGCGATCAGCCCGAGGTTGCGCCGGTCGGCGGGCATCGCCACCATCCCGGCGTCGACGGCCGACGACGGGGTGAGCGACGTCAGCGTCTTCCCGTCGACGGTGACCGAGCCGCCGTCGAACGGCAGCGAGCCGCCGAGGCAGTCGGGGATCCGCTCGTAGCCGGATCCCTGCAGTCCGGTCAGGCCGACGACCTCGCCGGCCCGGACCGAGAAGCTGGCTTCGTCGAGGCCGGCGCAGTACAGGCCGTCGAGCGTCAGCAGCGGCTGCTGATCGGCATCCGGCTGCGGCGGCGGCTC
>JBQGEK010000372.1:0-3394 GCA_052039575.1 Patulibacter sp. | reverse complement strand
GAGGTCGTCGAGCAGATCACGGACGCCGGCGGCGAGGGGCGATTCACGGCGCTCGACGTCTGCGATCCGTCGGCCACCCGCGCCTGGATCACCGACGTCTGGTCCGGCCGCCAACGGCTTGACGGGCTGGTCAACAACGCGGGGCTCAACGGCCGCGCCACCCGGATGGAGGAGTACGCCGCGGACGAGTTCGAGGCGATCGTGACCACGAACCTCACCGCCGCCTACTACACGGCTCGCGCCGCGGTTCCGCTGATGCGCAGCGCCGGCGGCGGCGCGATCGTCAACGTCGGATCCACCGCCAGCCTCCAGGGCTACGGCATGCTGAGCGGCTACACGGCGTCCAAGCACGGCCTGCTCGGCCTGACGCGCAGCATCGCGCTCGAGAACGCCGACGTCCCGATCCGCGCCAACTGCATCTGCCCCGGCCCGGTCGACACGCCGCTGATGCGCGAGATCGAGCAGCACATGAGTCCCGACGACCCCACGGTCGCTCGAGATGCACTGACCGCCACCACGGCGTTGAAGCGGTACGGCGACCCGGCGGAGATCGCCCAGGTCGCGGGCTTCCTGCTCGACCCCGCGTCGTCCTACGTGACCGGCACTGCGATCTCGGTCGACGGGGGCGTCATGAGCGGCGTCTGACGCCGCACGGCGGCGGGGCGGCGGGGACCAGAGCTGGTCCCGGACCCGACCTCCCGGACGGCCGTCTCGCTCGGTTCGGCGACGCGGGGTAGGCTTCGGCCATTCCGTGCCTGCGAGAAGAGTCCCGGTGCCGACCCGCCTGACCGTCCCGGTCCCGCCCTCGGCGGGGAGGCATCCGTGATCCGCGACGACATCGTCCAGGCCGCGACGCGGATCTTCAGCCGTCGCGGGTACCACGGGACGTCGATGCAGCACATCGCCGAGGAGCTCGGGATGCGCAAGGCGAGCCTCTACCACCACGTGTCGGCCAAGGAGGACCTGCTCTTCGCGATCCACCAACGGCTGATCGACAAGCTGGTCGACGGCACCCTCGAGGTCGTGTCGAGCTCGCTCGGTCCCGAGGAGAAGCTGCGCCGGATCATCCTCGTCAACACCCGGATGGTGACCGGAGACGTCGACGCGGTCACCGTCTTCCTCAAGGAGCGCGACGCGATCGCCGGCGAGCGCTGGGCCGGGATCGTCGCGCGGCGCGACGTCTACGAGCAGATGGTGACCGGCGTCATCCGCGAGGGCGTGACCAGCGGGATCTTCGCCGACGCCGAGCCGGCGCTGCTGACCAAGGCGGTGCTGTCGATGCCGAGCTGGGCGTCGATGTGGTACCGCGCCGAGGGGCCGAAGAACGCCGAGCAGCTGGCCGAGCTGTTCTCCGACGTCGCGCTCTACGGGCTCGTGGGCCGTCCCGACAACGGCCGCTAGCCGGGTCCACTAGCGGTTCCGAGGGCTGGCGCCGCCGAGTCCGGCGGCGTACGTTCGGCGTGGGACAGGTGCCGTCGACTGGGCTCGGCGCGCCCACCCGCCGACCACCACTCCGAAGGGCCCCATGCACGCCGAGACTCCCGAGTACTTCGTCGCCTCCGACATCGGTGGGACGTTCACCGACACCGTCGTCGTGGACGCCGAAGGCACGGTGCGCCGCTTCAAGTCGCCGACGACGCCCGACGACCTGGTCGACGGCGTGCTCGGGACGTTCGCGCTCGCCGCGGAGCGGCTCGGTCTCGACGTCACGGAGTTCGTGCGGCGGATCCGGCTGTTCTCGCACGGGACGACCGTCGCCACCAACGCGCTGATCGAGCGCCGCGGATCGCGGACCGGCGTGATCCACACCGCCGGATTCGGCGACACCCTGTTCATCATGCGCGGCTTCAAGGGCTTCGGACTGGACGAGGCGACCCTGAAGGACTTCCGGCACTTCACCAAGCGCCCGCCGCTGCTGGGTCGCGAACTGGTTCGCGAGGTACCGGAGCGCGTCGACTACAAGGGTGACGTGCTGCTGCCGCTGGACGAGGAGGCGACCCGCCGCGCCGCCCGCGAGTTGGGCGAGCAGGGCGTGGAGGCCGTCGCGGTCTGCCTGCTCTGGTGCACCCAGCATCCCGAGCACGAGCAGCGCGTGGTCGAGATCGTCCGCGACGAGCTGCCCGGCGTGTACGTGAGCGCCTCGTCCGACGTCCTGGCTCGTGTCGGCGAGTACGCCCGCAGCCAGACCACCGTGGTCAACGCGTACCTGGGACCGCTGGTGACCCGCACCACGTCTTCGATCACCAGCCGCCTGGCCGACGCCGGCCTCCCGCGACGCCCGCTGCTGATGCAGTCCAACGGCGGTGTCACGGCGGTCGAACGCGCCGGGGAGCACCCCGTGTCGTTCCTGCTGTCCGGACCGGTCGGCGGCGTCGTCGGGTCCCAGCACGTGGCGGCGGCGATCGGCGAGCGCAACGTGATCACCACCGACATGGGTGGCACCAGCTTCGATGTCGGTCTGGTCGTCGACGGCCGCCCGTTGCTGCAGCCCAGCTCGTACGTCGACCACCAGCCGATCGGCGTCCCGACCGTCGCGGTGGAGACCGTCGGTGCCGGGGGCGGCAGCATCGCGACCTTCGCCGACGGGGTGCTGCGCGTCGGCCCGGAGAGCGCGGGTGCTCGGCCGGGTCCCGCCTGCTACGGCAACGGCGGGACGGAGCCGACGGTGACCGACGCCGACGTCGTGCTCGGCCTGATCAATCCGACGAGCTTCCTGGGTGGGCGCAAGCACCTTGATCGCAACGCGGCCCACCGCGCGATCGAGACCCGGATCGCGACGCCGATGGGGATCTCCGTCGAGGAGGCCGCCGAGGGAATCAAGCGGATCGTCGACGCGCGGATGAGCGACCTGATCCGTCAGGTCACCGTCCACCAGGTCTACGACCCGCGCGAGTTCGTGATCGTCGCGTTCGGCGGAGCCGGCCCGGTCCACGCCTACTCGTACGGAGACGGCGTCGGCGCCGAGCGGATCGTGGTGCCGATGACCGCGTCGGTGCATTCAGCGTTCGGCATCCTGTCGTCCGATCTGGTCGTCGCCCGCGAGCAGTCGAGGTCGTTCCTGACTCCGCCCGGCACCTCCGACGCGGCGCCCTACGTCGATGCGGCCGAGGTCAACGCGATCGTCGACCGGCTCGAGGCCGACGCGGTCGCCGTGCTGTCGGAGCAGGGCCTGGATCGTGACCGAATCCGCGTCGAGCGGCAGGTCGACATGCACTTCCGCTTCCAGATCCACGAGCTGACCGTGACGTTGCCGGACGGCCCGATCGACGGACCCGCGCTGGACCGTCTGGTCGAGCGGTTCGTCCAGGAGTACGAGCAGCGAATGGGCGAAGGATCGGCGTTCACCGCCGCCGGCGTCGAGTTCGTGAGCTGGCGGGTGATCGCCACCGGATCG
>JBQGEK010000371.1:0-8448 GCA_052039575.1 Patulibacter sp. | reverse complement strand
TCGGCGCCAAGCCGCGCCCGCAAGCGGGCACCGCGGCCGAAGCCGCCGCAGGCTGCCTCCGCACCGAAGGCGATTCCGGCGGCGTTGCGCCCGGCACCCGCGGTGCGGCGACCGTCCTCCCCGCACCGCGCGGTCCGTCCGCCGAGCAGCGCCGAGCGCGAGTTCGGCGCTCCGTAGCGGCGGGGCCCGCTACTCGCCGTCGTGTGCGGTCGCACCCGAGGTCTTGCGCCGGACGTCGACCAACTGATCGTCGATCCAGTCGCCCGGGTCGCGACGCAGCACGATCTCGCGCAGCCCCTCCGCCCGGTGGGCCCGCTCCTCGTCCGACATCGTCAGCGCCCGGTGGATCGCGTTGGCCAGGGCCTGCACGTCGAACGGGTTGACCGTCAGCGCGAACTCGCCGAGCTCCTCGTGGGCGCCGGTGTTCTCGGAGAGGATCGACACCCCGTTGCGCTCGTTGACGATCGGGCCCTCCTTCGCCACCAGGTTCATGCCGTCGAACATCGCGTTGACGATGTGGACGTCGTAGTGACGGTAGGCGGCCACCGCCTCCTCCAGGTCGTCGCGTAGCTTGAGCTGGATCGGCATCCAGTCCGGCGTACCGTGGCGGTGGTTCACGACCGCGACCAGCGCTTCGATCCGCTCCAGGTACTCCATGTATTCCGGGACGTCCGTCCGGGACGGCATCAGCTGGGCCATGAACGTGACCCGCTCGACGAACTCCGGGTGCTGGTCGAGGAACAGGTCGAAGGCCGAGAATCCGCGCAGCACGTTCTTCGACAGGTCGGCCCGGTCGACCCGCAGGATCAGGTGCTCGCGACGGCGCCGCAGCAGCTCGTCCTCGTGCTCGCGAACCTTCGCCCGACGCGACACGCTGCGGGTCGCCGCGGCGTCGATCGGCAGCGGATAGGCACGGACCCAGACCTCGCGATCGTCGATCCGGACCACGCCCTGCTTGTGGTCGACCTCGAGCTCGAGCAGGTCCTCGCAGCACTGCAGGAAGTTGCGGCGGTAGCTGCGGGTGTGGAAGCCGATGATGTCGTTGGCCAGGATCCCGCGGTAGAGCTCGTCGCGGATCTTGCGCGGCAGCACGCGCCAGCTGTCGGACTGCGACCAGGGGATGTGGACGAAGTGGTGCAGGAACGCGTCGGGACGGCGCTCGCGGATCATCTGCGGCAGCAAGTACAGGTGGTAGTCGTGGATCATCACGACCGGCGAATCGTCCCCCTCGATCTCCTCGACGACCGCGTCGGCCAGATCCTGGTTGACGATCTTGTAGCCGTACTCGTAGGCCTCGACCTCGTCCGCGCGGACGTCCGGCGCGTTGGAGAGGTCCCAGAGGTAGTGCTGGATGAACCACAGCATCGGGTTGGAAACCACGCTGTAGAACCGCTCGTAGGCCAGCTCGTCGCTGACGACCAGACGCACGTCGTAGGAGCCGCCGGCCGGCGAGTCGACCGAGAACGCCCGGCCCTTGGCCTCGCGGGCGCGGTCGGCGTCGCCGCGGCCCATCGCGTTGGCGATCCAGGTCGCCCGGCGGTGCGACGCCAGGCCGGTCAGCGCCGTCACGAGCCCGCCGGTCCCGCGGGTGATCGTCCCGTCGGTGTCGAAGGTGACCGGCCCGCGGTTGGAGACGAGGACCAGCGGCTGCTGCGTGTCGGACATCGATCCCGAGCGTACCCGCTTCGCGAGCGTTTCCAACCTGGTCCGAGCGACGCGGCACCCGTACGGGGCAGATCACCCGGTTCGGAGCATCACACGGGCAGGCGCAACGTGAAGGTCGTGCTGCCGGGCCGCGAGCTCACGGTCAGCTCGCCGCGCATCTGGTGGGCGATCTCGCGCGCGATCGCCAGTCCCAGACCGGCCCCCGATCCATCGCTGGCCCCGTGGAATGGCTCGAAGATGTTCGGCAGGTCCTCCGGGGCCACGCCCGGCCCCGCGTCGGTGACGGAGATCTCCGCCGCGCCCTGCCGGCGGCCCACCCGTACGCGCACCGGATCGCCGGGACGCGAGTGCTTGAGCGCGTTGTCGACCAGGGTGCGGACCAGCTGTCCGACGCGGTCGGGGTCGCAGGCGTGGACGACCGGCGCGCCGACCAGTTCCACCGCCAACGAGCGCCGGTCGCGTTCGACGATCGGACCGAACTCCTGTGCCACCCGCTCGGCCAGCGCGTGCAGGTCGGTGTTCTCGGGTCGCAGCTCGACCCCGCCGCTCTCCAGCCGCGAGAGGTCGAGCAGGTCGAAGCAGAGCCGGGTCAGCCGCTCGATCTGCTCCTCGAGCTGCGCGACGAAGCTGCGGCGGGTCTCGTCGTCGAGATCCTCATCGCGCAGCAGCTCGACGTAGCCGGAGAGCGACTGCAGCGGCGTGCGCAGCTCGTGCGACGCCGTCGCGATGAACCGCTTGCGGCTGCTGTCGAGCTGCTCGAGCTGGCGCTGCATCGTGTCGAGCGAGCGCGCCAGCGCGCCGAGCTCGTCGTGGGCGTCGACCTGGAACCGCGTGGTGAACCGGCCCTCCGCGACCTCGCGCGACCCGAGCTCGAGCCGGCGTAGCCGCGACGACAGCGTGAACGACACCATCGCCCCCGCCGCGAGCGCGACGAGCACCCCGATCACGCCGCCGACCAGCACCCGGCGACGGACCAGGACGACGGTACGCCGCACGTCGCTGAGCGGCGCCGTCGCCACCAGCACCAGTCCGGGACCGGTCGCGACCGGTGACGCCAGCGGCGACGCGATCCGGACCCGCAGCGACGACTCGCCGCGGTCGAGCGTCTCGTAGACGAGGCCCCCGGACGCCGCCGCGCGTCGCGCCAGTCCGACGTCGGGGGCGTCCGGGGCGGAACCCGTCGTCTCGGCGCGGACCGCCAGCTCTCCGTCCGGTCCGGGGCCGAACAACGCGACCGTGGCTCCGGTCTGGCGGGCCACGGTGTTGACCAGCCGCTGGTCCGCCTCGCTCTGACGTCGCCGCGCCGCCGCCCGCCCCTCGCCCTTCGGCGCCTGGCGGTCGGCGACCTCGCTCCGCACCGCGGCATCGTCGACCGCGCTGCGGGTCCGATCGGTCAGGGCCTGCAACCGCTCCTGGACCATCGTCGACTCGAGCGACGGGAGGACCTGGAGGGCGATCGCCCCGACCGCGATCAGCGTGACGACGACGAACGACGCCGTCCAGCGAACGCGGAGCGACCGGCGCATCGGCCGGCCTACTCGTCCGAGTCGCGGAAGCGATACCCCAGCCCGCGCACCGTGATCACGTACTCGGGGTCGCGGGGGTCCCGCTCGATCTTCTCCCGCAGATGCAGGACGTGGACGTCGACGGTCCGCCGCTCGCGGTAGGCCGACCCGCCCCACGCCCGCTCGAGCAGCATGTCGCGGGTGAACACGCGGCCCGGCGCGTAGGCCATCGTGACCAGCAGCTCGAACTCGAGGTGCGTCAGCTCGACTTCGTCGCCCCGCACCGTGACCCGGCGGCGGTCCGGGTCGATCACCAGGTCACCCGCCGTGATCGGGGGCGTCTCCCCCGCGACCACCGCCGGCAGGGCGGCGCGGCGCAACGCGGCCTTGACCCGGCTGCGCAGCTCCCGGACCGAGAACGGCTTGGTGACGTAGTCGTCGGCGCCGCTCTCGAGTCCGGCGACGCGGTCCACCTCCTCACCGCGGGCCGAGAGCATGATGATCGGCACCGGCGAACGTTCGCGCAGCCGCCGGCAGACCTCGAACCCGTCGATTCCGGGCAGCATCACGTCGAGCAGCACCAGGTCGGGGCGCACACGGTCGAACTCCTCCAGCGCCTCCGCGCCGGACGCCGCGGTCACGCCGCCGTCACCGTCGCGGCGCAGCGGGAAGGCGAGCAGCGTGCGGATCGGTTCCTCGTCGTCGACGACGAGGATGCGGGCGGTGGGAGCGGTCGTTGTCACGTGGCGGAGTACCGATTCAACCGGATCGACCGGTCGGTGTACGGAGCATGGCGTGGCGGGGGACCGCTCAACAGCCTAGGGATCCGCGGGAAACCCAGACGGTGCATCCCGGATCGCCGATACGCTGGCGGCCTTGATCCTTCGTCTGGGCATCGGGGCGCTGCTGCTGGCAGCGCTGATCGCAGCGTTCTCGCTGCAGCAGCAACCCGATCCGTTCACGGGTGACATCCCGCCGGACGCATTCGATGCCGAGACCGGGGCGCGCCTGACCACCGTGCTGGCGTCGACCTACCCGGAGCGCCGCGCCGGGTCGTCCGGCGACCACGCCCTCGCCGACCGCGTCGCCGACCTGCTGCGCAACGCGATGCCGACCGCGGAGATCCGCACCGACGAGTTCACCGCCGCCACACCGGACGGCAAGCGCCAGCTGCGCAACGTCTCGGCGACCCTGCTCGGTCAACCGGGACCCGAGATCGTGGTGGTCGCCCACCGCGACGCGCTCGAGCCCGGCAGCGTGGCCGAGCTGACCGCCACCGGCGCCCTGCTGACGCTCGCCCGTACCGCGGGGCAGAGCCGGTTCGACCGGACGATCCGGTTCGTCTCCACCACCGGTGCGTCGGGCGGCGGTCTGTCCGGGGCGACGCGGCTGGCCCGCGAGCTGCCCCCGTCGGTCGAGGCGGTGCTGGTGCTCGGTGACATGAGCGGTGGCCGCGACCGCGCGCCGGAGGTCGTGCCGTGGTCGAACTCGCGGCAGGCGGCCCCGTTGCGGCTGCAGCGGACGGTCGAGGAGGCGCTCCGCGCCGAGGCCCTGACGCCCACGCCGACCACCGGCCTGTGGACCCAGCTCGTGCACCGCGGGCTGCCGGCGACCGTCGGCGAACAGGGTGAGCTCAACCAGAGCGGCGCGCCGGCGGTGCTGCTGTCCGCCGGCGGCACCACGCGCCCGCCGTCCGACGCGCGAATCGATCCAGCGGGCTTCTCCGCCTACGGTCGCAGCGCACTGCGCAGCCTGCGCGCGCTGGATTCGCCGGAGGCCAACGTCGGTCCGCAGCTCTCGGGGTTCATCGTCGCCGGGCAGGTGATGCCGGCCTGGGCGATGCGGATCCTGATCCTCGCGATCGTGGTGCCGGTGCTGGGGGGTGCCGTGATCGTGATCCTGACGCTGCTGCGCGACCGCCACCCGCTCGCGGGCGGTATGGCGTGGACCGCCGCGTGCGTCTCCGGCCCGCTGGTCGCGGGCCTGCTGGTGATCGGGCTCGGCCGGGTCGGGGCGGTCGGTCCGGCGGTGCCCGCGCCGTTCGCCGGCGGCGCCGCGCCCGCCACGACCTGGGCGTGGGTGCTGGTGGCGTTCCTGGTGCTGCTGCTCGTGGCGGCGATCGCGGTCGCGCGACCGCACCTGACCCGTGGAGTGGCAGGGCGGCCCCGACCGTCGCGGATCGCGGTCGCCACCGGGGTCTTCGCGCTGATGCTGGTCGTGACCCTGCTGTTGGTCCTCTGGAACCCGCCCGCGGGCCTGCTGGTGCTGCCCGCGCTGGTCGCGTGGCCGGCGGCGATCGCCCCGGTGCCGGTCACCAGCCCGCTGCACCGGGCCGGCCTGACGCTGCTCGGAGCCGCGCTGCCGCTGGCCGCCCTCGGAACGATCGCCAGCAACCTGGACCTGCCGGTGGCGCAGATCCCGTGGTGGCTGGTCCTGCTGGTCGCGGGCGGCCACATCACGCCACTCAGTCTGTTGCTGAGCAGCCTGATCGCGGGGGCGATGATCGCCACCGTGCTGACCCTGGTGCCGCCGGCGGCGACGGACTGGATCGATCGGCTACGCGCCCGTCGGGCCGTCCGACGGGACGAGATGCTCGAACCCGTCCCAGACGACGATGTCGGAGCCCCTCCGGAGCCGCAGCCCCGCGCCGTCTGAGTCGGCGGGCTCGACCCGGCCGACCCAGGTCACGTCGGCGATCGCAGCCTCCACGGCGCCCACCCGTTGCTCGTCGGCGGTGAACAGCAACTCGAAGTCCTCACCCCCGGTCGCCGCGACCCGCCGGCCGTCCGACCCGATCGCCGCCGCCACCGCGGCGACTCCGGCCTGCACCGGGAGCCGCTCGACGTCGACGTGGAGCACCACCCCGGAGGCCCGGCCGACGTGCGCCGCGTCGACCGCGATCCCGTCCGACAGGTCGATCGCGACGCGCACCCCGACGCGGACCAGCGCTTCGGCCGCGTCGAACCGGGGCAGCGGGCGCAGGTAGCGCTCGGCCAGCGACTCCGCGGCTCCGACGGCGCCGGCCGCGGCGGCGGCGGCCGGTTCCTGCAGCACCGCGAGTCCGGCTCGGCTGCCGCCGAGCACGCCGGTGACGCCGACTCGCTGGCCGACCCGCGCGCGATCGCGTCGCAGCAGACGCTCTGCGTCGTCCGCCCAGCCGACCACCGTGACCGTCGCCACGCCGACCGGCCCCGCGGTCACGTCGCCGCCGGCGACGGTGGTGCCGGTGGTCTCCGCCAGCGCCTCGAGCGCGCGCACCAAGGCGAGCACGGCGTCGTCGTCCCACGCCGGCGGGATCGTCAGCGCGACGTACGCCTCACCGGCCGGCACGCCCATCGCCGCGAGGTCGGAGAGCGCCGTCGCCAGCGCACGGTGGCCGATCACGGCCGGAGTCGCGTGGGCCGGGTCGTCCGGCAGGTGCACGCCGACCACCGTCGTGTCGGTGCTGGTCACCGCGACCGCACCGCCCGCACCGACGACCGCGGCGTCGTCGCCGGGCCCGATCAGCAGGCGTGGAGTGCGCGATCGCAGCCGCGCGGTGAACCGTTCGATGAGAGAGCGTTCCGCCACGGATACCCGTCCGAGCCGGGCCGAGCGGCGGAGGCGGCGCTACCGGTGACGGTAGACGATGCGCGCGCGGCTGAGGTCGTAGGGCGAGACCTCCACGCGGACCCGGTCGCCCGGGAGGATGCGGATCCGGAAGCGGCGCATCTTGCCCGCGACGTGACCCAGCACTTCGTGACCGTTGTCGAGCATCACCTTGAACATCGCGTTCGGAAGGGCCTCGACAACCTCACCCTCGAACTCGACTTTTTCCTCTTTGGCCATGGCCCCCTACGGTACCACTCGGCCTGGGGCGTGGCTCAGCGACTCACCCACGAGAACCCCCGCTCGTCGCGGGGATCGCGTGTTCGCGGCGTCGTCGCGACGCCCGTGGAATCAGTTGCCGGTGGCCGCGTCGTCGGCGACGTAGCCCTGCGGCTCCTCGAACGACGCGGTCTCGCCCGGGGAGTCGGACGAGCTGGAGTCGCTGTCGCTGCTGCTGTCGTCATCGTCGTCGCCGCTGGACGAGCTGGTCGCGTACTTGCCCGTGCCCTTCGACCCAGAGAACGAGACCAGGCCGGAGAAGTCGCCGCAGTAGTCGCCGCGCGCCCGGGACATGTAGTCCTTCCAGATCGGGGCCGAGACGCTGGCGCCCTGGATGTTGGCGCCGGCCCGCGAGGTCGCGTGGATCGTGCGCCGCGAGTCGGGGTAGCCGACCCAGACCGCGGTCGACATCCGCGGGGTGAAGCCCGCGAGCCACACGTCGGACGGTCCGTCGGTGGTGCCCGTCTTGGCGCCGGTCGGGCAGTCGAAGTTCGCGGCGGCGCCGGTGCCACCGGTCATGTTCGCCTGGAGGATCCGATTGACCTCGCTGGCCACGTCCTTGGGGATCCCGCGGGTCCGGCGGACCGGCTGCGGGTCGCGAACCTTGCCGCTGGGGAACTCGACCTTGGTGATCGCGCGCGGCACGACGCGCAGCCCGCCGTTGGCGATCGTGGCGTAGACCCGGGCCATCTCGAGCGGGCTCGCCTCGGCGGCGCCGAGGGCCTCGGACGGGAAGCTGCCGAGCTTCGACGTGAACCCCATCGACTTCGCCGTTTTCGTGACGCTCTCCGGTCCGACGTCGAGGTCGAGCTGGACGAAGACCGTGTTGGTCGACTTCAGCGTCGCGGTCTTCAGGTCCATCCGTCCGCCGCCGCCCCCGGCGAAATTCTTGACGGTGCACTCGCTGCCGCTGCACCACGGGGGCGGGATCGTGAAGTTGCCCGGGGCGGGATAGCTGGTGCTCGGGCTGATCCCCTGCTCGAACGCGGTGGCGAGCACGATCGACTTGAACGTCGATCCCGGCTGGCGCTTGCCCTGGATCGCCAGGTCGTACTGGCCCGGACGGAAGCTCGTCGACGCTGCCGCAGCTTCGATGTTGCCGGTCCGCGGATCGATCGTGGCCACCGCCGCCGACGGATCGCCGGCCGACGGGTCGAGGTGCTTGGCCATCGCCTCGCGAGCGATCTTCTGCTTCTTCAGATCGAGCGTGGTGTGGACGACCAGCCCGCCCTCCTGGACCTTCTTGCGGCCGTACTTCTTGATCAGCTCGGTCCGTACGTAGTTCAGGAAGGAGCGCTCGCGCTTCGCCGAGAAGTAGGTGCTCTTCTCGACCCCGAGCGGCGCGTCCTGGGCTTTCGCGGCCTGCGCGGTGGTGATGTAGCCCTGCTCGGCCATCCGCCGCAGCACGTCG
>JBQGEK010000370.1:0-2232 GCA_052039575.1 Patulibacter sp. | reverse complement strand
GCCGTGCCGTCACAGAATCGGCCGTGATGCCCCTGCGCGCCGGGGGCCGCGGGTCACCAGCGCAGCAGGCGCGGGTCGTTCGTGGTGATCCCGGTGACGCCCATCGCCGCGATCGCTGCCGCGCGCCGGGGATCGTCGACGGTCCACACGTAGAGCTCGCCGTGGGCGGTGATCTGCTGGGCGAAGCGGGGCGTCAGCAGGCTCCAGTTGGCCATCACCGCGTCGATCCGCCCCGCCCGCAGGTCGCGGATCAGCAACGGCGGGAGCGTCCGTCGTGCGGCCAGCACCATCGCGACCAGTCCCGGGCGCGTGAGCGGCCGGGACTGCCAGTGGCGGATGACCCGCGGGACCGAGCGTCCGAGGCGCAGCGCTGGTTCCAGCTCGCGCAGAGCGCGCAGGGTCGGGACTTCCATCGTCGAGACGAGGGTGCGGTCGACCATCTCGTGGTCGCGCAGCACATCGACGATCTTCTGCTCGTCGCCGACCGACTTGGCGTCGAGGTTGACCCCGACGTGCGCCATCGCCGGCTGCCGCATGAACGCGAGCGCCTCGGCGACGGTCGGCGCGTCGGGGTGCCGCGCCAGATCGTGGGCGTCGTGGGCCAGCCGCAGGACACCTGTCGCATCGGGGAACGCGTCGAACTCGACGACGTCCGCGCCCAGCTCGGCGGCCTTCCGCAGGCTCTCCAGCGTGTTGCCGGGGACCACGGCGTCGGCGCCCTTGTGCCCGAGCCGTAGCGTCCGCCCCTCGGCCCGCGCCACCGTGCCGGGCCAGCGGTCGCCGGCGGACACGGCGCTGGCGGCGGCTCCTGGACGCACGTCGGCGTCCGGCGACGTGGCGGCGGCGGTAGGCGGCTGGTCCGGCGTCCCCATCGTGCTCATCTTGGCGCCTGAGCTGCTCGGACGTGTGACGCTCCCTCACCGCTGACAGCTCGGGCACCAGTAGGTGGGCCGGTTCTCGTCGCCGATCCCGCGCCGGACGACCTTCGTGCCGCAGCGGGGACAGGGACGGCCGTTCTTGCCGTAGACCCGCTTCGGCCGCAGGTGCGTGCCGTTCTGAGCGCAGTACTGGATCCGCGGTGCGGTCCACTCGAGCATCGCCGCGATCCGCTCGTCGTCGACCTGCTGCGTCGGCTGCGTCGGGTCGACCTGCTGAGACCAGCAGGCCTCGCACTTCCAGACGTTGCCGATCCCCGCCACCGCCCGCTGGTCGAGCAGTGCGTCGCCGATAGACCGGGTCGGGTCGCCCTGGCGGATCCTCCGCACGATCCGTTCGACGTCGAGCCTGCCGGGGACGCAGATGTCAGGGCCGAGTGCCGCGAGTCGCGGGTCGGTCGCGACCTGACGGTGGGTCCGCAGCTCCAGGAACGGCCCGTCGAACTGGATCACGTCGCGGTCGCCGCGGCCCAGGACCAGCCACGCCCGCCGCGGCGCGCGCGGCCAGCGCTCGCCGGTAGCGCGCACCGACCACGACCCCGTCATCCGCAGGTGGCTGTGCAACGCCAGCCCCTCGGCGAAGAAGATCAGCAGGTGCTTGCCGCGGGCCTCGATTCGCTCGACCGTCGCCCCGCTCAGTCGCCGGTCCCAGCGCTTGGGTCGGGTGCGCTCGCTCGGCGTCCTCACGCGGTCGAGCGGCCCGCCGAGCAGCACCGGCCGCGCCCGCACCGCCGCGTGGTGGATCGAATCACCTTCGGGCATCGGCGCTCCTACGCCCGCACGACGTACTTCGTCGGCGCTGCCCGGAAGCCAGCCGGGACGAGCAGCCGCTCGAGCGGGTGACCGATCACGTCCAGCCCGTCGATCCGCTCGAGCTGGATCCCCTTGCGCGGGAGCGCTCCGGCCTGCCCGGCGGCGATCGCGTCGACGAGCGCCTTCAGGGCGACCGGCAGCCGCGGGTCGTCGTAGGCGACCAGTGTCTGCAGCGCCTTGCCCGAGCGGTCGCAGAAGACGATCGGATCGGGACCGACCAGCACGACGCGAGCGCCCTGCGCCCGCTGCGGGCGCGGCGGGTTCGCCGTCGCCGGGCGGCGCAGCCCACCGCTGCCGTGGGCGTCGGCGCGCGCCTGCTCGACGTCCGGGTCCGGCGGCGACGGCCACGGCAGCAGCGTGCCGTAGGGCTGCGCGGGATCGGTCGCGTCGAGCGTCGTCGCCGGCAGCGGCTGGCCGAGCGCGTCCAACGCGCTGACCTCACGCCCGGTGCTCGGAGGAAGCGGCTGCGCGCGCAGCCGCTCGA
>JBQGEK010000369.1:0-50620 GCA_052039575.1 Patulibacter sp. | reverse complement strand
CGCGGGGTCAGCGCTGTGTCGAGGGGGGGGGCTATCGCGCGAACGGTCTCGACGTGCGGGTCGGTCAGGCCGCGGCGGACCGCGGCGGTCGCCGCCTCGGCGACCGCGCCACGGGCATCGCGCAGCGCCGTCAGCGCCGCGTCGACGTTGCGGGCGTCGCGCCACGGCTCGAGCTCGGCGATCGCCACCTCGACCGCGATCCGCAGCTGGAGCGCCGCCTCGCGGTAGTGCTCGGCCTCGAGGTCGTGCTGGACCCGCAGGCTGAGCGGCTCGGCGGCGAGCACCGGATCGCGACCCGACAGCAGGTCGGCGAGCCGCTCCTCGTTGCCCAGTCCGCGGCCGCTGCGTCGTACCCGCCGGGGCTGGTCGGCCGCGACCGCGGCCATCCGGTGGTTGGTCCAGCCGCCGTCGGACCCCTCGTAGCCGTTGCCGTAGGCGAGCAGCGCGCGTGTCAGATCGCGCCAGCGCAACGGTCGCGGCTGGGGTTCGTCCCCGGCGATCGCGTTGACGTGGGCGAGTCGTCGGATCACGGCCAGCGCGTCGTCGATCGCGTCGTCGACGTCCTGCTCGGCGAGCCAGCGCTCCGGGTCCACGGTCTGAAGCGGGTCGGCGTCGACCACGGTCACGCGTGAGACCGGCACCGACGTGGCGTCGGCGACCTTCCGCCGCTTGCGGCGGAACCGGCGCGGCGGACGCTCGGTCGCATCGACGACGACCACGGCTCGGGGGCGGTTGGCGTGTCCCCGGACGGTCCAGCGCCCTGGGGGCAGGTCGATCTCGCCGGCGATCTCGACCTGGACGATCCGGAACAGCGGAACCGCGGTTCGGGACTCCACGCGCGGGACACTACCACCGAGGGTCGACCCCCCGGCTGGGGGGAGCGGGGGCGCGCGGGCCGGTAAGGTTCGCGAACCTGCCCATCCGTCCGCCTCGCGGCTCTGCCGCACGGTGGGCGCGGTGCTGGCCGCCCTTCCCGCGACCGGAGGATTCCGATGACCGAAGACCTGTCGAGCGACGCCAAGGACCTGCGGGGCCGCGTGCGCGGTGCGAGCGAGGAGACGATCGGCCGGCTGGCACAGGACCTGCTGAGCAATCCGCTGGTCACGGGCGCGGTGCAGCGGGCGATGGACGTCCGCGAGCGGGCGACGCAGGCTCAGGAGGCCGCGTTCAGCGCGTTCAACGTGCCGAGTGCCGCCGACATCGAGCGGCTGACGCGCCGGGTTCGCAACGTCGCTCAGCGGCTCGAGTCGATCGAGGACGCGGTCGACCGGGTCGACGAGCGACTGACGTTGGCCGCGGCGAAGCCGGACGACCCCGCGCTCGCCGCGATCTCGGCGCAGCTCGCCGAGGTCCAGGCGACGTTGGCCGAGCTCACGTCGCGGGCGGCGAACGACGAGTCGAAGTAGCCGGCGAGGGCGGCTGCGCGGTCAGGCCGTAGGCCCGGGCCGCGGCGGCTCCGAGCTCCGCCCACCAACGCTCGCGCGTCGCCTCGTCCTCGACGGCCGGCGGCAGCGCGACCACGGCGGCGGCGGTCACCCTCCAGCAGTTCGCGGCCGCCAGGAAGGCGGCCGTCTGGCGGTCCATGGCGCCAGCGCTCCCGACCACGCTCGCCGGCGGTCCGCCGTCCTGGGGCAGCAGGTCGACGCTGGTGACCACGAGCTCCGCGTCGGTAGCGGCACGCAGCCGCGCCGTCATCTCGCCGTCCGGGGTCAGGCGCGCCCCGGGGGCCACGCCGAGCGCACGGCTGACCCCGTCGTGGGCGATCGCCCCGGCGACGACCGCGAGCGTGACCGGGTCCTCTACCGCGCGCTGGTCGACGACGGGAAGCGCGGAACCGGCGCGGACCATGCGCGCTACCCCGGCCGCGGCGAGCTCGCGGATCACCGGGACCGCGCTGGCCGCGCCGACGCCGGTCGCCTGGACGGGCAGCGGCTGGCCGTCGCTGGCGGTGCCGGTGTATCCCCACAGGCCGCGCCGGTGATTGCACATCAGCGGCGGGCGCTCCAGCAACCCCTGGGCGATCGTCAGGGCGCGGCCCGGGTCGCCGACAACGATCGCGCGGGGGGCAACCGGGTTGACCAGGTCGAGCACGGCGGGCAGCGAGCGGGGGGACGTCACGGACGCCGACGATAGTCCGTGGGGCGCGGTCGAGCCGCCTAGACTGCCCCTATGAGCAGCGACGAGTCGACGACCGAGGATGGCGCCCCCTCGTCGCGCCGGGCCGAGCGGGTCGAGGCGGTCCGCCGGGCCGTCGACCAGGCGGTCGGTGCGACCGCCGACGGCACGCGTGCGCGTGCCCAGGACCTGGCCGACGAGCTCGCCCAGGTCGTCGTTCGGGTGCGCGGGGCGCTGGAAGACCTCGGCTCGGCCGGCACCCAGCAGGCCGGAGCGGTCGCGGACGAGGTGCAGCACGCGGTCGGCCGGCTCGGACGGACGCTCGACGTGCGGCCCGCGTCGGTCGAGGAGCTGCGGCGGTTGACCGAGCGCGTCGCGCGGCTCGAGCGGGAGACCGACCAGCGGCTGGCGCGGATCGAGGCCCGCCTCGGGATCGACCCGCTCGAGGGGGACGGCGATCCGGAACCCGCGGGTCCGTGAGCGGCGGGCCGTCAGCGGCCGCGTCGTTCCGTGAGCGCGTCGCCGCGACGGGACTGCTGCCGGTGGGCGTGCCCCTGGTCGCGGCGGTCTCCGGCGGGCGCGACTCGCTCTGCCTGCTCGGTCTGGCGGTCGAGATCGTCGGGGCCGACGCGGTGCTGGCGGTCCACGTCCACCACGGTCTGCGGGGCCGGACCGCCGATCATGACGCCGAGCGGGTGACGGGGCTCGCGGCCGAGCTGGGGGTCACGGTCCGGGTCGTCCGGCTGGACGTGCCGGACGAGGTGCGCGAGAGCCGGGGGAGCCCGGTCGTCTGGGCGCGCGACGCCCGTCGCGTCGCGTTGCGCGCGGCGGCCGACCGTTGGGCGGGACCGGGGACCGTGGTAGCGGTCGGCCACACCGCGAGCGACCAGGCCGAGACGGTGCTGCTGCGCGCGATCTCGTCCCCGGGGACCCGGGCGCTGGCGGCGATCGCGCCGCGCGACCCCGCCCGCGGTGTGGCCCGGCCGCTGCTCGCCGCCGGTCTGACCCGGGCGGACACCGGGGCATGGTGCACCGCGCACGGGCTGGAGTGGCACGACGACCCGACCAACGCGGAGAGCGCGCGCGGACGCGTGCGCGAGGTGCTGGCGACGCTGGAGGCGCTCGACGGACGGGCGACGCGCGCCCTGGTGGCCACGGCGGACCGTGCCCGCGAGGACGACGCCGCGCTGCGGGAGGTCGCGGCGACGCTGCTGCATCCGGGCGATCCGGGGACCGACGGGGCGGCGTGGGTGGCACGGACGGCGGCCTCGTCGGTGCCGCGGGCCGTCGCCCGGCGGGCGATCCGACTGCTCGCCGAGGCCACCACCGAGCGGGAGTGCGCGCGGGTCGAGGGCCGGGTCGACGATGTGCTCGCGCTCAGGCCGAGTACGGAGCGGCCCGCCGCGCTCGACCTCGGCGACGGGGTCCGGGTGCAGGTCTCGGCCGGGACCGACGGCCGGATCTGGTGCACCGCGTCCCCGCCGCGCAGCGGATCGCGACAGGCGTCTGAGTAGACTGCCGCCCCGTGCGTGATCCGAACATCGGCGAGATCCTGATCCAAGCGGACGAGCTGCGCTCGCGGATCGCGGACCTCGGAGCCCAGATCAGCGCGGACTACGAGGGTCGCGAGATCCAACTGGTCTGCGTGCTCAAGGGCGCCGTGCTGTTCGTCGCGGACCTGATGCGCCAGCTGACGGTGCCGTGCCAGGTCGACTTCATGGCGGTCTCGTCGTACGGGTCGGCGACCAGCTCGAGCGGGGTGGTGCGAATCCTCAAGGACCTCGACCACTCGATCGAGGGCCAGCACGTACTGATCGTCGAGGACATCATCGACTCCGGCCTGACCTTGCAGTATCTGTTGCGCAACCTGCGCTCGCGGAAGCCGGCGTCGCTCGAGGTCTGCTCTCTGCTGACCAAGCCGAGCCGCCGCGAGGTCGACCTGCCGATCAAGTACACGGGCTTCCCGCTGCCCGATCGCTACGCCGTCGGCTACGGCCTGGACCTCGATCAGCGGTACCGCAACCTGCCGTACGTCGCCGCGCTCACCGACGACGCTGTCCGCGCCGCCGCGGGCGAACTCTCCAGCGGTCCCCTCGGGCACACCGGTTGACCGGACACATAACTCCCGATCGCGCGTGCTGATCGGGGGATCCGAAGTGCCCTGGTCATCACCGTTGCTACGCTAGGCACCCGGCTTCGTCCCTCGCCGCCACGGCGAGTCCGATGTCGGCTACCCACATGAGCCGGTTCTTCAAGAGCGCACTGTTCCCCATCCTGATCGTGCTGCTGCTGGCGTTCTTCGCCATGCAGCTCTTCGAACGGGACTCCGAGGAGAACTACACCTACGGCCAGTTCATCACCCAGGTCGAGAACGGCCAGGTGAAGAGCGCGACGATGAAGACCAAGGACAACGCGATCGACGTCGTCCTCAAGAACGACAAGCAGTACGAGGTCGGGTACGACCGCGACAACGGCGGTCCGCTCACGAACTTCCTCGAGGAGCAGAACAAGAGCAAGAACCTCGAGACCTTCGACATCAAGTCGTCGAAGTCGTCGGGGATCCTGCAGGCGATGATCTACATCGTCCCGTTCATCCTGTTCCTCGGTATCTGGTTCCTGATCATGAACAACGTTCAGGGCGGCGGGTCGAAGGTCATGCAGTTCGGCAAGTCGAAGGCGAAGCGGATGTCGCCGGACACGCCGAAGCTGACCTTCCGTGACGTCGCGGGGGCGGACGAGGCCGTCGAGGAGCTGCACGAGATCAAGGAGTTCCTCGAGAACCCGAAGAAGTTCCAGGCGCTCGGCGCTCGGATCCCGAAGGGCGTGCTGCTGTTCGGGCCTCCCGGCACCGGCAAGACCCTGCTCGCGCGTGCCGTCGCCGGCGAGGCGGGAGTGCCGTTCTTCTCGATCTCCGGCTCGGACTTCGTCGAGATGTTCGTCGGCGTCGGCGCCAGCCGCGTCCGCGACCTCTTCGAGCAGGCCAAGCAGAGCTCGCCCTGCATCATCTTCATGGACGAGATCGACGCCGTCGGTCGTCACCGCGGTGCCGGCATGGGTGGCGGTCACGACGAGCGCGAGCAGACGCTCAACCAGCTCCTCGTGGAGATGGACGGCTTCACGATGACCGACAACATCATCCTGATCGCCGCCACGAACCGTCCGGACATCCTCGACCCGGCGCTGCTGCGTCCGGGCCGCTTCGACCGCCAGATCGTCGTCGACCGCCCCGACCGCAAGGGCCGCGCGCGGATCCTCGACGTGCACACGCGGGGCAAGCCGCTGGCCTCCGACATCGAGACCGAGGCGCTCGCCGGTCAGACCCCGGGCTTCACCGGCGCGGACCTGGCCAACCTGGTCAACGAGGCGGCGCTGCTCGCGGCCCGCCGCGGCAAGAAGCAGATCACGCAGCACGAGCTCGAAGAGGGCATCATGCGCGTGATCGCGGGTCCGGAGAAGAAGACCCGCGTGATGACCGAGAAGGAGCGCGAGGTCACCGCATACCACGAGATGGGCCATGCCTTCGTGGGGCACTTCCTCGAGCACGCCGACCCGGTCCACAAGATCTCGGTCGTCGGTCGCGGGCAGGCGCTCGGCTACACGATCTCGATGCCGCAGGAGGACACCTTCCTGGTCACGCGGCAGCAGCTGCTCGACCAGATGGCGATGACGCTGGGTGGCCGGGCCGCCGAGGAGATCGTCTTCGGCGAGATCACGACCGGCGCGTCGAACGACCTCGAGAAGGTCACCGCCACCGCCAAGCAGATGGTGATGCGGTTCGGCATGAGCGAGCGGCTCGGTCCGCGCGTGTTCGGCCACGATTCGGGGCAGCCGTTCCTCGGCCGTGACATGGGGTCCGAGCCGGACTACTCCGACGAGATCGCCCGTGAGATCGACGACGAGATCCGCCGGATCGTCGAGGACGCTCATCAGCGCGCCACCGACCTGCTCAACGAGCACCGCGAGGCGCTCAACCTGATCTCCGAGATCCTGATCCGCCGCGAGACGATCGAGCGCGACGAGTTCCTGGCGCTGCTCGAGGGCCGCTCCGAGGACGACGTCTTCGACGACGAGCCGCCGGCGCCGAGCACCCCGGCCGCGGCCGAGGACGAGGTGCAGCCCGAGGAGCGCTCCGCTCCGCGTCCGCTGCCCCGCCCGGGCCTCGGCACGGCGATGACGCGTCGCGAGCCGCGTCGCCCGTACCGCTCCTAGGCGGACCGGCGCCCGCCCCGGGCGTCGCCCCCGACGCGCCGCGCCGGCGGCCCTCGGCCCGCCGTCGCCGTTTCCGGACCCGCGCAGCGCGCCGGGTAGCCTGTGCCGGGTGCCCGCTGCCTTCGACGTCATGGGGATCGTCAACGTCACGCCGGATTCGTTCAGCGACGGGGGAGAGTGGTTCCACGAGGACGCCGCGGTCCGCCACGGCCTCGAGCTGGCCGCCGCCGGCGCCACGATCCTCGACGTCGGCGGTGAGTCGACGCGGCCCGGGGCGGCGCCGGTCGAGACCGCGGAGGAGCTCCGTCGCGTGGTGCCGGTGATCGCGCGGCTGACTGAGGCGCTGCCCGAGGTGGTGCTCTCGGTGGACACCACCAAGGCCGACGTCGCCGCGGCGGCGCTGGACGCGGGGGCGGGCTACGTCAACGACGTCTCGGCTCTGCGCCATGATCCGGAGATGCTGCCGCTGGTGGCGGGCCGGGGCGTGCGCTGCTGTCTGATGCACATGCGCGGTGAGCCCCGGACGATGCAGGACGCCCCGGTCTACGACGATGTGGTGGACGACGTGCGCCGGCACCTCGAGCAGCGGATCGCCGCGGCGGTCGACGCGGGCGTCGCGGTGGAGCGGATCGACATCGATCCCGGGATCGGCTTCGGCAAGGCGCTGGACCACAACGTCGCCCTGCTGCGCCGGCTCGACGAGATCGTCGCGATCGGGCCCCGGGTCGTGATCGGCACGTCGCGCAAGAGCTTCCTCGGGCGGCTGACCGGACGCGATGACCCCCGTCAGCGGCTGGCCGGCACGATCGCGACGAACGTGCTGGCGCTGGCCGCCGGCGCGCGCGTCTTCCGCGTCCACGACGTCGGGGCGATCCACGACGCGCTGGCGGTCGCGGCCCACGTGGTCGGGGGCGGCCAGGAACGCTGACCGCGGGGCGTCGGCGGTCACGGTGAGGGCGGGCCGCGATTGCTAGCGTGGCTCGCCATGGATGACGATCGCGACGAGCGCCCGGCCGACGACGAGAACGGCCAGAACGAGGATCGCGATACGCCGAAGCCGCCCGGCCCGCGCGGCGACGACGCGGACGCCCTGCGCGATCTCAACCTCGACCTCGACGAGGACGAGGACGACGACGAGCTCGAGGATCTCGACGGCGACGACCGCGACGAGGTCACGGTCGAGATCCGTGGTCTGTCGCTCTACACCCACCACGGAGTGACCCCGGCCGAGCGCGAGATCGGGCAGCGGCTGATCGTCGACCTGCGGATGGCCGTGTCGGACTGCGACGCGACGGTGACCGACCGGGTCGAGGACACGATCGACTACGGCGAGGTCTGCCAGCTCGTCGCGCTGGTCGCCCAACAGCGCTCGTACAAGACGCTCGAGCGGCTCTGTGCCGCGATCGCCGACCGGATCGTCTCCGACTACGGTGCGGAAGAGGTCTGGGTCAAGTGCATCAAGCCCGAGCCGCCGATCCCGCTGGCGGTCGAGGAGGTCGCGGTCGAGCTGTGGCGCGCTGGCGACGTCGGTTGACGGGCCGGCCCCGAGAGCTTTTCTACCAGCAGTAGTATTTCCCCATGTCGGATTCCTCCACCCTCGCCACGACCGCGTTCGAGCGGGCGACCGCCGTCGCTCGCGACGGGGTCGGGCTCGTCGCCGACGTCGATCTCGACTGGGCGGCACCGACCGGGCCGAACGGGGGCTACCTGGCGGCGATCGTGGTCCGTGCGATCGAGGCCGAAGCCGACCCGGCCAGCGAGCGCCAGCTGCGCTCGCTGAGCCTGCAGTACCTGCGGACCGCGGCCGAGGGCCCGCTCGAGCTCGACGTCCGGACGATCCGCGCCGGCCGCCGGCTGGCGTCCGTCGCGGTGACCGCGCGTCAGCAGGGTCGCGACGTGCTGACCGGCTTCGCGACACTCGCCACGCGTGGGCTCGACGAGGTCGGCCAGTGGGCCCCGCCGATGCCGGAGGTCTCCGGAGCGCCGGTCGCCGAAGCTGGCGCGGTGCCGATCGACCGCTTCGACCGCGCCGGCGACCACTGGCTCGAGCTGCCGCCCGGGCTGCCGCCGATCGTCGGTCAGCTGCGGATCGCTCCCCGCGTCGGAGCCGGTCCCTACACCGGGCGCACCGTCGCGCCCGGGGAGCCGGTCGAGACCGGCGGCTGGATGGGCTCGCCCGAGCCCCAGCGGATCGACGCGGCCTACCTCTCGCAGCTGACCGACTTCTGGTGGCCGCCGGCGTTCGAGGTGATGACGGCTCCGGCGATCGCGCCGACGATCGACCTGACGATCCACGTCCAGACGGACCTGCCGGCCGGCGGGCTCGATCCCGCCGCGGTGCTCGGCCTCTACCGCACGTCGGTCGCCGCCAGTGGCCTGGCCGAGGAGGATGGCACGCTCTACCTGCCCGACGGCACGCTGCTCGCCCGTTCCCGACAGCTGGCGCTGCTCGCGCCGCTCGCGGCATGACCGGCGGCTCCGAGCTGCAGGCGGGCGAGACGCTCGGCTACCTCGGCCTCGGCTCCAACCTCGGCGATCGTCCGGCCCAGCTGCAGGGTGCCGTCGACGGACTGGCGCGGCACGGCGTGCGCGTGCTCGCGTCGTCCGCGCTCTACGACACCGATCCGGTCGGCGAGATCCTCGACCAGCCGTCGTTCCTCAACGCCTGCCTGCGGATCGCCACGAGGCTCGGCCCCGAGGAGCTGCTGGATGCCTGCAAGGCGGTCGAGCGTGACCAGGGCCGGGTCACCGACCCGTCGTCAGCCGAGTACGTGAAGCACGGCCCGCGGCCGGTCGACGTCGACCTGCTGCTGTTCGGTGACGCGCCGTACCGCTCGGAGCGGCTGATCCTGCCGCACCGCGAGGTCGCGTCCCGCCGCTTCGTGCTGATCCCGCTGCTCGACCTCGACTTCGCGCTCGCGCTGCCCGACGGGACCCGGCTCGCCGACAGCCTGGCGGCGTTGCCCCTCGACGAAGGCGTGCGGCGGGTCGGCGACCCGCTCAACCTTCCCGACTGAGCGAGACCCGCCCGGAGCATCCCCTCGGCCTTCCCGGCGGGACGCTCGTCCGTCAGCCGCGCAGCGGCTCCAGCCACTCGTCCGGGAAGGCCCCGGCCGGCACCTGTCCGCTCCACTCGGGGAACAGCCGCTCGGCCCACTGGCCGGCGGGGCGGGCCGCGACCGCGTCCCGTACGTCCGCGATCGTCAGCAGCAGCCGCAGGCTGGGGGCGATCTGCAGGTCGGCCACGTTCTCGCGCGGACCGCCGAGCGTGCCGTCGGCGAGCCAGCCGTCGATCCGGTCGAGGTGCCCGGGCAGGTCCCGCAGGTCGGCGCGGACGCTCTGCTCGTTGACCCGGTTGAGTCGGCGCTCGACCGGGAGCACCAGCGGCGCCACGAATGCGGTCGCGAGCGGGGGCATCGCCCACCGCGATCCCTCCTGGTAGCTGGACACCGCCTGCGGCTTGCGGCTCAGGGCCAACCAGAGCACCCGCCGCGGCAGCGACTGCAGGACCTCGTCTCCCCACCGTTCGGCCTCGAGCACGCGAGCGGCGAGCTGCGGATCGGCCGGCACCAGCGCGGGCTCCGGCTGACGCTCCTCGAGCCGCCGCAGGATCGCTCGCGACCCTTGGACCTTCTCGCCGTCGGCGAAGCGGATCCCGGGCACGGTGCGCCGGCCGAAGACCACGCGCTGAGCCAGCGCGTGGGACGGTGGAAGCCACTCGGTCACCGAGTACGGATGGCCCTTCAGCTGCATCGCCCGCTCGACGGTGACGCACGGGTGGGAGCCGCGCACGATGTACAGCTTGGTCGACATGGCCGCAGACTACGTAATGGCGCGCGATACTTCGCGCTGATGCTCCTCGTCGTCGACGTCGGCAACACCCAGACCCACTTCGGTGCGTTCCGCGGTACCGAGCTGATCGAGCACTGGCGGTTCGCCACGGTGCGTGAGTCGACGTCGGACGAGCTCGGCGCCAAGCTCCGTGCTCTGCTCGAGCTGCGCGGGCTGCACGCCGAGGAGATGTCGGCGTCGATCGTCTCGTCGACGGTGCCGCAGCTCGCCGAGGAGTGGCGCAGGATGTCCGACCAGTACCTCAACCACGAGATGCTGGTCGTCCGTCCGGGGATCCGCACCGGGATGGCGCTCCGCTACGACAACCCGCGCGAGATCGGCGCCGACCGGCTGGTCAACGCGGTCGCCGCCTACGAACGGTTCCAGGGTGCCTGCGTGGTCGTCGACTTCGGTACCGCGATCACGTACGACCCGGTCTCCGCCGACGGCGAGTACCTCGGCGGGATCATCAGTCCGGGGGTCGAGATCTCGCTCGACGCACTGACCTCCCGCGCCGCCGCGCTGCCGCGGATCGAGCTGATCGCCCCGCGGCAGCTGATCGGCAAGTCGACCGTCGAGGGGATCCGCAGCGGTGTGATCTACGGCTTCGCCGGCGGCGTGGACGCGATCCTGAGCCGGCTGATGGACGAGCTCGGCCAGGACATCCACCGGATCGCGACCGGCGGTCTGGCTCGGCGGATCGTGCCGCACTGCCAGACGATCGACGAGGTCGACGATCTGCTGACGCTGACCGGCCTGCGTCTGCTGCACCAGCACAACTCCTAGCCGGGCCGGCGTCGAACGCCGACCGGTCGTCGCAGGACGTCCTGGGGATGTCGAATGCCGACCGGTCGTCGTTCGGACGCCCCGGATCGCGTACGTCTCGTACCCTGGAGGGATGTCGAAGGACGCCCTCTCCGAGTCGTGGACGCTCGGCGGCATCGAGATCCCCAACCGGGTCACGCTCGCCCCGCTGGCCGGGATCGGCAACTGGGTGGTCCGGCTGCAGGCCAAGCGCTACGGCGCGGGCTACGCGGTCAGCGAGATGGTCTCGTCGTTCGCGATCCACTACCGCAACGAGAAGACGCTCCGCGACCTCCTGACGTTCAAGCCCGAGGAGCGCGACGGCGGCCCGGTCGCGATCCAGCTGTTCGGGCAGGACCCCGAGGTGATGAAGTCGGCGGCGGCCTACGTCGCGGAGCACGTCGCGGTCGACGTGATCGACCTGAACATGGGTTGCCCGGTGCCGAAGGTCTGCAAGACCGGCGCCGGGGCGGCGATGCTCAAGGACCCCGACACCGCGGTCGCGGTCGCGCGCGCGGCGAAGGAGGGGTCGGGCTTGCCGGTCACCGTCAAGCTGCGCTCGTCGACGAAGAAGGACGGCGAGCACGACGGCTACGCGCTGGCTGCGCGGCTGGTCGAGGAGGCCGGCGTCGACGCGATCGGATTCCATCCGCGCAGTGCCCAGGTCCACCACAAGGGCACGCCGGACTACGCGCTGGCCGCCAAGCTGGTCGACGAGCTGCCGGTGCCCGTGGTGCTGTCCGGCGGTCTGCACGACGTCGAGCAGACGCTGGCCGCCTACGACCAGGTCCGCCCGGCGGCCGTGATGATCGCTCGCGGCGGCCTCGGCAACCCGTGGCTGCTCTCGACCCTGCTCGGCCAACGCGCCGACGTCGCGCCGAGTGCCGACGAGGTCGTGGCGGAGTTCGACTGGCTGCTCGATCGGACCGCCGAGCACCTCGGAGCCGAGCGGGCCGGCCGCTACCTGCGCAAGCACTACCCGTGGTACGTCGAGCGGCTGGCGGGCGTCGGATTCCCGGACGCCACGAGCACCCCCGACAAGCAGCTGCAGGCCGCACTCCAGCAGAGCGGTGAGATCGAGGCTGCGCGGGCCTGCCTGCACGCCGCGGTCGCCGCCGCGGCCGTCGTCTAGGGTCGACGCGGGGGCGACGCGGCCCCGTCGTCGGGCCCCGGCCGGGGGGACACCGGGAGAATCCGCCGGGATGGCTATACTGCCCGCTCCGTTCGGCGGATCGGAACGTTGGTCACCCCAGAATTGCTCGATCGGCGTCGCGGCTATCCGGCCCGGAGCGTCGTCGGCGAAAGGTCACACCTTGTCCAAGGACGTCATCCTCACCCACGAGGGTCTCGAGAAGCTCAAGCAGGAGCTCGAGCACCTGACGACGGTCAAACGTCGCGAAGTCGCGGAGCGGATCAAGGACGCACGGGACTTCGGGGACATCTCGGAGAACTCCGAGTACGACGACGCCAAGAACGAGCAGGCGATGATCGAGGGCAGGATCCTCGACATCGAGGAGCAGCTCCGCTCGGCGTCGGTGATCGACGAGTCCGCGCTCTCGACCGACGAGGTCCAGGTCGGGACCCGCGTCACCGTGCGCGACGAGAAGGGCAAGCAGCAGGAGTACTCGCTGGTCGGCTCGGCCGAGGCCAACCCGGCCGAGAACAAGCTGTCCAACGAATCCCCGGTCGGCAAGGCCCTGCTCGGGCAGCCCCAGGGCGCGAGCGTCAAGGTCAGCCTGCCCAACGGCAAGACCCGCACGCTCGAGATCGTCAGCATCTCGCGCTGAGCGCCGCGCGAGCACCCCGAGAGGTACCCGGCCGATGACCGAAGAGACCGCGCCGGATCCCGGCGACGGGACCGACCTGCTCGCCGTCCGCCGCGCCAAGCTGGATCGCCTGCGCGCCGCCGACGTCGACCCATACCCGCACGACTTCGACGGCGTCGAGCCGATCGCCGCTGTCCGCGAGCGCCACGGTGGCCTCGAGGACGGCGCCGAGACCGACGTCGAGCACCGGATCGCCGGGCGTCTGGTGGCCCGCCGCGGACAGGGCAAGATGGCGTTCCTCGACCTCGTCGACCGGTCGGGGAGGCTGCAGCTCCAGGCCAAGCTCGACGTGCTCGGCGACGAGCGGATGGCCCGCCTGCTCGACGACGTCGACCTCGGCGACCTGATCGGGGTCGACGGGACGGCGTTCATGTCGCGGCGCGGCGAGCTGAGCCTGCGGGTCACCGACTACACGGTGCTGGCCAAGTCGCTGCGTCCGCCGCCGGACAAGCACCACGGCCTGCAGGACACCGAGCTCCGCCAGCGGCGCCGCGAGCTCGACCTGATCGGGAACGAGGAGACCCGCGACGCGTTCATCCTGCGGTCGCGGATCGTCTCCGAGATCCGCCGGTTCCTCGACGCCGACGGCTTCCTCGAGGTCGAGACCCCGGTGCTGCAACCGCTCTACGGCGGTGCGCTCGCCCGGCCGTTCACGACCCACCACAACGCGCTGGGCCGCGACCTGTACCTGCGGATCGCCACCGAGCTGTACCTCAAGCGCCTGATCGTCGGCGGCCTCGAGCGGGTCTACGAGCTCGGCAAGAACTTCCGCAACGAGGGCATCAGCCACAAGCACAACCCCGAGTTCACGATGCTCGAGTGGTACGAGGCCTACGCGGACGTCGAAGACGCCGCGGACCGCCTCGAGGCGTGCGTCCAGCACGTCGCGCGAGCGATCGAGGACATCGCCCCGCCCACCTCGATCCGCTGGACCGAGCCGTGGGAACGGAAGACGCTGGCCGGCGCGATCGAGGAGCAGACGGGGATCGACGTGCTCGCGCACCGCAGCAGCGAGGCGCTGTCCGCGGTGATCCGCGCGACCGACGGCATCGATCTCGACCCCGAAGGCCGGACCTGGCCGCAGCTGGTCGACGATCTGCTCTCGAAGTACGTCGAGCCGAAGCTGATCCAGCCGACGATGCTCTTCGACTACCCCGTCGAGCTCTCGCCGTTCGCCAAGCGCAAGCGCACCACGACCGGCGAGGACACGGGCCTCGTCGAGCGGTTCGAGGCGTTCGCGCTCGGGATGGAGATCGCCAACGCGTTCTCGGAGCTCAACGACCCGGACGAGCAGCGCCGGCGGTTCGAGGAGCAGGCCCGTCTCGAGCTCGAAGGCGACGACGAGGCGCAGCAGTACGACGAGTCGTTCGTCGAGGCGCTCGAGCAGGGAATGCCCCCGACGGGCGGTCTCGGACTCGGGGTCGACCGGTTGGTGATCTGCATGACCGGGCGCAGCACGATCCGCGAGGTCGTGCTGTTCCCGACCATGCGCGACTGACCGCGACATACGCCGATTCCGGGGGTTTTCCGACCTTCCCGGTCGGTGATCGCGCACGCCCGGAGGATGCTCCGCCGGGTGGCCCGGCGACGGTCGACCGTGGCGGGCGGCGAGGACCGGTCGGGGTCGGGGTGGGCCGCTGGTAGCATCAGTCGTGATCCACGGAAGGACCCGAGATGTTCGAGCGATTCACAGAACGAGCCAGGCAGGTTGTCGTTCTCGCCCAGGAAGAGGCGCGGACGCTCAAGCACAACTACATCGGCACCGAGCACATCCTGCTCGGGCTGCTGCGTGAGGAAGAGGGGCTGGCCGCGCGTGTGCTCGAGTCGCTCGACATCACCGTCGAGCGAGTGCGGGCACAGGTCGTGCGGATCGTCGGTTCGGGGGAGGAAGTCACCTCCGGGCAGATCCCCTTCACCCCACGCGCGAAGAAGGTCCTCGAGCTGGCGCTGCGCGAAGCGCTGAGCCTGGGCCACAACTACATCGGCACCGAGCACATCCTGCTCGGCCTCGTTCGCGAGAACGAGGGCGTCGCCGCACGGATCCTGCTGGACTTCGACGCCGACAGCGAGAAGATCCGCAACGAGGTCATCCGGATGCTCTCCGGACCCGGTGGTCGCCGCCAGACGGCAGGATCCCCGGCGGGCGGTACGACCGAGACCGGCGGCCCGCAGAAGCGGTCGTCCAAGGTGCTCGACCAGTTCGGTCGCGACCTGACCAAGCTCGCCGCCGACGGCAAGCTCGACCCCGTCGTCGGGCGTTCGACCGAGATCGAGCGGATCATGCAGATCCTCTCGCGGCGGACGAAGAACAACCCCGTCCTGATCGGCGAGCCGGGCGTCGGCAAGACGGCCGTCGTCGAGGGGCTCGCCCAGCAGATCTCGTCGGGCGAGGTTCCCGAGCTGCTGCGCGACAAGCAGATCTACACGCTCGACCTCGCGGCCCTGGTCGCAGGGTCGAAGTACCGCGGTGAGTTCGAGGAGCGGCTCAAGAAGGTGATGAAGGAGATCGCCAACCGTGGCGACGTGATCCTCTTCATCGACGAGATCCACAACCTCGTGGGGGCCGGAGCGGCCGAGGGCGCGATCGACGCGGCCTCGATCCTCAAGCCGGCGCTCGCCCGCGGCGAGCTGCAGACGATCGGCGCGACGACGATCGACGAGTACCGCAAGTACCTGGAGCGCGACAGCGCGCTGGAACGACGCTTCCAGCAGGTGCGCGTCGAGCAGCCCGCCAACGAGGAGGCCGTCGAGATCCTCAAGGGCCTGCGCGACCGCTACGAGAGCCACCACAAGGTCGAGATCACCGACGAGGCCCTCGAGGCCGCCGTCGAGCTCGCCGATCGCTACATCGCCGACCGGCAGCTGCCGGACAAGGCGATCGACCTGATCGACGAGGCGGCCTCGCGCAAGCGGATCCGCTCGATGGCGTCCCCGCCGGTCTTCCAGGAGGTCGAGGAGCAGATCGCGGAAGCCCGTCGCAAGAAGGACGCGGCGATCGAGGCCCAGGAGTACGAGGCCGCCGCGTCGCTGCGCGACGAGGAGCGCAAGCTCGTCCAGAAGAAGCGCGAGCTCGTCGAGCAGTGGGAGAAGGGCGAGGGCGACCAGCCCCGGCTCTCGATCGGCGAGGAGGAGATCGCCGACATCGTCTCGATGTGGACCGGGATCCCGGTCTTCAAGCTGACCGAGGCCGAGACCAAGCGCCTGATGCGGATGGAGGAGGAGCTCCACGAGTCCGTGATCGGCCAGGACGAGGCGGTCAAGACGATCTCGAAGGCGATCCGTCGCTCGCGTGCGGGCCTGAAGGACCCGAAGCGCCCGACCGGCTCGTTCATCTTCCTCGGCCCGACCGGCGTCGGCAAGACCGAGCTGGCGAAGTCGCTGGCGAAGTTCCTGTTCGACGACCCCGATGCGATGGTCCGCGTCGACATGTCGGAGTACATGGAGAAGCACGCCGTCGCGCGGCTGGTGGGCTCGCCCCCCGGGTACGTCGGGTACGACGAGGGCGGCCAGCTGACCGAGGCCGTGCGGCGCAAGCCGTACTCGGTGCTGCTGCTCGACGAGATCGAGAAGGCGCACCCGGATGTCTTCAACCTGCTGCTGCAGATCCTCGAGGACGGTCGCCTGACCGACTCGCAGGGGCGGACGGTGGACTTCCGGCACGCGATCGTGATCATGACGTCGAACATCGGCGCGTCCGAGATCGCCAAGTCGACGCCGCTGGGCTTCCAGGTCGGCGACGAGGACGAGGCGCTCACGTACGACGACATGAAGCAGCGCGTCACCGGTGAGCTGAAGAAGGCCTTCAAGCCCGAGTTCCTCAACCGGATCGACGAGCTGATCGTCTTCCACAAGCTCAACAAGGACCAGATCTCGCAGATCGTCGAGCTGATGGTCGACCGCGTGCGGCGCTCGCTGAAGGACCGCGACATCTCGCTGGACCTGACCGAGGGCGTCAAGGAGCTGCTGGCGGAGAAGGGCTGGGACCCGGCGATGGGTGCCCGTCCGCTGCGCCGGGCGATCCAGCGCTACATCGAGGACCCGCTGGCGGACTACGTGCTCGCCAACGAGGTCACCCCGGACGCGACGATCAAGGTCGACCGCGCACCGGAGGGCTCGCCCGCCGACCAGGAGGTCGTGCTCTCGATGGTGGTGCCCGAGGTTCCGGTCCCCGCGGCCGTCGGTGCGGCCGAGGAGAACGAGGAGCCGGCCGAGGACGTGGCCAACTCCGAGGACGCCGCGCCCGAGGGGCCGAACGAGAACGATTGAGGTCGCAGCGACGCGCGAGCGTCGCCGCCGACCGCGAAGGGCGGAGTCATCGGCTCCGCCCTTTTTCGTGGGCCGGAGGCGCGGACGACCGGCCGCGTGTCGTCCTGCGGGCCGCCTACCCTGGATGGCTCGATGGCCCGCGCCGCAACCGTCCACGTCTGTTCCGCCTGCGGGCACGAGAGTCCGCGCTGGCTCGGGCAGTGCCCCGGCTGCGACGCGTGGGGGACGATCACCGAGCAGCGAGCCACGCGGCCCAACGGGGGGCGCAGCGGCCCGCGAACGGTGTCTCCCGCCCGCGTGAGCGCCTCTGGAGCCCCGGCGGGCGCCCCGACTCGGCTGCGCGACGTCACGGCGCCGCGTGTGCCGCGACTGCGGACCGGCTTGGGCGAGGTCGACCGGGTCCTCGGCGGTGGGCTGGTACCCGGATCGCTGGTCCTGCTCGGCGGGTCGCCGGGGATCGGCAAGTCGACGCTGCTGAACACGGTGCTCGGGCACCTCCAGGGGGCCGGGTCGCGCACCCTCTACGTCTCGGGTGAGGAGTCGGCGGCCCAGGTCCGGTTGCGGGCCGAGCGGCTGGCGGCCCCGCCCGCCGGGAACGGCGACGGCGGGGCGCCGGTCGGGTTGGCGTCGGCGCTCGACGTGCCGATCCTGGCCGAGACCGACCTGCCGACGGTGATCGCCACGATCGAGGCGGAGCGCCCGGACGTCTGCGTGATCGACTCGGTCCAGACGATGCACGACCCGGACCTGAGCGGCGCGCCCGGCTCGGTCAGCCAGGTCCGCGAGGTCGCGGGGCGGCTGATGGAGGTCGCCAAGCGGCTCGACGTGGCGACGGTGCTGGTCGGCCACGTGACCAAGGAGGGCGCGCTCGCGGGTCCGCGGGTGCTGGAGCACCTGGTCGACTGCGTGCTCCAGTTCGAGGGCGAGCGCGAGCGCACCTACCGCACCCTGAGGGCCAGCAAGAACCGCTTCGGGTCGACCAACGAGGCGGGTGTCTTCGAGATGCGGGGGGTCGGCCTGGTCGAGGTGCTCGATCCGTCGGCTCGGTTCGTCGGCGAGGCGACGCGGGCGGCGGGGTCGGTGATCCTCTGCGCGATGGAGGGCACCCGACCGCTGCTGGTCGAGGTCCAGGCACTGGTCTCGCCGAGCGAGCTCGTCCCGCCCCGGCGGGTCTGCAACGGGATCGACCGCAACCGCCTGGCGCTGGTGCTGGCGGTGCTGTCCCGTCACGCCGGGCTGGCGACGAGCACCCACGACGTCTTCGTCAACGTCGTCGGCGGGGTCCGCTGCGACGAGCCCGGAGCGGACCTGGCCGTCGCTCTGGCGGTCGCGTCGGCGGCGCGGGGGATCGTGCCGACCGTCTCCACGTTCCCGACCGCCTCGGGCGACGGGGCGGAGGCCGACGATCTGCCGGTCGCGTGCTTCGGCGAGGTCGGATTGACCGGCGAGCTGCGCGGCGTGGCGCACGCCGACCGGCGGTTGGCCGAGGCCCGCAAGTTCGGCCTGCGCGGTGTCGTCCAGCCCGAGAAGCAGCCCACCCTACGCGACGCGCTGCGCTCCGCGCTGCCACGTCGCAGCTGAACACGGACGCGTCCCGAGGCGCCGGGCGGCGCCGATCTCCGTGCACGGCTGTTTTCACGGCTCGTGTACTGCCGCTGGGGCTTGCTACAATCGTTGCGATGGCGCAGCGCCCCGGCGAAGAGCTTCCAGAGCTCGAAGGTCGCCAGGAGCCCCGGCTGGTGAAGGCGCTCGAGATGATTGCGCCGGGCACAGCTCTACGCGACGGGATCGATTCGATCCTGAACGCGCATACGGGTGGTCTCCTGGCAATCGGCGAGCCGGAGGAGATCACACACCTCTGCTCAGGCGGTATCCGCCTCGACATCGACTCGACCCCTGCGCTGTTGTACCAGCTCGCGAAGATGGACGGGGCGATCACGCTCAACGCCAACGCGACGAAGATCGCGATGGCGAACGTGCAGCTGGTGCCGGACCCGACGATCCTCACGCAGGAGACGGGCACCCGTCACCGCACCGCCGAGCGCGTCAGCAAGCAGACCAACGCGCTGGTGATCGCGATCTCCCAGCGGCGCGAGATCGTCTCGCTGTACGTCGACGGCACGCGGTACCAGCTCGACCAGATCCCGGTGGTGCTGGCCAAGGCCAACCAGGCGCTGGCGACGCTCGAGAAGTACCGCGTCCGGCTGGATCAGGTATCGACCCGCCTGACCGCGTTGGAGTTCGAGGGCAGCGCCTCGCTCCACGACGTGCTGACGGTCCTGCAGCGCGCCGAGTTCGTCTCGCGGATGGCGGTCGAGATCGAGCGCTACATCGTCGAGCTCGGCACCGACGGTCGGCTGATCGAGATGCAGCTCGAGGAGACCACGGTCGGCACGGCGGGCGAGAAGGCCGCGCTGGTGCGCGACTACTCCGCCGATCCGAGCGAGGAAGCGGTCGCGGCGACGCTCGACCTGCTTCCGCGGGTCCCGCACTCCGACCTGCTCGACTTCGGTCGGCTGGCGGAGCTGCTCGGCTACAACCGCAAGCTCAACACCTTGGACTACCCGGTCAGCCCCCGTGGCCATCGGGTGCTGGCGCGGATCCCGCGCCTGCCCAAGCTCGTCGTGCAGCAGATCATCGACACGTTCGGTGGCCTGGACGAGTTGCTCGTCGGAGCGGACGCCGACCTCGAGTCGGTACCCGGAGTCGGCGAGATCCGGGCGAAGGACATCCGCGAGGGCCTTCGCCGGCTGCAGGAGATCAACATCGTCGATCGGTACCTGCAGTCGTGACGCGCTTCTGCGCCACGGCCGTCCGAGCCGATCGTGCCGCGTTCTGCGCGGGCCATCCCAGGAGGGACCATGACTGACAGCATCGACGACGACCTGTTCGACACGATCACCACCGGTGACTGCGACTTCCAGGTCGGCGACAACGTCGTTTACCCGCACCACGGCGCGGGTGTCGTGAAGGCTCGCGCACCGCGCAAGGTACTGGGAGAGGACCGCGAGTACCTCAAGATCCGGATTCTCCACAACGACATGACGGTCCACGTCCCGTGTGACCAGGCGGCGGCCGTCGGCCTGCGTCGCGTGATCGACGAGGAGACCGTGCGCAAGGTCCTCGGCGTCCTCGAGGGTCCGTGCACGGAGATGCCGAAGAACTGGAACCGGCGCTTCAAGCACAACCGCGAGAAGATCAAGACCGGTGACATCTACGAGCTGGCCGAGGTCGTGCGCAACCTCGCCACGCGTGAGAACGACAAGGGCCTGTCGACCGGCGAGAAGCAGATGTTCACGCGCGCTAAGAAGGTTCTGGCGTCGGAGCTGATGTACGCGCTGGAGAAGTCCGAGGAAGAGGCCGAGGAGTACCTCGACGGAATCCTCGCGCCTCCGGCCGAGGGCTCTCCCGCGGCGCTTGCGGCGGCAGCGGCCGTTGCCGCGGCCGCCGACGAGGACGAGGACGACGAGGACGCCAGCGAGGGCGCCGTCGACGACGACGCGCTGGCGCTGCAGGACTAGCAGCACCCACGCAGCGGACGCCGGAACCGTCGGCCACGATGGCTGTCGCGCTCGTCGTGGGCGCCGGACGCGGGGAGCGCCTGGGGCACGATCGCCCCAAGGCGCTGGTCCCGGTGCTCGGCCGTCCGCTGCTCTCCTGGGCGCTCGGCACGCTGATCGCGGTGCCGGCGCTGCGACGGATCGTGGTGGTGCTCCCCGCCGGTGAGGCGCTACCCGGCGACCCGGGCGACTGGGGGCTGCCCGAGGGCGCTTGGAACGCCGAGGGCGGCGCGCCCCGGGTGACCGCGGTCCCGGGCGGGCGGGAGCGCTCGCACTCGGTCCGCGCGGGGCTCGCCGCGTGCGGTGCTGGTCCCGACGACGAGCCGGTCCTCGTCCACGACGGGGCCCGTCCGCTGGTCACTCCCGCCCTGGTCGAGGCCTGCCTCGACGCGGTCGCCAGCGGGGCGGATGCGGCCGTCGCCGCTGCTCCCATGACCGACACGGTCAAGCAGGCGAGCAGGCCGGCCGCGACGGGGCCCGACACCGGCCTGCCGCGGGTCGACCGCACGCTCGACCGTTCGCGGCTGTGGGCGGTCCAAACGCCCCAGGTCTTCCGACGCTCGGTGCTCGTCGGCGCGCTGGCCCAGCCGGACGCCGTACTCGCGGCCGCGACCGATGACGCGTCGCTGGTCGAAGCGGCCGGGGGAGACGTTCGGATCGTTCCCGCGCCCAGCACCAACCTGAAGGTCACCGTCCCGGTCGACCTGGAGCTCGCCGAGCTGTTGCTTCCCCGACTGCGACAGAATGACGTCCCGTGCTGACCGACTACCACGTGCACCTGCGGCCGGACGAGCATCCCTCGACGCCGGACCAGTACTTCACGACGGCCAACGCGGAGCAGTACCGGGCGGCGGCCACCGATCGCGGGGTCACCGAGCTCGGCGCGAGCGAGCACGTCCACCGCTTCGCACAGGCGCTCGACGTGTGGGAGCACCCGTTCTGGAAGTTCTCCGGCGTCGACGACATCGACGCCTACTGCAGCTTCGTGCGCGAGCGGACCGACCTGCGCCTGGGTATCGAGGCCGACTTCATCCCGGGCCGCGAGGACCGGATGGCGTCGCTGCTCGAGGCCCGCGAGTGGGACTACGTGCTCGGCTCGGTGCACTTCCTGCGCGACCGCGGCGTCGACGCCGAGTACTCGGAGACCGGCACCAACTGGGACGTCTGGGCGTCGGCCGCCAGCGCCGACGAGGTCTGGAGCCGGTACTTCGAGACGCTGGCCGAGTGCGCCCGCAGCGGGCTCTACGACATCCTTTCCCACCCCGATCTGGTCAAGGTGTGGGGTCCTGCGCGACCGACGCCCGAGCGTGACGTGCGCTTCTACTACGAGCCGGCGATCGAGGCGATCGCCGAGACGGGGATCGCGGTCGAGATCTCCACCGCCGGGCTGCGCAAGCCGGTCGGCGAGATCTATCCCGCCAAGGCGTTCCTCGAGATGGTCGCGGACGCAGGCAACCCGGTGGTGCTGTCGAGCGACGCGCACCGGCCGGCGCACCTCGGCTACGGGTACGGCGAGGCGCTCGACCTGCTGGCGGACGTCGGGATCGGCGAGCTCACGACGTTCGAGGCCCGGACGCCGCGACCCGTGCCGATCGAGCCGGCCGACCGAGAGATCGCGCACCGCCACGGTGACACGCCCCCGCCGACGATCGACCCCGCGACCGGGCGGCCCGGATCGTGACGATCGTCGACGTCCGCAGCGGGATCGGCTGGGACAGCCACCGCCTGACCGAGACGCAGCCGGAGCGTCCGCTGATCCTCGGCGGGGTCACGATCGAGAGCCCGCTCGCGCTCGACGGCCACAGCGACGCGGACGTGCTCACCCACGCGGCGATCGACGCGCTGCTCGGGGCCGCGGGGCTGGGAGACATCGGCGAGCATTTCCCCGACACCGAGGAGCGTTGGCGGGGCGCCGACTCGATCGCGCTGCTGGCGCACGTCGTCGATCTGGTGGCTGACGCCGGGTGGACGGTGACCGCTCTCGACAGCACCGTCGTGCTGGAGCGCCCGAAGCTCAGCCCGCACAAGGCGGCGATGGCCGAGCGGCTGGCGGCGACCCTCGGGGTCGACGTCGAGCGGGTCAACGTCAAGGCGACCACGGCCGAGCGGATGGATGCGGTCGGCCGCGGCGAAGGTGCCGTCGCCCACGCCGTGGCCACGATCGTCCGCCACGCGTGAGCGTCGAGCAGCGCGGCGGCCGGGCGCCGGGTCCGGGGCCTGGGCCCGAACCCCCGCAGTACGATGGCGCCCCGATGGATGCTGAGCACAGCCCGGCGCGTGGTCGCACGCCCGTGGGCGCGATCGCGGTCGCGATCTTCGCGGTCGGGCTGGCGACGTTCCTCTTCCCGTCGGCGGCGACCTACGACGCGATGTCGTGGATTGTCTGGGGTCGCGAGATCGTCCACGGCGAGCTCAACACCGTCAGTGGCCCTTCGTGGAAGCCGCTCCCGGTGCTGATCACCACCGCGGCCGCCCCGCTGGGGTCGATCGCCCCCGACGTCTGGGTCCTGGCGGCCCGACTCGGGGCGATCAGCGCCGTCGTCCTGGCCTTCCTGATCGCGCGCCGACTCGGGGGGCTGGTCGCCGGCATCTTCGCCGCCGTCGCGATCGGTGCTGCGCCGTGGTGGATCTGGAACGGCTGGCTGGCCAACAGCGAGGGCGTGCTCGTGGCGGTCGTGCTCGGTGCGATCCTCGCCGAGCTCCGGGGGCAGCCCCGCGTCGCGTTCGCGTGCGGGATCGCGGCGGGGCTGCTGCGTCCCGAGGCGTGGCCGTTCCTCCTGCTCTACGCGGCCTGGCTGGCCTGGCGCGGCGACTGGCGCCAGCGGGCGCTGATCGCCGCTGGCCTCGCGGTGCTGCCGCTGGCCTGGCTGCTGCCCGAGAAGTGGGGGTCGGGGGACTACTGGCGTGCCGCTTCGCGGGCGCAGAATCCCGACCCGGGTGCGGCGTCGCTGACCGACAACCCGGCATGGACGGTGACTAGGGACTTCTTCACGATGCTCCCGTCGGCGACCTGGGCGGTCGCCGCGGCGGCGGTCGTGCTCGGAGTGACCGCACTGGTCGGCCGGCGGCGCGACGGGGGGCTCCGGCCCGATCCCACGGCGTCGATCGTGCCGCCCGGAGCGACCGAGCCGCCGCGTCGCGCGGCGGTGATCGCCGGGGCGATCGCCGCATTCGGGGTGGCCTGGTTGGTGGTCGTGGTGGTCTTGACGACACGTGGCTTCTCGGGCAACGAGCGCTACCTGATCCCGCCGGTCGCGCTGCTGCTGGTTGCGGCGAGTGCGGGCTTCGGCCTGCTGCTGGCGCGGATCCCGCGACGTCCCGCGGTCGCGCTGGTCGCGCTCTTCGCGGTGCTGATCGCGATCGCCGCGGTCGACGACGTGCCGCGCCAGCTCCGCAGCGCCACCTACGAGTCGCGGCTGATCGACAACCTGCCGAAGGCGATCGAGGCAGCCGGCGGCGTCGAGCGGGTCAACCGCTGCGCCGACGTCGCGACCCACAAGTTCATGGTCCCGCAGGCCGCCTGGTATCTGGACCGCCACTTGGAGCAGGTCAGCATGATCCCCGAGGGGCCGACCCAGGTCGTGCTGCGGCTGCGGCTGCAGGAGGACGGCGACTGGACGCCGACCGTTCGCCACATCCCCGGACTGGAGACCTGGTCGACCACGCCGTACTGGTGGATCGTCGCCCGCTGCGACGACCAGGGGGCGGCGCGGTGAGCACGGCCGACCCGACCGCGGAGCCGCCGATCCGCCGGGCGGAGAGCGCCGTGCGCGGGCTCGTCGCCTGGCTGCTCGGGCCCGGGGCCTGGGTGGTCGTCGGCCTGCTGCTGCTGTGGTCGGTCTTCCTCCGCACGCGCAACCTCGACGCGCCGTTCTGGATCGACGAGGGGATCAGCGTCGGCGTGGCCGACCGGCCGTTCCTCGAGATTCCGGCGGCGCTCCAGCTGGACGGCAACCCGCCGGTCTACTACCTGCTGCTGAACCTCTGGATCGGGCTGTTCGGGACGACCGAGACCGCGGTCCATACGCTCTCGACGGTCTTCGCGGTGGCGACGGTCCCGGTGGGCTTCCTGATGGCCCGCAGGCCGTTCGGGACCCGGGCCGCGCTCGGCACCGCGGCGATCGCGGCCACGCTGCCGTACCTGACGTACTTCGGGCAGGAGACCCGGATGTACTCGATGGTGGCGTTCCTGTCGGTGCTGGTCGCCGGACTGCACCTGCGGGTCTTCGAGCGTGGCGCCGTCGCCGCGCGGGTCGGCCTGGCGGTCACGCTGGCCGTGCTGCTCTACACCCACAGCTGGGGCGTCTTCCTGGTCGGCGGCAGCGTCTTCGCCGTGGCGCTGCGCGTGATGATGCAGCGGGACCGCAGCGAGCGGATGCGGGTCTTCCGGATCGGCTTCCTGGTCCACCTGTTCGCCGCGATCTGCTGGCTGCCGTGGATTCCGACTCTGCTCCAGCAGGCCCGCGAGACCGGAGCGCCGTGGTCGGTCCGGCCGACCTTCGAGATGATGCTGACCGGCCTCGGCTCGCTGGCGGTCTCGCAGATCGCGGCCGCGGCGTTCACCGCCGCGCTGCTGTTCGGCGCGGCGATCATCGCGTCGGCAGCGCGCGGGCGGGTCCAGATCCCGGGCGTTCCGGCGCCGGCCGATGCGGCGGTGATCCGTGACCACGTGGCGGTGCTCGCGCTGATGCTGGTGGTCACGCTGCTGTTCGCCTGGATCACGTCGCTGATCAACCCGGCGTGGGCGAGCCGCTACATGGGAGTGCTGGTCGGCCCGGTCGTGCTGCTCGGCGGCGTCCTGCTAACCCACTCCGGGCGGACCGGGCTCGTGGTGCTCGTGATCCTGGTCGGCGCCTGGGGCATCAGCACCCAGGGCGCCCGCCTGCACAGCAAGGGAACCGCCCAGACCATGGCGTCCAGCGCTGCGCCCGACCTGCGGGCCGGCGACCTGGTGGTCAGCGTCCAGCCCGAGCAGCTGCCGGTGATCGCCTACAGCCTGGAGCGCGCCGGGGCTCCCGAAGGCCTCCGCTACGCGACCGCGATCGGCGCCCAGCAGGACACGCGCCTGCTCGACTGGCGGGGCGTGCTGGACCGCTTCCGCGCCGCCACGCCGCGGGTCGTGATCGACCGGCTGCTCGACGTCCAGGGCCCGGGGTCGCGCGTTCTGCTGGTGCTTCCCGTAACCTCGAGCGGGAACTGGCAAGCTCCCTGGACGAGCCTGGTCGCGGACCGGACACGTGCCTGGCGTACCATCCTGCAGGCCGATCCTCGGCTGCGGTTGATCGGCCGCCGACCCGTCTCCGGACCGGGCCGTGGCGTCTTTGGCGTACTCTTCGAGGTTCAGCGGTGAGGACGAGCGGTACTTCGGGTAGCAAGGTCTCGACCGTCCGCTCGTCCGGCTGAGCTCACCAGCACCCCGACCGTAGGAGTCCCGATGCACGGCACCCCGTCGCCTTCGTCACCCACATCCCCGCCGGAAGGCCGCACGCTGGTGATCGGTGGAGGCCCCGCCGGCCTGACCGCCGGATATCTGCTGGCCAAGCGCGATGCCGACGTCACCGTCTTCGAGGCGGCGGACCAGGTCGGCGGGATCGCGATGACCGTGGAGCGCGACGGGTACCGGTTCGACCTGGGCGGGCACCGCTTCTTCACGAAGGTCCGTGAGGTCGAAGAGCTCTGGTACGAGATCATGGGCGACGAGTTCCTCCGCCGCCCGCGGATGTCGCGGATCTTCTGGAACGGCAAGTTCCTCGACTACCCGCTCAACGGGATGGACGTGATCAAGAAGCTCGGCCCGGTCGAGCTGATGCGCTCCGGCTTCTCGTACCTCTGGGCGGTCGCCAAGAAGCCGTTCCGGCGCCAGCCCGAGACGTCGCTCGAGCAGTGGGTCTCCAACCGCTTCGGCAAGCGGCTCTACGAGCACTTCTTCAAGACCTACACCGAGAAGGTCTGGGGGCGCCCGGCGAGCGAGATGACCGCCGACTGGGCCGCCCAGCGGATCAAGGGTCTGTCGTTCATGACGGCCGCCAAGGATGCGTTCTTCCCGTCGAAGAACGGCGACATCAAGACGCTGATCACCGAGTTCGACTACCCCCGCTACGGGCCGGGCCAGATGTGGGAGAAGATGACCGACGCGATCTCGGAGCGCGGTGGCGTGATCGAGATGGAGGCGCCGATCGAGCGGATGAAGCTCGAGGGGAACCGGATCACCGAGGTCACGGTCAACGGCGAGACGATCACCGACTTCGGCAACATCGTCTCGTCGCTGCCGCTGCGCAACCTGCTGCGGATGACGGAGGGCGCCCCGGCCGAGGTCGTGGCCGCCGCCGAGGCGCTGCGCTACCGCGACTTCCTCACCGTCTCGCTGATCATCGACGGCGAGGATCTGTTCCCGGACAACTGGATCTACATCCACGAGCCCGGCGTGATCGTGGGCCGGATCCAGAACTTCCGCTCGTGGAGCCCGTGGATGGTGCCCGACGAGACCAAGGCCTGCGTCGGCATGGAGTACTTCTGCTTCGAGGGCGACGACCTCTGGACGTCGAACGACGAGGACCTCGTCGCGCTGGCGACCAAGGAGCTCGAGGAGATCGGTCTGTCGAAGCCCGGCCAGGTCGTCAAGGGCTACGTCGTGCGCGTGCCCAAGGCCTACCCGGACTACGTCGACGGCTACGCCGAGAACGTCCAGATCATCAAGAACTGGATCGCCGGGATCGAGAACTTCCAGCAGGTCGGGCGCAACGGCTTGCACCGCTACAACAACTCGGACCACTCGATGCTGACGTCGATGCGAGCCGTCGACAACCTCTACGGCGACGACCACGACCTCTGGGAGGTCAACGCCGAGGACGTCTACCTGGAAGAGGGCGAGACGGAGCAGAACCCCTACCCGTACCGCGCGGGCTCGACCCCGAGCGGCGAGGTCGGGCAGCACGACGACGTCGCGGTCAAGACCAGCGACGGGGTCGGCCGCGGCTGACCTCCCGGCCGGCCCGCTGCGGCGGACCGGCCCGCTCCGGCCCGCTCCGCTCCGGCCCGCTCCGCTCCGGCTCGCCCCGCTCCGGCACGTCGCGCGGCAGCGGCTCCGACGCCGCCCGCTCGCGTGGGCGTCCTGCGCCTCGTCCGTACCGTCGCGGTGCAGGTTCCTTCCGGTCCGGTCGGGGCGATACGCTGACGCGTCGTGCGCCCGATCCAGATCCACGACACCGCGTCCGGCGGCCTCCTGCCGCTGCGGCCCGAGCGCCCGGGTCAGGTACGGATCTACGCCTGCGGGCCGACGGTCTACAACCGGATCCACGTCGGCAACGCGCGGCCGTACATCGTCTACGCGCTGCTCAAGCGGTTCCTGGTCAGCGAGGGCTACGACGTCACGCTGGTCAGCAACCTGACCGACGTCAACGACAAGATCTACGCGGCGGCGAACGCCGCCGGGGTCCCGTCGGGCGATCTGGCGGTCACCATGGGCGACCACTACCGAGCCGATACCGACCGGCTCGGTCTCGGCCGTCCGGACCTCGAGCCGCTGGCGACGACGTCGATGCCGGCGATCATCGCGCTGATCGAGGACCTGGTCGCCGTCGACGCGGCGTACGAGGCCGAGGGTGACGTGTACTTCCGGGTTCGCGCCGACGAGCGCTACGGCTCGCTGTCGCGCCGGGACGTCGACCAGATGGATCAAGGGGAGGGCGACGATCCCGTGGGGATCCGCCTGAAGCAGGACCCGCTCGACTTCGCGCTCTGGAAGGCGACCAAGCCCAGCGAGGACGTCGCCTGGGACAGTCCCTGGGGCCGTGGACGACCCGGCTGGCACATCGAGTGCTCGGCGATGGCCGAGGAGGCGCTCGGCGTCGGCTTCGAGATCCACGGCGGTGGCAACGACCTCGTCTTCCCGCACCACGAGAACGAGGCGGCCCAGACCCGCTGCGCCCGCCGGCGCGAGCTGGCCGCGATCTGGATGCACAGCGGGATGATCGAGCTGCGCGGCGCCAAGATGTCGAAGTCGGTCGGCAACATCACGCCCCTGCACGAGGCGTTGGACGACCTCGGCCGTGACGCGTTCCTGCTGCTGTTCGTGGCGGCGCACTACCGCCAGCCGTTGAACTGGGCCGAGGATTCGATCGAGCAGGCGCGCGCGGGCGTCCGACGGCTGCGTGAGATCGGGCGTCGGCTGACTCCCGGACTGGCCTCGACGCAGGACGCGGCGACCGACGACGAGCAGCTCTCGGGGCTGCCCGAGGCGTTCGCAGCGTCGCTCGCCGACGACTTCAACACTGCTGCGGCGCTCAGCCACGTCTGGACGTGGGTCCGTCGTGCCAACGCCGCGCTCGACGCGGGCGCGACGGTCGGCGACGGCCAGCTCCGCGGGATGCTCGATATCCTCGGTCTGGCCAACCTGCTCGACGCCGACCCGGTCGCTGGGCCCGACGCTGCCGCCCTGGACCTGCTGTCCCAGCGCCAGGCGGCACGTGAAGCCAAGGACTGGGCCCGCGCCGACGAGCTGCGGGATGCGCTCGCCGCGTCCGGCTGGACCGTCCGCGACGGCGCGAACGGGGCCGAGCTCGTCCCAACCGAAAGTACGCCATGACCCCCAAGTCGAGCGGTGGCGGCGGAGGCCGCCGACCGCGCCAGGACCGACCGAGTGGCGGAAAGCGTCGCGGTCGTTCCGGAGACGTCGACGACGTCCGCGCCCGCGACCAGCGTCGTGCCGAGAACGTGCAGGGCGGGAAGTCCGCGCGCGACGCCCGACGGGCGGAGGGGGGCCGCAAGGGCAACAAGCCGCGCGACTCCAGCAAGCCCGACCCGCGAGGCGAGGGGTACTGGGGCGACCGACGCGGCCCGGAGTACTGGAAGGCGAAGAAGCTCGCTGCCAAGGGCAAGGGCCCGGATCCGGACGCCGGTCCGCGTGACGGGCGCTCGGGCGGCCGACCCGGAGCGGGCGGGCGCGGTCCGGGGCCGCGTGGTCGAGGCCGCAGCGACTCCCGAGAGCGGACGCCGCGGGGTGGGGGAGAGGACCGCACCGAGCGGTTCGCCGCGTCGGCCCCGGCGCTGCCGACGGACTTCCGCCACGACGGCCAGCTGCTCTACGGGCGCAACGCCGTGCACGAGGCGCTGCGAGCCGACCGGCGGGAGATCCGTCGGATCTGGGCGACCGAGCCGACCATCGAGGCGGAGCAGTGGCTGGCGGACGTGGACGCCAAGATCACGACCGGCGACGAGCTGGCGGCGCTCGCCGGCAGCGGCGACCACCAGGGCGTGGTCGCGGCGGTCGATGCCTACCCGTACGTGGAACTCGAGCAGCTGCTCGAGCAACCGAACCCGCTGATCGTCGCGCTCGACGAGGTTCAGGACCCGCAGAACCTGGGGTCGCTCGCCCGGACCGCGGAGTGCGTCGGTGCGACCGGACTGGTGATCTGCCGCCACCGTGCCGCAGAGGTCACGCCGTCGGCGGTCAAGGCGTCAGCCGGTGCCGTCGAGCACCTGCCGATCGCGCAGGTCCGCAACCTCGCCGATGCGCTCGGCGAAGCGAAGCAGGCCGGCTGCTGGATCTACGGAGCGGCCGGAGGCGGCGACGCCGTCCCCTACGACGAGCCCGACTACACCGGCGGAGTGGTGCTGGTGATGGGGGCCGAGGGAACCGGGTTGCGCGACCGGGTTACGGCAACCTGCGATGCGCTCGTGGCCCTGCCGCTGCGCGGCGAGATCGACAGCCTCAACGTGGGCGCTGCGGGTGCCGCACTGCTGTACGCGATCTTGCAGCAGCGAGATCGCCTTGACAGCGCGACATAACTTTGTCATTCTCACCCGCGTCGTCACCGTCGACCTAAGGTCGAGACCGGGCCCTTGGCCGGCGGGAAGCGACAGGGAACTGTTTTTCTCATAGCGCCGAGGGAGGCGCGCGCTACGGGGCTGGTTTGTCCGCTGGGAGGCGGACAAAAGAAAGGCATCTCGTGGCACAACTCAAGATCGCCCCTAACGCTCAACGTCAGGTTGAGGATGGGTTCCTTCTCGCTCGCGCGAAGCGCGGCGACGAAGTGGCCGTCTCCCGCCTGATCCAGCGCTATCAGGGGTTTGTCCGCATGAAGGCGTCGTCCTTCTTCCTGAACGGCGGCGACCGCGACGACCTGATCCAGTACGGGCTGATGGGTCTGTACGAGGCGATCCGGGACTTCCGCACCGATCGCGAGTCGAGCTTCCGCAACTTCGCCGAGCTCTGCATCACGCGCCGGATGATCACCGCGATCAAGGCAGACAACCGCCATAAGGCCAAGCTGCTCAACGACGCGGTCTCGCTGTCGGCGCCTCCGCCGGGTGCCTCCGAGGGCGAGAGCACGATGCACGACGTGATCGCCGGCCCCCAGAAGCACGACCCGGCGCGACTGGCCGTCGACCGCGACGAGCTGCGTGCGCTGGTCAGCTCCGTCCCCGATCTGCTCAGCGACCTCGAGTCGCGCGTGCTCGCGATGTACCTGCGCGGGCGCACCTACGAGGAGATCGCCGAGAAGCTGGGCTCCGACACCAAGCGCGTCGACAATGCCCTGCAGCGGGTCAAGCGCAAGATCGGCGACTTCCTTCGCGAGCGCGAGCGTCCCGCGCTGCGCGTCGTCGCCGGCTAGCGGCGACCTCCGGCACCGCGCCCTAGAGTGCGCGTGATGCCGCCCTCCGGGCTCACCACCACCGTTCCCGTCCTGCGTTCCGGCGACGTGCCACTCGCCTTGACGACGGAGGGACTGGTGGTGGGGGCGATCGTGGTGGTCGTCCTGCTGATGATCGTCACCGGTTGGACTGCCGGGAGAGCCCGCAGCCGCGCGCGCTACGAACGCACGATGGCCTCGCTCGAGGCCGCGGAGCGGGCGATCGCCGAGAGTGATCGTGGTCGCCGCGCCGACGACGACCCCGACTCCTGACCCGGACGGAGCCGTGCCGGCTCCCCGTGGCGATCGGGCTCGCGGCGCCTAGTCCGTAGCGAGCTCGCCGGTTTGGACTGCCCACAGCGCCGCGTAGCGCCCGCCGCGCTGCAGCAGCTCGTCGTGCGTGCCGGACTCGGTGACCACGCCGCGCTCGATCACATGGATCCGGTCCGCGTGGCGGACCGTCGAGAGCCGGTGAGCGATCACGAAGGTCGTGCGGTCCCGACTGGCCCGTAGCAGTGACCGCTGGATCGCGGCTTCCGTCTCGTTGTCGACGGCGCTGGTCGCCTCGTCGAGCACCAGGATCGCCGGGTCTCGTACCAGGGCGCGGGCGATCGTCAGCCGCTGACGCTGCCCACCCGAGAGCTTGACGCCACGTTCGCCGACGGGTGTGTCGAGGCCGTGGGGAAGATGCTCGACGAAGTCGGCGGCCTCGGCGGTCGCCACGGCCCGTCGGAGGTCGTCGTCCGACGCGTCGGGGGCCCCGTAGCGCAGGTTCTCGGCGACGGTGCCATCGAACAGGAACGCATCTTGGCCGACGTAGCCGATCGCACCGCGCAGGCTCGGCAGCGTGATCTCGCGGATCGGCACCCCGTCGATCGAGATCTCGCCGGAGTCCGCTTCGTAGAGCCGCAGCAGCAGCTTGACCATGGTCGACTTGCCGGCCCCGGTCGCTCCGACGATCCCGTGGGTCTCACCCGCCGCCGCTTCGAGGTCGAGGCCCTCCAGCACCGGCAGCTGTTCGCTGTAGCCGAACCGGACCGCGTCGAACCGGACGGCTCCCGGGGGCGAGGGCGGAAGCTCGCGCTCGCCCGAGCGGATCTCGACCGGGCGGTCGATCAGGTCGAGGATCCGGCGGAGCGACGCCACGCCGCGCTGGTACTGGTCGAGGGTCTCGCCGAGGTCGGTCAGCGGCCAGAGCAGCCGCTGCGTCATGAACACGAGCACCGAGAACAGCCCGATCTCGAGCGTCCCGTCCAGGGCGGCGTTGCCGCCGATCACCAGGGTCAGGATGAATCCGACCAGCACCGCCATCCGGATCAGCGGGACGAACGCGGAGCTGAGCACGATCGCGCGCCGGTTGGCGTCGGCATAGGCGTCGGAGGCATCCTCGACGCGAGCGGTCTCCCGTGCCTCGGCGCCGAAGGCCTTGATCGTGGCGACGCCGCCGAGGTTCCCGCCGATCAGTCCCCCGAGACGGCCGGCCTGCTCGCGAACGAGCGCGTAGCGGGGCCCGAGCCGGCGTTGGAACAGCAGCGACCCGGCGACGATCACCGGGATCGGAAGGAACGCCACGACCGTCAGCAGCGGAGAGATCAGGACGAAGACCGTCCCGACCGCGACCATGTTGGTCGCGGTCAGGATGATCTTGCTCGCACCGATGTCGAGGAACCGCTCGAGCTGGTTGACGTCGTCGTTGAGCACCGTCACCAGGCGGCCCGACTGGCGGTCCTCGAACCAGCTCATGTCGAGGTCCTGGACGTGGGCGTATGCATCGACCCGCAGGTCGTGCTGGATGTCCTGGGACAGTCCCCGCCACAACCAGTCCGCCAGGTATTGCGTCACGGACTCCACGATCCAGACGACCACGGTGATCGCGGCGAGCACGAGCAGCTGATCGTGGCGGTTCTCGACCGAGAACAGCCGGGCGACGAAGCTGTCGTCGCCGCGCACGACCACGTCGATCGCGACGCCGATCAGCAGCTCGGGGGCGATGTCGAAGAGCTTGTTGAGGACCGTCGTGACGACGGCGGCGATGACGCGCTTGCGCAGCGAGGTCATCCGCCGCCAGAGGCGGAGCAAGGGGTGGACGGCGTCGGGCGACGGGGGGTCGGAGCGCACCGGCTCACGGTAGAGCCCCGAGGGGTGAAGTGACGCCCCGCCCGGCGGGCGGGACGACGTCGCCTGCCGCGATGACGACGGTGCCTCGCGGCGACCGCGACGCCCCGAGAGCCGGCGACCGGACTCGAACCGGTGACCTTCCGCTTACAAGGCGGGTGCTCTACCAACTGAGCTACGCCGGCCGGGGAGACACGGAGGGTACCGGTCGTCGCATCGTCCGTACGCCGACGGTGGGGGTGCCGGGCCACGCTCCTGTAACCACGGGCACGGAACGGGGTCTGTACCAGCGATGGCGCACGATCTGCAGACCCCGACCGCTCCCCCGCTCGCGGTGGAAGCGCCTCCGGCCCGCCCGGACGCTCCCGCACAGTCGCCGGCGGCAGCCGGGCCCGCGTCTGCGACCGGTGGTCCTCGCCGCGAGCGCCCGGATCTCGACCGCGACGAGCGGCGCCTGCTGCACGATCGAGCCACCGGCAAGGGCGTCAACCCGCTCGTCTACTGGGTGGTTCGGGCGTTCTTCCAGCCGTTCTTCCACACGTACTTCCGGCTGCGCAGAATCGGCATGTCGCACGTGCCCAGGAGCGGGCCGGTGATCTTCGCGGCCAACCACCGCAGCTTCCTCGACCCGTTCGTGGTCGGCGCGCTGAGCCGTCGACCGCTGTACTTCGTGGCCAAGAAGGAACTGTTCCGCAAGCCGCTGCAGCGCTGGTTCCTCAACAGCCTCGGCGCGTTCCCGATCGACCGCGGCAACGCCAATGGCGACGCGATGAGCACCGCCCGGGCGATCCTCGAGCGCGGTGACTGCGTGGTGATCTTCCCGGAGGGCACGCGGACCCGGCCGGGCGGGCTCGGCTCGCCCAAGCGCGGCGTCGGGCGGCTGGCGCTGGAGACCGGGGTGCCGGTCGTGCCGGTAGCCGTCCACGGCACGACCCATATCCGCACCAAGTGGAAGATCCGGCCGCACAAGGTGACGATTCGCGCCGGCAGTCCGCTGCGCTTCCCGAAGACCGAGGACCCGACGGCGGACTTGGCGCGCGCCGTGACTGCGCGGATCTGGCCGTGCGTCGAACTGCAGTGGAACGCGCTCGGCGGCCACACGACCGAGCGCGGGATCGGCGTCGATCGGGCGCTGCTCGACGTCAGCCTGGCCCCGGACGGCGGCCTGCACGGCGCGCGGCCGGCCGGCGACGGCCACGACCAGGAGGCGCGGTAGAGCGCGACCGGCCCAGCGGAACCGGGAGTCTCGTCACGGTGCGGACCGCACGCGACGGATAGGCTGACCGGGTGGACAAGGCGGAGCTCGATCAACGGTTCTCGGAGCTCTACCGTTCCCATCTCCGCGACGTCTACTCCTTCGCGTACTACCGGGTCGGCAACCACCACGATGCGGAGGACCTCACCGAGCAGACGTTCCTGCAGGCCTACCGGCACTTCGAACGTGCGCTGAACGAATCCGACGGCCGCCCGCTGCGGCCGTGGCTGATTCGGATCGCGCACAACCTGGCCGCCAACTTGTTCCGGGATCGCTCGCGCCGTCCCCAGACGTCGATCGACGATGACGACACGACGACGGTGCTGCGCGCGTCCCACACCACCGAGGACCTGGTGGAGGAGCGAGACGAGCTGCGCCGGATCCTCGACGCCGTGGACGACCTGCCCGACGATCGCCGTGAGGCGCTGATCATGCGATTCGCTCTCGACATGGACAACCGCGAGATCGCCCGGGCGATGGGGCGGTCCGATGGCGCCACCAAGGTCCTGATCCACCGTGCGATCAAGCAGCTCGAAGGCATCGTGGCGACCACGCCGACGAGGGGCAAGCGCTCGTGAGTCCTCGCGGAGCAGATGGGATCGACGTCGAGGCGCTGCTGCGCAAGGCGATGGGGCCGATAGAGCCCCCGGAACGTCTCGGGACGCGGTTCGAGGAGACCCTCCAGACGCTGTCCGAGATGGCGGCGGACGAGCTGGAGTCGTGGGAACTGGCGGCGATGGGGAATCCTCGCAACTGGGTACGCCCCGCGATTGCGGTCGCCGTCGGTGGAGCCGCCGGTACGGGGCTCGCCGTGCTCCGCTGGCGGCAGGTCAGCCGCCAGCGTCGGGGCGTGACCGGGGCCACGCCGATCGATCGTGCCGCCGGGGAAGCGGTACGCGTGGTCCGGCGTGGCGTCGACCGGCTGTACCGGCGCTAGCGTCGCCGCTGTGGCGACTGCCTGCTAGCTTCCGCGCGATGCCGACCTGCTACCGCCACCCGTCCCGTGAGACCGGGGTGGCGTGCTCGAACTGCGACCGGCCGATATGCCCCGACTGCATGACCTCCACGGTCGTCGGGATGCGCTGTCCGGAGTGCGCGAAGGAGAAGACGAAGGTCGTGACCGCCCAGGCACTGCGCGGCTCCGGGTCGATCGTGGTGACGCAGACGCTGATCGCGGTCTGCGTGATCGTCTTCCTGGCCAGCGGCAACTTCGGCGTGACGAGCGGGGGCGGGTCGGCCTGGCTCTACCAGCAGGGCGCGCTGTGGGCCCCGGCGATCGAGATCCAGCACGAGTACTGGCGGCTGGTGACCAGCGGCTTCCTGCACTCGGGGCTGATCCACATCGGCTTCAACATGCTGCTGCTCTACTGGCTCGGCAGCGAGATCGAGCGCGAGATCGGGTCGCCGCGGTTCGGTCTGGTGTACCTGACGGCCCTGCTCGGCGGTTCGCTCGGGGCGCTGATCCAGACGACCACGTCGCCGACGGTGGGTGCGTCCGGGGCGGTCTTCGGCTTGATGGGCTACATGGTCGTCGAGATGCGCCGCCGCGGGATCAACCCGTTCCAGAGCCAGATCGGTCTGCTGCTCCTGCTCAACGTGGTGCTCTCCCTGCGGCCGGGATCGAACATCAGCTTCGGTGGCCACATCGGGGGCTTCGTGTTCGGAATGCTCGCGGCGGTCGCGCTCTACGAGGGTTCGCGGCGGGGCCCGCGTTGGCTGGGCCCGGCGCTCTGCGGCGTGCTCTGCGTGGCTGCCGTCGTGGGGTCGATCGTGATGGCCGGCCAGGTCGGAATCACCGACGGCTGAGCCGCCGGGCGCCACCCCAGGCGGCGCACTCCCCCGGGGTGCCTCCGCATTGTCGTTCGCCACGAGGATCGAGCGTACGACGTCGATTTTGGCCAGTGAACTGGTCAAAGCGCGTGGCAACGCGCCACATTTCGGGGTTCCGAAGAGAAAACCCCGCGGGCGGCTCGGGATGCGAGACGATGGAGCCGTCCAAGCCGATCCTGGTGCGGCTGGACGGGACACACGATGCAGCGCCCGGGACGGTGCTGGATCGCAACATCCGGGAGGGGCGCTCCGTGCCCCGACCATCACACACACGCACGAACGACCCCGAGCGGCCCGGCCGCTCGGGGTCGTTTGTTTCGGCGCTGCTCAGCGGCGCCAGTCGAGGAAGCCCTCACCGCTCTTGCGGCCGAGCTTGCCCTCCGCGACGAGTGCGTCGACAGCCGACGGGACGTCGGCACCGATGACCTCGCCGATCGCCTTGGAGACGTCGAGGCCGACGAAGTCGAGCAGGGCGAAGGGGCCCATCGGCTGACCGGCGCCGAGCTGCATGCAGGTGTCGATGTCCTTGGCGGAGAGCCCGCTCTGCTCCTTCAGGCGAACCGCCTCGAAGAGGAACGGGAACAGCAGCTTGTTGACCACGAAGCCGGGCATGTCGGGCATCTCGACGGCAGTCTTGCCCCACGCCTCGGCCAGTGCGCGCGAGCGCTGCTTCGTCGACTCCGACGCCGTCGACGGGAAGATCAGCTCGATCAGCTCCATCTTCGTGACGGGGTTGAAGACGTGCAGGCCGACGAACCGCTCGGCGACGCCGGCGCCGTTGGCCAGCTCCTCGATCGACAGCGACGACGTGGTCGTCGCCAGGATCGCGTCGTCAGGGGCGTGCTCGAGCAGCTGGGCGAAGACGCCGACCTTGGTCGCGGGGTCCTCGGAGACGGCCTCGATCACATAGCTGGCACGACCGAGCTCCGACGGGTCGGTGGTGACCGTGACGCCCGACACGTCGACTTCCAGCTTGCCGGCCTGCTTGTCGATCGAGGCACGGGCCCGATCTGCGCTGGCCTGCGAGCGGGCAAGCAGGATGACGTCGGATGTACGGGCGGCCGTGACGGCGATGCCACAGGCGATGGTGCCGGATCCGGCGACGGCGACGGTCTCGGTCATGGTGCTCCCAAGGTTGCTGACGACGACACGAAGTACGGCAGCCTACTCGGAGTCGCATCGTTCCCGACTGCCCGTATGCCCAGTGCCCGCCGGGGGTTTCCGCTGTCAACACTGGTATGCCGAATGCCGGCCCTGGTATGCAAGCTCCAGGGCCGGACGCAGGCTGACCGCGATCCGTCGGTCAGGAATCGCTGCGCAGACGGAAGCCGACGATGTCGGCGGTCAACTCGAGTGGCGAGTGCGGCAGTTCGCCGGGCAGCTCGACCCCGTTGAACACGCCCGGCGCCAGGTCGTTCGGCCCGTGCGGATGGAACAACGCCGCCAGCAGCTGCGCCTGGCCACGGCCGGGACCGAGCTCGTACTGGCCGCCGGAGTAGGCGCCGATCCCGCCCGCGCGGCATGCCTCGTAGACGGCCGAGAGCTCGGCGATCGAGCCGATCCGGGACGGTTTGACGTTGACGACCTTCGGCGGGGCGAACGGCAGCGTCTCGAGGTCGGTCGCGGCCTGCAGCGGCAGGTCCCAGGTCAGGCGGTCGGCGTGCGGGCGCAGCAGCTCCTCGGTCTGCGGTGTGATCCCCGCATCCTCGATGTAGGCGTCGGGCAGGCCCTCGAGCACCCGCCGATAGGTCTCGGGGTCGGCCGGGGTGTCGACGATCGTGCCGTGGTACCAGCCCTTCAGATCGACGACGGCCACGGTTCCGGTCGCGGCGACGGCGGCGATTGCCTCCGCGCTCCAGGCCTCGCCGAGGTCCAGCTTGAAGCGGAGACCGGGAGAACGGCGGCGGATCGCCTCGATCGCCTCCGGGGTCGGGGGATCGCCGACGCTGCGGCTGGTCGCGAAGGTCAGCGGGGCGACCGGCCTGCCGACGGCGGACCCGAGGTCGGTCCCCGCCTGCCGCAGCGCCAGGTCGAGCCCGGCGGACTCGAACGCCCAGCGGCGGTAGTTCGCGTCGACGGCGTGGGCCGGAGCCTCGGGAGCGAGCGGGCCGGCGGCCACGGCGTCGGCGAACGACGCGAGGGTCCACTCGCCGCGCAGATCGACGAGGCCCTCCCAGGCCTGGAACCGCGGATGCTCGAACGGGTCGTAGTTGACGTCCTCGCCGACCCCGTCGTGGCCGTCACCGGACAGCCGGATCACGGTGGTTCGGCGGGTGAACGCCGGGGTCTCCTGTTCGAGCGGCTCGCGCGCGACCGCATCGATTCGCAGCGGCAGGTCGCGGACTGCATCCCAGAGGGCAGGTCCGGGGGTGGGCGGCGGAGCGTCGGGAAGCATCGGGGCCTTTCGCGCGGCGCGCCCGGCGCCGCTGGGGTCGGTCGGGTTAGCGGGGAATGGTGGTCGAGGGCAGCCCGGGCATGCCCGGCTGCGCCGGCGTACCGCGGACTTCCCCGGTGAGGCTGAGCTCGGTCAGTCGGGCGACCTCGGCCTCACCGAATCGGCGAGCCGCGCTGTCGGCCGGAAGCTCGGCGATCAGCTTCGCGACGCGGTTGCGGATCTGCTGGGCGAAGTGCGGCGTCGCGGCTCCGGTCAGCTCGCGGATCTCGTCGACGGTGATCGCGCCACCGCGGTGGCTCAGGTCCTGGCGTTCGGCTTCACTCATTGCTGTTCTCTTCGGGCTGGGTGGGGGTGGTGGACCGGGCCGGAGGCGTCGGCGTGGTGGAGGAGGTGGTCGCGGGCGGGGGTGCGGTGTCGGCCGTCGGCGGCGCGGTCTCGGTCGTCCGCGTTGCGGAGCGGACCGGAGCGATCTCGAGCAGCGCGTCCAACTGCGACTGCAGGGCCGCGCTGATCCGGGTGATGTCCCCGGTCAGCCAGCCTCGGTTGTACACCCCGCGGGACGGATCGGTCTGGTAGCCGGGCTGGACGTCGATCAGGTACCGCTGAACCGCCTCGGGCAGCTGGTCGGCCTGGTCGAGCAGCAGCAGCGGCCCGTGCAGGCCCGACGCCGAGAACGGCGCCAGCGTGATCGCGTCGAGGATCTCGTCGGACCGCGCGAAGGTGAACCCGTGACCCGGCTCGTTGATGTTCCAGCCGAACGCACCGTCGCTGTACCGGGCGAAGCCGACCGCGTTGGCGACCGGGTCGGCGCCGCCGACCCGGCGGACCGAGCCGTACTCGCGCAGCGCTTTCGTCGCCGCAGGCGTGATCACGTCGGTCGGCCCGAGCACGTAGATCGCGGCGTCCGGCTGGGAGCGGAGCAGCCGCACCGTCGCGGCCGGGATCTCGTCGCCGCGCACGAAGCCGAGCGCATCGCCGGACTTGGCCAGCCAGCCGGCCGCCGGCGCGGCGAACTCGGGATGGTCGGCGCTGACGATCAGCACGCGGTTGGTGGTGCGGGTCCGCGTCGCGCGGATGAAGCGGTCGACTGCGGTGGCGATCTCCAGTCCGTCGGCCCCGTCGATGTCGGTCGTGCGCAGCCCGGAGGGGCGACCGACGCCGCCGACCCGAATCGCCTGGGCGCCGCCGGCCGCGGTGCTGCCGGCGGGGCGCAGCGCGCTGATCGCGTCCTTCGTGGTGTCCGGCAGGGTCGAGCCGTCGCTGAACAGCACCGGCGCGCCGAGCGGCGGGGCCATCAACGACGTCGCGGCCAGCGCGGCGCGCCAGTCGCCCTGGTCGACGATCGCGACGGCGCGGGCCTGCGTCTCGGCTGCGCCGCCGGAGTAGATCGCGCGAGCGACCGCCGCGGCCGCGACCGCCGGGTCGTTGGTCGCGGTGCGGGTCGTGTTGCGGGTGGCGACGACGGGGAAGCCGAGGTTGGCAACCGCCTTCGGCTCGCCCTTCGGGGCGGCGATCGGCGTGTCGTCATCGCTGCCCCCGCAGGCGGCCAGCACGAGCACCCCGGCGACGGCGAGCGCGACCAGCGGCGTGCGGGCGGAGCGGGTGGCGGAGGCGAAGCGCATCGGCGCCAACGCTACCCGGCGGAGCGGCCGGCGGGCGCGGGAACCACCCCGCCCGGGCGTCCGCGGTGATGAAACCCCTCCGTCACGCAGGGGAAGTTTCATCCATCCGCGTTCCAGGAGATGATCCTGCTACTGTCTCGCAAGCCGAATCGCCGGGGGTCGTTCCCGGTGAACGGGGGAACCACACGTTCCTTGGGGCTAATCCACCGCTCGCGGTGGAAGCGCTGGCTCTTTCTGCGCTAGCCCGTCAGCTAACCCCGTAGGCCGACGAAAGAGGACTGCCACGTGCGCTTTTCCACACGAGCCCTAGTCTTGTCCGGCGTTTTTGCGCTTGCAGCCGCCGGACCGGCGAACGCCAACGTCACCGGAGGCTTCTCTCTGGCGGCCCCGGCTCCTGCTCCTGCGGCAGCCGAGGGGGCCCCGGAAGCCGCGGGCGCTGCGGCTCCGGGCACGGTGGAGATTCCCGCCGGGATGCGGACCACCAGCGGGAACCGCGCCACGCGGTACCGCGGTCGCACCCAGGACGGCCGTACGGCGTTCTTCGCCCGGATCCCGCTCGGCGCTCCCGCCGAGGTGCAGCAGGCGATCATCGCCGCCAACAAGATCGTTGGCCTGCCGTACAAGTACGGGGGCGGTCACGCCCGGGTCCAGGACACCGGCTACGACTGCTCGGGCACGGTCAGCTACGCGCTGATCGGCGCCAAGCTGCTCGACTCGCCGCTGCCCTCCTACGACTTCGCGTCGAAGTGGAAGCAGGCAGAGCGCGGCGAGGGGCAGTGGATCTCGGTCTACGGGCACCGCGGCCACGCGTTCGCCGTGATCGCCGGCCTGCGGCTCGACACCTCGGCCGCCCGCGACCGCAGCGGCCTCCGGGGCCCGCAGTGGCGCCCGGACAACCGCGCCGACCACAAGCGCTTCACGGTGGTTCACCCCGCGGGCTTCTGACCCTCGGCGGACCACCGCCACCAGTTCGTTCACCACGGGCGTCGCGCAAGCGGCGCCCGTCGTGTTTCCGGCGACGTCGCAGCAGCTCCATCACCCGCCGATTCGGCGTCGGCCGGTAGGCTGTGGTGACGTCCCCACGTCCACGCCACAAGGGAGCATCACATGGGTCTCGGCGGCCGCATGTCCAACACCATCAAAGCCAAGCTGTCCCGCATGCTGGACAAGGCCGAGGATCCGGGCGAGACCCTCGACTACAGCTACCAGAAGCAGCTGGAGAACCTGCAGAACGTCAAGAAGGGCATCGCGGACGTCGTCACCGCGAAGAAGCGCCTGCAGCTGCAGAACGACAAGCACGAGCAGGCGATGCTCAAGCTCGACACCCAGGCCCGCCAGGCGCTGTCCGGCGGCCAGGAGGAGCTCGCGCGCACCGCGCTGGAGCGCAAGGGTGCGATCCAGACCGAGATGCAGAGCCTCGACAGCCAGATCGCTGAGCTGGAGAACCAGCAGCAGCAGCTGATCGAGAGCGAGCAGAAGCTGCGGACCAAGGTCGAGCAGTTCCGCACCAAGAAGGAGACCATCAAGGCGCAGTACAGCGCTGCCGAGGCTCAGGTTCGGATCGGCGAGGCGGCGTCCGGCGTCGGCGAGTCGATGGCCGAGGTGGGCATGGCGATGCAGCGCGCGGTCGACAAGACCGAGGGCATGCGCGCGCGGGCCGACGCGGTGCAGGAGCTCGAGGCGGCTGGGACCTTCGAGGACCTGACCCAGCTGGGGTCCGGCGAGGACGACATCGACCGTCAGCTCCGCGAGCTCGGCTCGGGTTCGCAGGTCGACTCGGAGCTCGAGCGGATGAAGGCCGAGCTCGGCGCGGGCAGCTCGTCGGCGCCCCAGCTCGACGCCGGCGCGGCCGAGGACGCCTCGGCGGACAAGGCGCCGCAGGAGGAGCGGGAGCCGGGCGCGTGATCGTCCGGATCTTCAACGACCGGCAGTACCGGCTGGCCGAGCACCACTACGAGCCGCTCAACGTGATCGACGACGCCGTGGTGGCGGCCGTCGACGCGGGGGACGAGCAGGCGTACCGGACGCAGTTCGACGCGCTGCTCGCGTTCGTTCGCGAGCACGGCGTCCCCGTCGAGGACGACGAGCTGCTCGGCAGCGACGTGCTGCTTCCGGCTGACGACTTCAGCTTCGCCGAGGCGGCGCAGGAGTTCACCGGGGACGGGCTGGTGCCCGACCCCGCCGACGCGTAGGACCGTAGGGCGTCACGGAGGGGAGCGCCGCCGACCCGGGCTCCCCACCGTGGCGGGGACGGACGCGCCGCTCGACGCGGCGTGGCCGATGACGCGCGGTCGCCCCCACAGGGGCCGACCCGGTGCCGCTCAGCGCTCGCCGAGCGGGGCACCCCACAGGGGGTACCAGCGGTCCATGCTCTCCTCGAGCGGCATCATCGGGGTCAAGATCGCCCGCAGCTGCAGCTCGCGCTCCCGGTTGCGCTCCTTGACCTTGCCGGGGAACGGCACGAACGGGTACCACGTACCGCGCTTGGCCAGGTAGACCAGGTGCAGGATCTGACCGCTCGCCTGCTCGCGCAGCGCGAACACGGCACAGAGCACGCGGTCGGCGTACCCGCCCGCCTCGAGCGACTCCATCACCGCGTTGATCCCGGTGACCTGGTCGTCGATATCGCCGTCCTGGAGGACCATCCAGCGATAGCCGTAGTCGTCGTCGCGGCGCTCGACCGTGGTGCCGGTGTCGGCTCCGGTGCTCTTCAGCAGCGACTCGACGTCGTCGGCGATCTGGGTGAAGTCGCCCGTCGCCAGGGGCTGGAAGACGATCGCGGCTTCGCCGGTGGTGACGATGCCCTGCGCGGTCTCCAGGTCGATCGCGGCGGTCGTCATGGCGAACAGCCGGTCCGGACGCACCTGCTTGACGGTCTTGGTTCGCCCGAAGAGCGTGTCGAGGAAGCCCATGTCGATCAGCGCGAGGTCGTCTGACCGCTCTGGAGCTGCGCCTCGATCGTCTGCAGCGCTGCGATCCGCTTCTCGGTCGGCGGGTGCGTCGAGAAGACGGCGGAGATGCTGTTCTTGACCTTCGGCGGCACGATGTAGAACGCGGCCGAGGCACCGACCGCACGCAGGTCCTGGTCGGGGGTGCGGCTGATCCCGTCCTGGATCCGAACGAGCGCGGAGGCCAGGGCGCTCGGGCGACCGGTGACGATCACCGCGCCGCGGTCGGCCGCGTACTCGCGGTACCGCGAGAGCGCCCGCAGGAGCATGAAGCTGATCGCGTAGACCGCAGCCGAGACGGCGATCACGACGAGCAGGCTCGGGCCGCTGTCGCGGTTGTCGCGGCCGCCGCCGAACCAGATCGCGTTCTGCATGATCATCGCGGCAAGCGAGGCGAAGAAGCTGGCGATCGTCATCACCAGCACGTCCCGGTGGGCGACGTGGGCGAGCTCGTGCGCGAGGACGCCCTCCAGCTCGGCCGGCGGCAGCAGATCGAGCAAGCCGGTGGTGACGCAGACGGTGGCGTTCTTCTGCGAGCGGCCGACGGCGAAGGCGTTCGGCATGCGGTCGTCGGCGATCGCGACGTTCGGCTTCGGCAGGTCGGCCTGCAGGCAGAGCCGGTCGATCATCGCGTGCAGCTCGGGCGCCTGCTCCGGCGTGACCTTGTGCGCATGCATCGACCGCAACGCGATCTTGTCGGCGGTGAAGAACTGGAACAGCAGCAGCGCCAGGCAGATCGTGATCACGAGACCGGCGCTGCCTTGGAGCGCGGCCATGAGTACCGCAGCGAAGACGACGTAGAGCAGGCCGAGCGCGAATAGCGTCCCGACCATTCGAGCCTGTAGGCCGGAGTCTTTCCCGAACGATGCGCCACGCGACATGGACGTATGGTCTCACACCCTCGCGCGTTCGGCGACGAAATCCCCGCTCTTATGCGGGGTTTAGATCATCGAGCGGCGACGGCGATGCTCGTGGGGGAGCGCCGCGGAATCGGGGTCGCAAACCGGCTTGCACGGCTGGTCAGCGCGGGGGACCGTCCGTACCGTTGGCGATCCGTGTCTCGGTGCCGCCGTACTCGTCCGTCCTCGACGCTGCTCGCGTTGGGCCTCGCCGTCCTGGTGGTGGTCGGTCTCGCGATCGGTGGCGTTCCGTTCGGGTCGACCCCGACCGCGGAGGCAAACACGCAGCGTGAGCTGAACCAGCTGCAGAACAAGATCGGCAGCACGAAGGGCAAGCTCGACCAGCGTCGTAGCCGCGAGCGCAAGCTCCACCGCGACGTCCAGGGCTACTCCGAGCGAATCGCCGAGCTGCAGCCGCGGATCGACCGCCTGCAGCAGCGCCAGGACGCGGTCCAGTCGGACCTGGACACCAGCGAGCAGCGGCTCGGCAAGACCCAGGGCGACCTCCGCTCCGAGCGGAAGCGGCTGGTCCGCCTCCGCGCCAAGCTCGAGGAGTCCCGCGAAGTGCTCTCCGCCCGGCTCGTCGAGCTGTACCAGGCGGACAAGCCCAGCATCGTGTCGGTGGTCGTCAACAGCAAGGGCTTCGCCGACCTGCTCGAGCGCGGCGAGTTCCTCAACCGGATCGGTCAGCAGGACAAGCGGATCGTCACCGAGGTCAAGGCCGCTCGGGTCGAGGCGGTGGAGACCGAGGCTCGACTCGAGAAGCTCGAGGTCAGTCAGCGGCGGACCAACGAGCGGATCGAGACCCGGCGCGACGAGATCGCCCAGGTCAAGGGCCGACTGGTCAGCGCCCGGGGCACGATCTCGGAGGCCCGCAAGGGCCGCAACCGGCTGCTGCGCCAGGTCCGCGTCGACCGCAAGGAGCTCGAGACGCACCTCAAGGGTCTGGAGAAGGAGCAGTCGAAGATCCAGGCCAAGCTGAACGGCATGCCGGCGGGTGGCGCGGTGCGCCAGGGCAGCGGCAACCTGGTCTGGCCGGCGAACGGTCCGCTGACGTCGCCGTTCGGCATGCGCTGGGGCCGCCTGCACGGCGGGATCGACCTCGGCGTGCCGACCGGCACCCCGGTCCACGCGGCCGACGACGGGACCGTGGCGATCTCCGGCTGGGTCGGCGGCTACGGCAACTACATCTGCATCAACCACGGCGGTGGGTTCTCGACCTGCTACGCCCACAACTCGCGCAACGGCGTGAGCGTCGGCCAGCGGGTCAGCAAGGGCCAGGTGATCGCCGCCAGCGGCAACACCGGCAACAGCACCGGCCCGCACATCCACTTCGAGACCCGGGTGAACGGCGTCCAGCGCGACCCGATGGGCTACCTGTAGTCGCCCGGCGGTCGGCCGCTGGCATCATCCCGGCCGATGACTGCCGACGTGCTCGCCGTCTATCCCCGTGGGTCCGCGCTGAGCGAGGACGGGCGGCTGCTGCTCGGCGGGTGCGATGCCCGTGAGCTGGCGGAGCGGTTCGGCACGCCGGCCTATGTCGTGGTCGAGGAGGACCTGCGCGCGCAGGCCCGCGCCTACCGCCAGGCGTTCGACCGCCACGCGCCGGGCGCGCATGTCTCGTTCGCGTCGAAGGCCTGCCCGTGTACCGCGGTCCTGCGGGTGATCGAGTCCGAGGGGCTGGGTTGCGACGTCGCCTCGCGCGGCGAGCTGGCGATCGCGCTCCACGCCGGATTCGCGCCCGAGCGGATCCACGTCCACGGCAACGCCAAGTCCGAGGCCGACCTCGCCGCGGCGGTCGACGCCGGAGTGCGGCAGGTCGTGGTCGACGGCTTCGACGAGATCGGCCGGCTGGCCCGGGTCGCCGCCGATCGCGGGCGGGTCCAGGCGGTCGCGATCCGTGTCACCCCCGACGTCCGCGGCGAGACCCACGACGGGATCTCGACCGGCCAGGCGAACTCGAAGTTCGGGCTTGGCGTCGACGACACCCGCGTGGCGATCGACCGGATCCGGCGTGAGTCGTCGCTGCGGCTCGAGGGCCTGCACTTCCACATCGGGTCGCAGCTGCTGGAGCTCGGCGTCTTCCGTCGCGCGGTCGCCGCGGTCGCGCCGCTGATGGACGGGATCGAGGAGCTCAACCTCGGGGGAGGGCTCGGTGTCGCCTACACCGCGGACCAGGTCGAGCGGCTGCCGTCGGTCGACGCCTACGCGGCGGAGAAGGTCGCGGCGGTGCGCGAGCTGATCGGCGATCGGGTGCGGATCTCGGACGAGCCGGGGCGCTCGATCGTCGGTCGCGCCGGAGTCACGCTCTACACGGTTCAGACGGTCAAGCGCAACGTGTCGACCTGGGTCGGGATCGACGGCGGGATGGCCGACAACCTGCGCCCGATGCTCTACGACGCCGTCTACGAGGCCCAGATCGTCGACCGGATGCTCGCGCCGGACGGCACGGTCGTCGGGACACAGGATCCCGCCCACCCCGCCGAACTGGTCGTCGCCAACCTGACCGGCATGCACTGCGAGTCCAGCGACGTGATCGTGCGCGGCGCCCGGCTCGCCAGTCCGCGCGTGGGGGACGTCGTCGTGACCCCCGTCACGGGGGCCTACGGCTACGCGATGGCGAACACCTACAACGGCGTCCCGCGGCCGCCCGTGGTCTTCGTCGGCGGCGGCGCGGCACGCGAGGTCGTGCGCCGCGAGCGGATCGACGAGCTGTGGGCTCGGGACATCGACTGAGTCGCGGTCGGACACGGCTGATACGAAGCCGAGGGTCCTGCGGCGGTGACAACGGAAAGCGCCGCTGGATGCGATGATGCGGGTCCGATGACGACGGACGACTCTGCCCCGTTCCGCGTCGGTCTGCTCGGGCACGGCACCGTAGGTTCCTCGGTCGCCGACCTGCTTCCCGAGAGCGCCGACGCGATTGCCCACGTCACGGGGTTGCGCCCCGAGATCTCCGGGGTGCTGACCCGGAGTCGCGGCGACTTCGACGAGATCCTCGCCTCGAGCGACCTGATCGTCGAGGTGATGGGCGGCACCGACGCCGCACGCGACTACGTGCTGCGTGCGCTCGGCGCCGGCAAGCACGTCGTCACCGCCAACAAGCAGCTGCTCGCCGAGCACGGCGAGGAGCTCTGGCGCGTCGCCCGCGAGAACCGCGTCCAGCTGCGGTTCGAAGCGGCCGTCGCCGGCGTGGTCCCCGTGATCCGCGTGCTCCAGGAATCGCTGACCGGGCAGCACGTCGAGCGGTTGCACGGGATCGTCAACGGCACCACCAACTACATCCTCACCCAGATGGCGGCGACCGGCGCGTCGTACGACGCGGCGCTGGCCGACGCCCAACGGCTCGGCTACGCCGAGGCCGACCCGACCGACGACGTGACCGGCAAGGACGCCGCCGCCAAGATGGCGATCCTGGCGCGGCTCGCCTTCGACACCCCGGTCCACCTCTCCGACGTGCCGTACGAGGGGATCGAGCACCTGACCGGCGAGGACATCGAGTACGCCCGCGACCTCGGCCTCTCGCTGCGGCTGATCGGGTCCGCGGAGCGGCTCGACGGCAAGCTGTCGGTCCGCGTCCACCCGGCGTTCCTCTACAAGGGACACCCGCTGGCCGCGGTCGAAGGGTCGTTCAACGCGGTCACCATCGAGTCCCCGGCGATCACCGAGATCACGCTCTCCGGCCCCGGCGCCGGCGGCCCGCAGACCGCGACCGCCGTGATCGGCGACGTGATCAGCGCGATGATCCCGCCGGCGCAGACCCCGCCGACCCAGCACCGCCTGGGCTTCGTCGACGACGTCGTGTCGAGCTTCTACCTGCACGTCGAGGTCGCCGACCGCCCCGGGGTGCTGGCGCAGATCGCCCAGGTTCTCGGCCTGCAGGGCGTCTCGGTCAAGAGCGTCGTCCAGAAGGGCGTGCGCTCCGAGCAGACCCACGCGACGGCGCCCCCCACCGGTACGGGCCAGTCCCGGCTGGTGCTCGTGGTCCACCCGGTGCTCGAGTCCCGCTTCTACGGCGCGGTCCAGATGATCGCCGCCAAGGACTTCGTGACCGCGCCGCCGCGCGCGATCCGCGTGATCGACGAGGAGTTCTCCGTATGACCGGTTCCGCGAGCACCGACGCACGCCTGGCCCCGCCGAGCGGACGCGGCACCGACGCGGCCGCCGACGGCGGCCATCGGCTGCGCGGCACCGACTCGATCCGCCGGATGGGGCTGATCGAGCGGTACATCGACCGGCTGCCGTTCGCGCCGGGCGACCCGATCGTCAGCCTCAACGAGGGCTCGACACCGCTGATCCACGCCCCGCGGCTGAGCGAGCGGGTGGGGGCGGATGTCTACCTGAAGTACGAGGGGCTCAACCCGACGGGCTCGTTCAAGGACCGCGGGATGACCTGCGCGGTCTCGGCCGCCGTCCGGGAGGGTGCCGAGGCCGTGATCTGCGCGTCGACCGGCAACACCGCGGCGGCGCTCGCCGCCTACGCCGCCCGCGCCGGGATCCGTGGCGTCGTGCTCGTGCCCGACGGCAAGATCGCCGCGGGCAAACTGGCCCAGGCGCTGATGCACGGCGCCGAGGTGATCGCCCTCCGCGGGAACTTCGACGAGGCGCTGCGGCTGGTCCGCCAGATCGCCGACGCCCACCCGATCGCGCTGGTCAACTCGGTCAACGACTTCCGGATCGAGGGCCAGAAGTGCGCGGCCTTCGAGATCCAGGAGGACCTCGAGGGCCAGCTCGACGCGCTCTGCATCCCCGTCGGGAACGCCGGCAACATCACCGCCTACTGGAAGGGCTTCCGCGAGCTGCATGCGGAGGACTCGGGCGTCAAGCTGCCGCGGATGGTCGGCTTCCAGGCCCGGGGCGCCAACCCGCTGGTCCGCGGGGAGGCCGTCGCCTCGCCCGAGACCGTCGCCTCGGCGATCCGGATCGGCAACCCGGCCCGCTGGGAGGAAGCGATGACGGCGATGACCGGATCCGGTGGATCGGTCGCGGACGTCACCGACGAGGAGATCCTCGACGCCTACCGGTTCCTCGCCCGCGAGGAGGGCGTGTTCTGCGAGCCCGCGTCGGCGACGTCGGTCGCGGGACTGCTCAAGCACGGCGCCGGGATCACGCCCGGCGGTGACCCCGAGAAGATCGTCTGCGTCCTGACCGGTCACGGCCTGAAGGACCCGCAGACCGCGATGGACGAGTCGACCCCGGTGATCCCCTGCGCGCCCACCCTCTCGGCGCTCGAGAAGATCCTGCTCGGCTGAGGAGGACCGCGCCGCCGGCGTCGACGTCCGGCGTGGCGAGGTCGTTCCGATAGTCGGAGCGAAGTCGCCAAGGTCCGTGCTCCGGGCGGCAGGCGCGTGAGGCGAAGTCAGGACCCGCGCGCCAAGCGGACCAGCTCCGACGGCGTGGTGCCCGGGTTGACCCGGACCCGGGGCAGCAGGTATGGGTCGTCCGAGCGGGCGGCCAGCCCGGGTTCGACGGTGGTCGCGCCGACGTAACCGGCGGCGGCGACCGCGGCCCGTGAGCGCGCGTCGCTCTTGCCGGCCGGGTAGCAGAAGAACCGCGCATCGACCCCCAGCCGCTGCTTGATCCGGCGCTTGGATTCGCGCAGCTCGCGGGCGAACCCCGCGTCGTCGAGCGTGGTGATGTCCGGGTGGCTGACGGTATGCGACCCGATCTCCCAGCCCTGGCGGATCAAGCGCCGCGCGCCCCACATCGGCAGACCGCGCTCGCCGAGGTTCTGCACGGTCAGGTTGAGCACGCCGGGCCAGCCGGCCTTCAGCAGCACCGGGGCGGCGTTCATCGCGTGGGTGATGTCGCCGTCGTCGAAGCTCAGCACCACCGGCCGCTCGGGCAGCCGCCCGTCGTCGTGCCAGGCGGACCACAGCTCCTCCATCGTGACCGCGGTGAAGCCGGCGGCGCGGAGCGCGTCGACCTGGGCCGCGAACCGGTCGGGCGCGACCCACAGGTCCGGATAGGTCGTGCCGGCCGGCGCGTTGCCGATCACGTGGTACATCAGGATCGGGACTCGGGCCCGGGTGGCAGCGCTTCCGTGGACCGGCCAGCGCTCGCGCTCGGCGGCTCGCGCCGCGACCTGTCGCGCAGCCTCGTCGTCCTCGGACCGCGGGGCGTCCACCGGCTCGGCCTCGGCGGTGCGAGCGCCGGTCGTGGCCGGCGCATCGGCGGCCTGGGGTGGTGGCTCGGCGTCCCCGCTCGATCGGGACGCCGCGAAGGCGACCAGGCTGCCGGCCAGGGCCACCGTCAACACCACGATCAGCGGCATCAGGGAGCGGTTGCGCTGGGGTGGGCGAGCCATCTTCGGC
>JBQGEK010000368.1:0-7858 GCA_052039575.1 Patulibacter sp. | reverse complement strand
CGCACGACGCGGTGGATCTCGTCGAGGTTCTGCCCGGGGGCGCTGGGCAGCGCTCGGTCCATCTGGTTGAGCGCGCGGGCCGGCGGCAGCTCGCCGAGTCGCTCGATCCGCCGACGTTCCAGCTCGCGCCGCAGGTGGTTCTCGAACTCGCGGATCCCGTCGCGGGGCAGGCCCTTGCGCCGGGGATCGTCCTCGGGAGCGTCGGGATCGGGGTCGGAGCGCAGGTCCAGCGCACGGCGGATCCGCTGGACGTCGACGCCGACGACCCCGGTGTCGTTGATCTGGCCTCCGACGCCTCCGATCGCCAGCGACGCGAGGTCGCGCATCTGGGCGCTCGCGCCGTCGGCGATCGCCTGTGCGATCGCCTGGCGGATCGCATCGAGCTCGAGTTCGCCGGCGTCGCCTTCGCCTTCGGCTTCGGCCCCTTCGCCGTCGATGCCCTCACCATCGCCCGCCGCCTGCTCGGCATCACGCGCCTGCGTGTCGCGGTCGGTCCCACCGTGCCGGACCGCCTGCAGCTCCGCCGCGCGGAAGAAGAAGCGATCGAAGACCAGGTCGAAGACGTGTCGCGACTCCGGCGACTTGGCGAGCGTGGCCGCCAGCGTCTCGCGGAAGATCGTGCGGTCCGACCAGCCGATCTGGTCGAGGGCGGCGGTCGCGTCGAGCAGCTCGCTGGTGCCGACCGCCAGACCCTCGCCGCGCAGCTCCTCGCAGAAGACCACGAGCTGCCCGGCAAACCCGTCGGGGATCCCGTCGGCGGGCAGGCGAGCATGGATCGCCGCCTGCCGCATCTGGCGCGGGCTCGGACTGGAGTCGGGGGACGACGGGCGCATCGCGATCAGCGGCGGCCGTCGATCAGCCGCCGGCGGCGGGCGCCGGCGCCTCCGGCAGCCGCAGGCCGACGCGCTCGGCGACCAGATCCATGTCGGTGCGGTGCTTGACCAGGATCGACAGCGTGTCGCGGAACAGGTCGCGATCGAGGTCGTCCGCGCCGAGCAGCACGAGCGCCCGCGCCCAGTCGACCGACTCGGCGACCGACGGCGGCTTCTTCAGTTCGAGGTCGCGAATCTCGGCGACCACCTCGACCAGCCGGCGCGAGATCGTCGCGGACAGCCCGGGAACGTGCTGCCGGACGATCGCCAGCTCGTGCTCGAGCTCCGGGTAGTCGAGCCACAGGTAGAGGCAGCGGCGCTTCAGGGCCTCGGTCAGCTCGCGGCTGTTGTTGGACGTCAGCACCACGATCGGCTGCGAGCTGGCCTCGATCCGACCGAGCTCGGGGATCGTGATCTGGAAGTCCGACAGCAGCTCGAGCAGCATCGCCTCGAACTCCTGGTCGGTCTTGTCGATCTCGTCGATCAGCAGCACCACCGGGCGCTCGCTCGCGATCGCCCGCATCAGCGGACGCTCGAGCAGGAACTCCGAGCCGAAGACGTCGTCCTGCACCGCGTCCCAGCCGACGCCGTCGCCGGACGCCGCCGACTGCGCCTGGATCCGCAGCAGCTGCTTGCGGTAGTTCCACTCGTAGAGCGCCTTCGCCTCGTCGAGCCCCTCGTAGCACTGCAACCGCACCAGCTCGCGGTCGAGCGAGTCCGCCAGCGCCTTGGCCAGCTGGGTCTTGCCGACGCCGGCGGGCCCCTCGACGAGCACCGGCTTGTCGAGATGCAGGGCCAGGTGCGATACGAGCGCCGTGCGGGGCCCCGGGAGGTACCCCGTGCGGCGCAGGCCGGCGGCGAGGTCTTCGACGGTGGAAGGCACGGCAGTCACGGTCCACCGATGATACGGACGGGCCTCGGGCGCACGCCGTGGGGTGACGGGTGGCTATGGGATGCTGCCGCGGTGATCGTGCGTGCCCTGCGCAGCTCCCCCGGCGGGGCGTGGACCCTGATCGCGGGGCTGATCGCGGCGCTGAGCCTGCCGTTCGGGTTCGCGCTGGCGTTCGACGCGTCGGCCTGGGTGGTCTGGGGACGTGAGCTCTGGACGCTGAGCATCGATACCGGAGCGGGGCCGTCGTGGAAGCCGCTGCCGTTGGTGGTGACCGCACCGTTCGCGATCGGCGACCTCGGGGCCGCCGCGTGGCTGCTCGTCGCCCGGGCCGGCGCCCTGCTGGCGGTGGTCGGAGCGGTTCGGCTGGCCTGGCGCGTCGCGGGCCCGTGGTCGCTGCCGATCGTCGTGGTCGCGATCGTCGCGTCGCCGTGGTGGCTGCTCAACGCGGCGCTCGGCAACGCCGACCCGCTGCTCGGCGCGCTCGTCGTCTGGGCGGCGCTGGCCCACGTCGACGACCGCCCGCGGGCCGCCTTCTGGCTGCTGGTCGCCGGTGCCCTGATCCGCCCCGAGGTCTGGCTGTTCCTCGCCGGCTACGCGTTCTGGCTCGTCGGGCGCGGCCGGATCGGCTGGCGGCCGGTGGCGGGTGCGGGCGTCGGGGTGCTCGTGCTGTGGGTCGTTCCCGACCTGCTCTCGTCGGGACTGGCCTCGACCCGCGGCGCGACGGGAACGCCGAGCGCGGGGTCGGCTGGGTTGACCGAGGTGCCGTTCCTGTCCGTCTGGACGGACCTGGTCGAGCAGGCGTCGTGGCCGGTGCTGTTGGCGGCGGTGACCGGGACGTTCCTGATGGTCCGCACCGGGCACCCGCAGCGGCGCGCCGTCGCGGTGCTGCTCGGCCTGGTCGGCGGCTACGTGCTGCTGGTGGCGACGATGGCCCAGCTCGGCTTCGCCGGCAACCCGCGGTACCTGGTGCCGGCGCTGACGTTGCTGGCGGCGATCGCGGGCTCGGTGGTCGCGGAGCAGGGGACGACGCGGGTGGGGCCGCCGCTCGTGGCGCTGGTCGTGGCCGCGGCGATCGTACTGGTCGCCGACGGGGGGCTGGGCGACCAGCGGGCGCTGATCGCGGAGCGCGCCGCCACCCGCGATGCGCTGAGGTCGACGATCGAGGACGCCGGCGGACGTGACGCGCTGACCCGCTGCGGTCCGGTGCGCACCGACCCGGTCGTCCGCAGCATCGTGGCCGAGCTGCTGCACGAGTCGATCCCCGACGCGGGAGGCCGTCCCCACCCGGGGGACGCGACGCTGCGCCCGTCGGCGGACGGTGCCGGCTGGGTGCTCGGCTCCGCACGCTGCTGACGACGACGATCGCTAGGGCGTCGACGGCGTCCGGGAACGCCGGAGTGTGGAATCCTGCCTCTGTGTCCGCCGTCACCCTCGCCGTCACCCTGTCCGCGTCGCTGGTCGTGGGCGTGATGACGTTGGCGGTCGTGGTCGCCGTCTTCGGCCACCTCACGCAGGTCCGCGGGCTGGTCGTCTCGGGGATCCTGCTGCTGGTCGTGGCGACCGGCGCGATGATGCTTGGCGGTCTCGGGGCGTGGAAGGACACCCCAGGGCCGGTCGGCGATCCGCTGCGCGGCGACGACCGGCAGCTGCCGCCGGACCAGACCTACCGCGACGCGCGTCAGCAGCAGCGCTGATCAGCCGCGCTCGTCCGGCGCGTCGCCGCGCCGCTCCTCCGGATCCGGATGGGTCCCGTCCGGGGCCTCGGGGCGCGGTGCGCGGCGCATCTGCGACGGCCACGCGCCGTGGAACGAACGGTTGGCGTCGCCGGGCGCTGCCGGCCGGGGCGGGTCCTGGTGGCGGCGCACCGGAGGCTGCCGCCGTTCGATCGGCTCCCAGAGCCGCTCCCGTCGGCGCTCGGGCGCCGGCGGCCTCGGGCGATCCGCGGGCGGCGGGGCCGGCGGCGTCGGGCGCGGGCCGGCGGCGGGAGGCTCGGCCGGCGTCTCGGCGGGTGGGGTCGGCACGACCCGGGTCGGCTGATCGTCCGGCCGGGACGCGGGAACGACCCGCGTCGGCTGATCATCCGGTCGCGACGCCGGCACGACCTGGGTCGGATCGCCGTCGGGCCGCGAAACCGGAGCGATCTCGGTCGGTGACTCGCCGTCAGGACGCGGCCTCACGACCATCGTGGCCGGATCGACCGCGGGGTACTCGTCCGGCTGTGGCGGACCAGGGTCGCCGGGGATCGCGTTGCGCGGACCGTGGCGGCGCAGGTCGAGACCGGCTGCGAAGAGCGCGCCGACGGCGATCAGCGACACGAAGACCCCCCAGTTGAGGCCGACCAGCGTCACCTCCTGCCCGCTGCTCGCGCCGCTCGGACGGGCGAACAGCCGGTAGACGATCAGCGCGCCCATCCAGCCGCTGGCCGCGCAGACCAGGGCACCGTCGCCGTACGGCAGCGCGAACCGCCGCCCGGTGCCGCGTCCCCAGAGCAGCGCGAACACGCCGACGAGCACGACCAGCAAGCTCGCCGCGATGAACGTCATCCCCGCGAGTCCGCTCAGCGACCCCCCGCTGTGGCTGATCGCCCCGTCGGCTCCGCGGCTCGCCGTCTCCCGCGAGTACCACGGCAGGACGAGCGTGACGAGCACCAGCACCGCGGCGGCGGCGACCCGGCGTTGCCGGTGGTCGAGCCCGGCCCACGCCGCACGCAGGCTGGCCCAGACGGCACGCGGCCCGGCGCGAGGGGCAGGCGGGGCAGGTGCAGGGGCGCTCGACACGGCTCAGGTAATCGGGATGTCCTCGATCTCCGGTCCGTCTGACCCGTTCGGGGCGGACGGCGACGGTGCGGCGGAGTCGGGCGTCATCCGCTCGACCGCCCAACTGATGATCGCACGGGCGAGCAGCAGCAGCTGGCGAATCAGGTCGTTGAGGTTGGCGATGAACTCCGCCGGGACGAGCTCGCGCAGCGCGGTCACCAGTTCCGCCAGGGCGCGAGCGTCGTCGGCGCGCTCCTGGCGGTCCCCGGGAGTCGCCCAGCCGCGCAGCGGGATGCCCGAGGCCGCGGCGCTGCGGGCGTCGTCGGTCTCGCGGTGAAGCCGCTCGGCCGCTTCCTTGGCCTCCTGGATCCGAGCGCGGAGCTCGGCGAACGGATCGTCGGGTGTGGGCTCGTCGGTCATCGGGTCTCGGCGTCGACCGGTGCCTGCAGGGTGATCCGCAGGACGCCGCCGGTGACGGTCGCTGCCGAGGGACGATAGTCGGCCACGGCGGGCGGCAACAGCACCGTGCGACGGCGGCCGGCGACGTCGACGATCAGCTCGGCGCCGGTCCGTCGCAGGCGCACGTCCTCGCGGTCCGCGAACGGCACGGCGATCCGCAGCTCGGCCTGGTCACCGTCGACGACGAGTTCGCGCGCGGTACCGACGTAGAGCCGGTCGGAGACCGGGGCGTGGGGGTAGAGCGCGGCGGCGAGTCGCTCGAGCGCGTCGCCGCCGACGACCTCGTGGTCGAAGTACGGGGCGCGGAGCACCGGTACCGGGGCGAACGCGTCGTCGATCTCGGCCAGTCGCGCCTGCTGTCGCTCGCGCCACGCGGCGAAGTACGCCCCGACGTCGTCGGGGAACAGCCGGTTGACCACGATCGCGTCGGTCGCAACCCCGTAGAGCGACAGCGCGCTGAAGGTTCGGCGGGTCTCCTCGATCACGACCTGGTCGGCGGTCGCCACCAACCGCACGCTGACGTGCTCGTGGTCGACGAGCAGCTCGCGGATCGCCAGCAGGTTCTCCATCAACCGGTGGATCTCCGCGGTCACGTCGCCCTCGGGCAGCGTCACGCCGAGCAGCGCTCGGGCGAGCGGGCGGGCGGCGCCCAGCAGCTCGTCCTCGCGGGGAGCGATCCGCTGCAGCCACCAGTGGGCGATGTCCGGGACCGAGAGCAGCCGCAGCGTCTCGCCACTCGGTGCGCAGTCGACGACGATCGTGTCGTGGTCGCCGCTGCGCTGGAGCTCGACCAGTCGCAGCAGGCTGAGCAGCTCCTCGAGCCCGGGCGGCACGGTCAGCTCGTCGGCGGAGATCCGGTCGACGCCGCGCGCGACCAGGCTGCGGGTCGCCCACGCGCGGACCGCGCCCCAGTGCCGGGTCAGCTCGCCGCGACCGTCGATCTGCAGGGCATCCAGCCGCTCCTCGACCGGCGTGACCTCGCTGCCGAGCGGCTGCCCGAGCACGTCGGCCAGGCTGTGGGCCGCATCCGTCGACACGACCAGCGTCCGCCGGCCCTCGCGGGCGGCGCGGCGGGCCGACGCGGCCGCGACCGAGGTCTTGCCGACGCCGCCCTTGCCGGTGAACAGGATGATCCGCGCGGGCATGGGGGCGGATCCTACGCGGCGTTACGGCTGGCGCAACGGCCGCGTCCCGAGGCTGGCTGCGGGATCGTCGACCGGGGCCGGAGCCGCGGCCTGGCCCGCGCCGCCGGCGGCGCGACCGTTGGCGCGCGCCTGACTGCTGCTCGGCCCGTTGGGGGTGCGTCGCAGGTTCTCGGTGAACTGCTCGGCGGTCTGGCAGTAGAGGGTCGGATCGGCCGGTGCTTCACGGCCCGCCACGGTCTCGCCCGCCAGGAACCGCTCGGCGTCGGCGGTCAGCGATCGGCAGAGCCCGCGCAGCAGGTCGCGCGAGAGCGTGTGGTAGCTGGGGGTCTCGAGCCGTCCGCCGATGCTGTACCGCGCCCAGTTGCCGGTGAGGTACTCGGGCAGCTCGGCGCGCAGCTGGCGCTCGGCCCGCTGGTAGGCGTTGTGGGCGCTGGCGTTCTGCGAGATCGTGGCGATCTCGTGCAGGCCCGACACGGCCTGGGCGAACGCGTTGAGCACGCGCATGTTGGTGTAGGTGTAGAGCAGGATGTGGTCGCCGGCGGGCCGCTTCAGCCGCGCTCCGGACGGCGGCGTACGGCGCAACAGGGCCATCGCCTTCAGGCCGGCGTCCTGGAAGCTCGGGTCCCCCAGCTTGGCGCCGGTCCGCATCAACGATTGGATCCCGGTGACCTGGGCCATCCCGGAGGACCACGGGGGCGCCCCGCCGCCGAAGTCGAAGAGGTAGGCCCACGTCGGGCCACCCGCGCGGCTCGACGCGAGCCGGATCGCCTCGTTCTGGATCGTCCGCAGCTCCTCGAGCTTCTCCGGCGAATTGGTCGTCGCCAGCGCGTTGGCGTAGCCGAAGGTGGCGAGCCACTGGATCTGCAGGCCCTCGCCACGGTAGTACTGCCAGGTCAGCGGGCTGTCGGCGACGACCGGACGGCTGCCGCCGGGCGGGATCGGCTGGGACTTCCACCAGTCGCGGTTGGTCTTCAGCGTGAGGAACACGCTCGGCGCCAGCGAGGCGGTCAGCTTGCGCCGTTCCGCCATCTGCTCGGTGTTGCGGATCACGCCCTGCAGCTCGGTGCGGCGCACGCCCCGCGGCAGCTTCTTCGCGTCGGCGACGCTCGCGCGGTAGAGCCAGCGCCACGAGCGGAAGTCGCTGTTGCTGATCGCGTTGCTGGAGTGCAGCTTGCGGAGCTCGCCCTCGAGCGTGTACTTCGGCTTCTTCGACGCCTTCTTCTGCTTGGCCGATTGCTGCTTGCTGCTCTGCGCGTCGGCCGAGGGAACTCCGATCGCAGCGCCTCCGGGGAGCGCGGTGAACGCGGCCAGGGTGACGGCGGCGACGAGGGGAACGACCCGGGCGGGACGGCGTAGAGCGGCTTCCGAGAACTTCACCCGACCGATGGTAGGCTCGCGCCCCGGCTTGCCGCGCAGGTTCTGTTTCGCGGCGCGCCCCGTCCCGGAGAGAGCACCGCCCATGACCGAAGCATCGTCCCGTCCGCCGCGGTCCCCGCGACCCGTGCGCCGACCCTCGCCGGCCACCGCGCAACGCCGCCGTCTAGCCGCGCTCGGTGCCGTGGTGCTGCTGGTCGTCGCGGTGGTCCTGGTGCTGCTGCTCCGCGGTGGAGGCGGAGGATCGATCGACGCCGGCAACGTGGCGGCGCGCGGCTTCGCTGCCGTCGGGGGATCTTTGAAGACGGCGCAGGGCAACCTCACGCTCGGACTGAGCGGCAGCGCCGCGGCCGGCGGCGA
>JBQGEK010000367.1:0-1607 GCA_052039575.1 Patulibacter sp. | reverse complement strand
CAGCTGATCGACGCGGCGATCGCGTCGCAGCGGTCCGGCCGCTCGTCCTCGACCATCCACCCCGCCGAGGTGACCGCATGAGCACCGTCCAGAACGAGGCGATCCTGCCCGCGGCCGGCGGCTCCGATCCGCGCCCGCTGGCGGCGCCGACCACGTCGGCGGTGGGCGGGAATCCCATTCAGCGCGACCACGCGACCACGATCTTCGAGAAGAGCGTCGCCGGTCGCCGCGCCTTCGTCGCTCCGGACTCCGGGGTGCCCGAGGTGGCGCTCGACGAGATCCTGCCCGAGCGGCTGCGCCGGTCGGAGCCCGCGCGCCTGCCCGAGGTGACGGAGCCGGAGCTGGTCCGCCACTACGTGCGGGTCTCGCGGCGTAACTTCGACCTCGACACGGGCTTCTACCCGCTCGGGTCGTGCACGATGAAGTACAACCCGCGTCTGCACGAGCGGGTCGGGGCGCTGCCCGGTCACTCCCGGCTGCACCCGTTCCAGACGTCGGAGCACGCTCAGGGCGCGCTCAAGCTGATGTACGGCCTGGAGCGTCAGCTGGCCGAGGTCTCGGGCCTGCCGCACGTCTGCCTGCAGCCGTCGGCGGGCTCGCACGGCGAGCTGGCGGGCGTGCTGCTGGCGCGGGCCTACCACGAGGCGCGGGGGGAGACGCGGACGAAGGTCCTGACCCCGGACACCGCGCACGGCACCAACCCGGCGACGGTCACGATGGCCGGGCTGGAGGTCGTGAAGGTCGCGACCAACCCCGACGGTGGCGTCGACGTCGACGACCTGCGGGCGAAGGCCGATCAGGACACCGCCCTGATCATGCTGACCAACCCCAACACCCTGGGGATCTTCGACCCGAACATCGAGGAGATCTCCGAGATCGTCCACGGTGTCGGTGGCGTCCTCTACTACGACGGCGCCAACCTGAACGCGATCATGGGGATCACGCGTCCGGGCGACATGGGCTTCGACATCGTGCACTTCAACCTGCACAAGTCGTTCACGCAGCCGCACGGCGGCGGGGGCCCGGGGTCGGGTCCGATCGCGGTGTCCGACCGGATCGCGCCGTACCTGCCGGTGCCGGTGATCCGGCCGACGGTCGTCGAGGATCCGACCGATCCCGAGGTCGGCACGGAGCGGTTCGACCTGGTGTCGGATCCGGAGCGGATCCCCGAGGGCGATCCGGGCTCGAAGTCGATCGGCAAGCTGCGCGGGTTCCAGGGCAACGACGGCGTGGTCGTGCGCTGCTACGCCTACATCAAGTGCCTGGGCGGGTCGGGCCTGCGCGACGCGTCGGAGACCGCGGTCCTGAACGCCAACTACCTGCTGGCCAAGCTCGAGGAGCACGGCGTGCGGGAGTACCTGCCGCTGGCCTTCGGCACCCGCTGCATGCACGAGTTCGTGATCTCGGGCGGCCCGATGAAGCGCGAGCTGGGCATCAAGACCCTGGACCTGGCCAAGCGCCTGCTGGACCACGGCTTCCACCCGCCGACGGTCTACTTCCCGCTCCTGGTCGACGAGGCCCTCCTGATCGAGCCCGTCGAGACGGAAGCGCGCGAGACGTTGGACGCCTTCGCCGAAGCGCTGGCCGAGATCCTCCGCGAGGCGAAG
>JBQGEK010000366.1:0-5566 GCA_052039575.1 Patulibacter sp. | reverse complement strand
ACGCGATGTTCGCGACGGAGGACCAGAAGGAGGGCATGGCCGCCTTCGTGGCCAAGCGCGCGCCGGAGTTCAAGCACCGCTAGCCGCCCAGCTGATGCGGGTTAGGCCACTCCGCGTGGTGTAACGCGCATCAGCTTCTCGCGCGCCGCCTGCTGATGCGGGTTAGGCCACTCCGCGTGGTGTAACGCGCATCAGCTCGCGGCGGGCCGCGCCAGCAGTCCGTGCCGGACCAGGTCGGTCGCGGTGTCGAGCAGCTGGCGCAGCTCGCGGGGGTCGTGGCGCAGCTCGTCGGGCCTCCAGGCCAGGCTGAGGATCCCGTTCCAGGCGGCCCACAACGCGGTCGCGGTGCGCTCGGGGTCGACCGGTCGCAGCTGACCGTCGTCGATCCCGCGGCGGATTGCCTCCACCAACCGCTGGTTCTGCTCGGCCACGCGGCGGGCCAGCGTGTCGACGGTGGCCCGGCCCGCCGCGAACCGCCCGGGCTCGGGCGGGAACGCGAGCATCCGGAAGTGGTCCGGGTGCTCAAGCGAGAAGGCCAGGTACTGGAGGGCCGCCGCTTCGATCTGCTCGACGGCTGAGCTGCCGTCGCGGTACGCCCGGTCCATGTGCCGCCGGTCGACCTCCAGTGCGCGCTCGACCACGGCTGCGTGGAGCCCCGCCTTCGAGCCGAAGTGGTTGTAGATCGAGCTGACCGCGACGCCGGCGTGCGCGGCGATCTCCTCCACCGTGACCTCGTCGAGCGACCGACCGGCGAAGACCGCCTCGGCCGCCGTCAGCAGCGCGTCGGTCGTGCGGGCTCGGCGCGGATCCATCTTGGAAGCGTTGCACGAATGCCCTACCGAGAGTAGTGTGCGCTGTTATGGAAGCATTGCAAAAAGGTCAAGAAGGAGCACATGCCGCGCCCGAGGGTGTCGGTCGCCTGCCCGACGACCCGGCGGCGTTCGTCGCGGCCGCGGAGCGCCTGACGAACGCCCACGACGCGCCGGGCGCCGCCGCGGTCTACGCCCCCGACGCGCGGCTCGTGCTGATCACGAACGGCGCGCGGGAGGAGCACCACGGACGGGGCGCGATCGAACGGGCCTGGGGCGTGGTGCTCGGTGCGGGGGAGCGGCGCGGGTTCCGCGTGCGGAAGACGGTCGTCGCGGTCGGCGGCGACACCATCGTCAACCGCTGGGAGGGCGAGATCGGCGAGCGAGCCGACGTCCACGGCACCGAGAGCTGGCGGTTCGACGCCGACGCGCGCGTGGTCGAGCACCAGGCGCTGACCTTCCTCGGCGTACGGCCGGCGACGAGCCTGGCCGCGCGGCTGCTGGTCCTGGCGGCGGCTCCGCGTACGGCGCTCGCGCTGCTGCGGGCCGAGCGGCGAGCGTCCCGGAAGCGGGCCTGACCGTGGCGATCTCGGAGGCGCTGGGCGAGCGCCGGACCGTCGAGCTCGCTCAGGGCCCGATCGAGCTGCGCGAGCGCGGCGACGGCGTGCCGCTGCTGTTCGTCCACGGCGGGCTGGCCAACGGCGACCTCTGGCGCGGCGTCGTCCCGATCCTCGCGGCCACCGGCCGCTTCCGCTGCATCGTGCCCGACCTGCCGCTCGGGTCGCACCCGGCGCCGATGCGCCCGGAGGCCGACCTCAGCCCGCCCGGGCAGGCGCGGATCGTGGTGGCGCTGATCGAGGCGCTCGGCCTGGAGCGCGTCACGATCGTCGCCAACGACGCGGGTGGGGCGATCAGCCAGCTGGTGGCCGCCTCGTGGCCGGAGCGGATCGACCGGCTCGTGCTGACGTCGTGCGACAACCACCGCGGCTTCCCGCCACGCTACCTCAAGCCGGTGCGGCTGCTGACGGCGGTGGCCCCGCTCCGTCATCCGATCGCCCGGGCGTTCGGCTTGCCGCCGATCCGCACCGTCTTCTACCGGTCGGTGGCACGGCGGCCGATCGAGCCCGAGATCCTCGACTCGTACTTGCAGCCGATGCTGCGCTCGCACGCGGTGCGCCACGACCTGATCCGCTTCTTCCGCGGCGTCCACCCGCGGCAGACCGTCGACGCCGCGCGCGCCCTGCGGGCCTTCCCGCGTCCGACGCTGGTCGTCTGGGGCGGGTCGGACCTGTGGTTCGGTCGCCGAGGCGGTCGCCGCCTGGCGGCGACGATCCCCGATGCCCGCTTCGTCGTGCTCCCGCGGGCGCGGACGTTCGTGCCCGAGGATGCCCCGCAGGAGCTGGCGGCGCTGGTCGACGAGTTCGCCGACGGAGCCGCGGCTTGACGCCGCCCGAATCCAAGTCTTTGGACAGATTTGGATTCATTTGGATTCGGGGGCGACCTCTTGGATCCGCTCCGCGACGTCCCGGGCCGCGGTGTAGCGGATGGGGCGGGTCCTCGGCTGGCGTTCGAGCAGGCCGCGCGCTTCGAGCGCATGGATGTCGTTGCGCGCCGTCTCGTGGGTGACGCGGTGGGCGCTTGCGTGGCTCGCGAACGTGTACGCGGCATCGACGTTGCGGATCGCGTGGCCGAGCAGGGCGATCTGCCGGTGGTTCAGGTCGTCGTCGGCGTGGAGGGCCGACGCGATCCGGTGTTGGTCCTCGACCTGAACCGCGAGATAGCGGTGCAGCTCGTCGACGGCGCGCTCGACCATCCCGAGCTGGTGAAGTAGGAAGTAGGTGCAGTCGCCCTCGTCGGTCTCGGTGTGGACGTAGGCGCGCGAGTACTGTGAGGGAGCCTGCTGGAGGATCCGCGAGATCGCCAGGTACTCGGCCAACCAGTAGCCCTGCGTGCGCATCGACCAGTAGAAGAGCGCGCGAGCGGTTCGGCCGTTGCCGTCCGCGAACGGATGGTCGTGTCCGAGCCAGAAGTGGAGCACGATGGCCCGCACCACCGGATGCACGAACTCGTCGCTGTGGTCCCGGACGTTGGCGAAGTCGCAGAGTGCCTGGAGTCGGCCCGGGAGCTCCTCGGCCGGAGGGGGACGATGGAGCAGCTTGTCGGTCGTGCGGTCGAAGACGGCGACGCGCTCGGCCCCCGGAAGCTGCAGCCGTCCGGCGTCTGCGGGATCGTCGAGCGTGCCCTCGGTGAGGATCCGATGCAGCTGGAGCACTGCGTCCGGCGTCAGTCGATCGCCGATGCCGTCGCGGATGAATTCCATGCCGCGGTAGTTGTTGGCGATCATCTGCTCCGACCGGTCGACGGGCGCTCGCCCTGTCCGGAGCAGCTCCTTGGCAGCGACCCGCGAGGTCGTCGCTCCCTCGAGCTGGCTCGACCGGATCGCCTCCTCCATCAGCGAGTTGACGAGATAGCGGCGCCGCGCCGCGCGGTCGCTGGTGACGACGGCGTCCGACGCGATCTCGCCTGCGCAGTGCTGGTCGGCGAAGTGCAGCAGGCGAAGGGCACGCCCCGGCAGGTTGAAGTGCAGCGGGTGGCCGCCCGTGGTGCGCATCGGCAGCGACTGCGCCGTGCCGCGGCGCCGGAGCTTGAGCTTCAGCCACCACTCCTCGTGGCTGAGCCCGTCCGGCGGGGTCCGGCGGCGCAACTCGTCCCAGTGCAGGTAGCGGTGGTCGTCCGCGTCCACCCGCACGATTCGCCGCAGGCCAGCGGTGCCGACCGAGGTCAGGAGCGCATCGACCTCCGGTGGGATCTCGACGTGCATCGCCCGTCGAGGCTAGCAGCCTGAATCCAAGTCTTTGGGCAGATTTGGATTCATTTGGATTCGGGGCTACGCCGCCTGCTGGCAGGGTGACGTGCCGGCCGCGACGGGGGACCGGCCCAGGTCGGCGCCGATCCAGTCGCCGATGTCGCGGGTGTCGTGCTCCGGCACGCAGCCGGCCGGGGTCTGGCAGTAGGCGAACGCCGGGCCGGTCGTGGTCAGCTGCTGAAGGGCGGCGAGCAGGCGGTCGACGTCGTCGGACCGCGAACCGACGCCGAAGCTCGCGCGCAGCGCTCCGGGCTTCAGGCCGAACCGCTCGAGCAGCGGGTGGGCGCAGAAGCGGCCGTCGCGGACACCGATCCCGTGCTCGGCCGACAGGTACGCGCCGACGAGCCCGGGCGTGTAGCCGTCGACCGAGAACGCGACGACGCCGATCGCGTCCCCGTCGCCGTCCCAGATCCGGTGCGTGGTCACGCCGGGGATCGCCGCGATCCCGTCTCGCAGCCGCGTGGTCAGGGCGGCCTCGTGGGCCTCGCGGGCGTCGATCCCGTCGCGGTCGACCAGCGTGTCGAGCTCCTCGAGCGCCGCGACGATCGCGACCGCGCCGGCCAGGTTGGGCGTGCCGCCCTCGTGCCGCTGCGGTCCGGTCGCCCAGTCGGTGCGGTCGACGGTCACGTTGCGGACCGCGCCGCCGCCCGCAAGGTACGGCTCCGCCGCGTCGAGCCAGTCGCCGCGTCCGACCAGCACGCCGCTGCCGTACGGGGCGTAGAGCTTGTGGCCGGAGAACGCGACGTAGTCGACGTCGGACAGCGTCAGGTGGATTCGCCGGTGCGGCGCCAGCTGGGCGGCGTCGACGAAGATTCGCGCGCCGTAGGCGTGGGCCAGCGCGGCGAGCCGGTCGATCGGCAGCACCTCACCGGTCACGTTCGACGCTCCGGTGACCGCGAGCAGCGCGGTCGGTCGCGCGCAGAGCGCGACCTCGACCTGGCGCAGCGTCTCGCCGATCGTCTCGGCGTGGGCGACGGTGCGGTAGCCGAAGCGGTGCTCGTCGCTCGCGGCGGCGTCGCCCTGGCCGTGGCGCTTCCACGGCAGCAGGTTGGCGTGGTGCTCGATGTCGAGCGTCAGCACGTCGCCGGTGTCGGCGGGGATGCTGCCGGCGAGCAGGTTGGTCGCGTCGGTGGTGTTGCGGACGAAGACGACGTGGTCGTCGGCGCGGGCGCCGAGCGCGGTCGAGACCCGGGCGCGCGCGGCCTCGTAGAGTCGGCTCGAGGCCTGCGACGGCAGCCCGGCGCCGCGGTGGACGCTGCCGCTGAACGGCAGCACCTGGGCCACCCGGTCGGCGACCGAGCGCAGCGCCGGCGCGGTGGCGGCGTAGTCGAGGTTCGCGTAGCGGACCCGGCGACCGTCGAGCAGCGGAACGGTCAGGTCCGCGCCGACGACGTCGAGCAACGGGTCGATCGCGACCTCGGGGGATGCGAGGTCCGGCTCGGTGCCGCGCGAGGGGGTGTCCCCAGAGTCGGACGAGTGGTCGCGGACGGAGCTGGGCGGGGTGGTCATGAGGGTCCTCGAATCGGGTGGTGGGACCCGACGGCGACGCCCGGTCCGCGCTTGCAGGCACGGATCACGCGACCCGTGCGGCCTGGTCTTCACCCGGGGCACCCCACCGCGGAGGAGGGTTGCCGGCCAGCGAGCCGGGGCTTGGCGCTGGCACTCTTGACCGGCGCGAACGCTACCAGGTCCGCGCGGAAACATTCAAATCCCTGTCGGGATTAAGGCTTTCAAGCCGACGGGGCGACCGGTCGAGGTTCGACACGCCGTACGTGCTCAACCTCGACGGGTCGCCGCGCTCGAACCGGAGCGACGGCGCTCCGGCCCCCCCAGGGCGGGTCGCGCGACGTCCGGGTGTGCGTGCGCGGGGGGGGCGACGACGCGCGCCGCC
>JBQGEK010000365.1:0-11804 GCA_052039575.1 Patulibacter sp. | reverse complement strand
GGGGGGGTTGCTATTGTTGGCCTTTTGGCGGTACCTTATTGCTGGGGGGGGCGGAGCGGGGGGGCGGCGCCCCTTTTCCAGGGCCCCGCACCTCGTGAGCAGCGTGGATCAGCCGGCGGCGGCGCAGAACGCCTCGTAGTCCGGGAAGACCCCGAGCTCGTCCTGGCTGATCTGGCTGTGGTCCTTGGAGCAGACGGGGCACTCCGGGTCCTTGCGGACCTTGACCTCGCGGACCTCTGCGGCCAGTGCGTCGTACATCAGCAGCCGGCCGCGGAGCGAGTCGCCGATGCCGACGATCAGCTTGATCACCTCGGTGGCCTGGAGCAGACCGGCGGTGCCGGGCAGCACGCCGAGGACGCCGTTGGCGCCGCAGGACGGCGCCAGCTCGGCGGGCGGCGGGACCGGGAAGAGGCAGCGGTAGCAGGGACCGTCGTTCGCCGTGTCGAAGACCGAGAGCTGAGCCTCGAAGCCGAGGATCGCGGCGCTGACGACGGGCTTGTCCAGCCGGACCGCGGCGTCGTTGATCAGGTAGCGGGTCGGGAAGTTGTCCGTCCCGTCGACGATCACGTCGTAGTCCTGGAAGATCTCGAGCACGTTGTCGGCGCTGAGCCGCGCCTGGTGCTGGATCACCTTGGCACCGGGGTTGATGTCGTTGATCCGCTGGGCGGCGGACTCGGTCTTCGCGACGCCGACCGTCGAGGTGCCGTGGGCGACCTGCCGCTGGAGGTTGGAGAGGTCGACGACGTCGTCGGCGACGATCCCGATCGTGCCGATGCCGGCCGCGGCCAGGTAGAGCGCGTTCGGCGAGCCGAGGGCGCCGGCGCCGATCAGCAGGACCTTGGCGTCGAGCAGCTTGATCTGTCCGTCGAGCCCGACCTCGTTGATCAGGATGTGGCGGCTGAAGCGCTCGCGCTGCTCGGGGGTGAGCGTGCGCGGGACGTCGACGTCGTAGCCGCGGTCCTTCCAGAGGGTGTAGCCGCCGGTCATCGACTCGACCCGGGAGTAGCCGAGGTCGTCGATCAGCGTGCGGGCGGCGAGGGCGGAGCGGTTTCCGGAGGCGCAGTAGAGCACGACGCGCTTGTCGCGGTCGCCGACGGCGCCGTCGATCCGAGACTCGAGGAATCCGCGCGGGACGTGGACGGCGCCCGGGAGCTTGCCCGCGGCGACCTCGTCGCTCTCACGCACGTCGACCACGACGACGTCCTCGTCGAAGAGGATCTCGTGGACCTGGGTCGGGTCGATCTCCTCGACCTGGCCCTTGATCTGGCGGACGAACTCCGCTCCCGAGGGGGTCATGCCATCACCTGAACGTCCATAGGAATTTCCGAACCTGACTCGGAATGATCGGCCGCCTGTCGCGGCCGGAGACGCATCGCAGGATCACCACCCGGCTCCTCAGTCAGACAACCAGTCTGGCTCTCGGATCCCGGCGGCGCCCTGCTCGGTCATCGACCACGACAGGCAACCACCAATTTCGAATCAGGTTCTACGTACTTTACAAAGTGTAGCGCCCCCGAAACGACGCGCCATATGCGATCCGTCCGGTGGTTCCGGGAGGGCGTCTCGGCGCGCCGTCCGGACGGAAGGCTCTACCCTCGATCGTACCGTGGCGAATCCCCGTATCCCCCTGTCGCTGTTGACCAGCTCGGTGATCGTGCTCGGCGTGATCGTGGTGCTGGCACTGGCGCGGCCGGGATCCGCGGTCGACAGCCTTGCGGCCGGCATCTCCAGCCCCGACTCGCCGTTCGTCGGGGCCACCCGGCCGTCAGCGCCGGCGCCGGACTTCCGTCTGCGCGACCAGAACGGCGACGCGGTCAGCATCGCGGACTACCGCGGCCAGCCGGTGATCGTGACCTTCCTGTTCGCCAACTGCGACGACACCTGCCCCGCCGCGGCCCGCCAGATCGCCGGAGCGCTCGACCAGCTCGACGAGCCGGTGCCGACGCTGGCGATCAGCGTCGATCCGGAGAACGACACGCCGGAAGCGGCCCAGCGGTTCCTCAACAAGATGCGGTTGGGGACGCGCGCGCACTTCCTGCTCGGCGACGAGGCCCGGCTGCGCCCGCTCTGGGACGCCTACGCGGTCCAACCGCAGGGTCCCGAGTTCGATCATTCGGCGTACGTCCTGGTCGTCGACGCCCAAGGCCTCCAGCGGGTGGCGTTCCCGGTCGACAAGCTGACGGCGGACGGATTGGCCCACGACGTGCGGGTGATCCGCGACGCTCCGCCGACCACGCCGGCCGAGCCGTCGTCCGATCACCCGACCGCCGGCCACACGCCGGGCTGAGCCTCGAGCCACCGGCCGGCGTCGGTCTCGCCGCCCGGTGTCGTCAGGAGGCGAGCGCCGGGGGAGCGCTCGCGGCGAGCGCGGCGAGCGCCGCGCCCTCACGGTCCCGGGCCGCGAGGTAGACCACCCAGCGATCCCCAGTCGGTCGCGCCGCCCAGCGGAACCAGGTCTCGTTGGCGTCGTCGCGGGCGTCCTCCCAGGCCGCGAGCAGGGCGTCGTCCGCGTCGGCCCGCCGCACGACGATCTCACGCGTGTCGGCGACGGAATCGAGCAACCGATGGAGTTCGTGGTCTTGCGTCAGCACGGGGTGCCTCGGGCCGGTGGGTTTGGCGGGTATATACCCGATAACCCCGCCGGACGCCAGAGGTTGCGTGCCGTCCCCGGTCGGTGCGCGACGCTCGTCCGAAAGGCGGCTCTACGGCCCGATCGGCCGACCGAGGTCGTGTGGGTCGTCGCCGTCGTCGTAGTCCTCGAACTCGCCCTCTTCGGGCAGCCGCTTGCCGGCGTACCACAGCCCCGCGCCGACCAGGAAGACCGGGGCGAGGTACAGCAGTACGTGGTACCAGTGGCCGACGTGGGCGAGCGGGGTCACGACAGCAACCATAGCCCCAGCGAGGTGAAGCCCACCATCACGGCGAGCATCCAGTACTGCGAGCGGGCGGCGGCGCGCGGGCCGCGGAAGGTCCGCAGCGCCAGGTCGTGAGCCGCGACGAGGCCGGCGACGTGCCCGAGCACGAGCGCACCGACCTGGAAGTACCAGACGTTGTTGCCCGTCAGGAGGCTGTAGTCGACACCCCAGCTCGCGGTCCCGAACCAGTCGTCGCCGACGCCGCGCGGATCCGAGAACTGGAACGCGAGCGACTGCGCGCCCTGGACGAGCAGCGTGCAGTAGTGCGCGATCGCGTAGCCGATCGCGATCGGCACGAGCGTCGGAGCGAACCGTCCGAGCAGGTCCCGGGGCGTGTGCCGCGCGGCGTCGACCCGGTGGATCCCGAGGATCCCGACCCAGACGAAGGCCCAGATGATCCCGACGACGACGAACAGGCCGATCGAGCGGGCGACCACGTCGGCCGCGTTGATCCCGAGCCCGAGGCCGACGAAGATGTCCTCGAGCCACGGTCCGATCGCGCCCTGGTTGTTCCACAGCTCCCCGCCGGAGAGGCCGTCGAAGGTCGTGACCCCGATCAGCACCAGGACGACGGCCGCGAGACCACGCTCGGGTCGCAGCTCGGCGAGCCCGGTCCCGGGCCAGCGCACGTGCAGCCGCCCCTCGTGCCACCGCAGCGGAGCGAGCGACCCGGCGAGCCGAAAGTACTGGCCGAAGCCGTCGATCCTGTCGAGCACCCGCAGGCCGAACACGCTGGTCGCGATCAGCATCAGCGCGCAGTAGAGCAACGCGATCGTCGCGAGCAGCGACGGATCGTCGCGGTTCGGAGCGGCGAGCTCGAGCCAGCCGAAGGCCAGCAGCACCAGCGCAGCCGGCACCAGGCCGGCCCGCTCCGGGTAGGCGAGCGCCGGCGGGAGGTTGCCACGACCGCTGATCCGCTCCGCGATCCAGGTCGCGGCCTCGGCGATCGCCCGCCACGGGCTCAGTGCCCGCCACAGGTCGCCGACGAACAGCGAGAGCACGGGGATGCCGACCCAGAAGCCGACGAAGACCATCGTCGGCGCGATGTTCGCCTGGACGTTCGGCGTGCCGGTCAGTCCGGCCCAGACGGTGACCGCCCAGATCGCGACGCCGAGCGCACCGAGCACGAGACGACCGGTCCGGCGCAGCGCCGCCGGGACGGCGACCGACCGTCCGGCGGCGAGGGCGGCGAGCCTCGGTCGCGGCCAGAGCACGGAGAGCGCGACGAACGAGACGATCAGGACGATCGACGCCGCCCACGCGAACAGCCACTCGGGGATCGGCAGGCTCCGTGGTCCGGAGAGCCCGTGTGCGACGGCGGTGGTCGGCAGCAGCAGGCTGAGGACCCCGATCGTGGCCCCGACCCGACACAGCGTCATGGCGGGACTCGACCGACGACTACGGCGACGAATCACTCGGCGGATGGTAGGCCAGGGGAGCGAACGATGTACCGTGTCGCTCCGATGCGAGCACCTGCGCAGAAGATCGCCGCCCCCGTGTTCCCCCGGCCCGCGTTGTGGGCCAACGTGGCCATGCTGCGGATGGATCAGCAGAAGGGACGCCCGGTACTCGTCGAGTTCTGGGACTTCTGTCGCCCGGCGTCGATCCGCAGCCTGGAGTACCTGAAGCTGTGGCACGAGCGCTACGCGGAGGACGGCCTGCGGGTCGTCGGCGCGCACTGGCCGGGCTTCCCCTGCTCGAAGGGGTACGAGGTGGTCGGCGCGGCCGTCAAGCGGCTCGGCGTGACCTTCCCGGTGCTGGTCGACGACGACGCCCGCTACCGCGACGAGATGCAGGCGCCCGGCTGGCCGTCGCGGTACCTGTTCGACGGCGAGAGCTGGCTGGTCGACTACCACCACGGCGAGGGTGGGTACCGCGAGACCGAGCAGGCGATCCTCGAGCTGCTCGGACGCGACGACGAGCCGATCGCGCCGCTGCGCCCGGTCGACGACGACGACGCGCTGCTGGTGGTTCCGAGCCCGGAGCAGGAAGGTCCGTGGTCGGGGACCTACACCGCCGGCGAGGTCTGGGCGGTGCTGGAGCCGCCGGCCAACGGCGAGGGCGCCGTGCTCGTCAACGGCGAGCGCGTCGCCGTCGAGCATCCGGGAGCGTTCCGGCTGATCGCGCACGACGTCTCGACGACCGGAGAGCTCGACCTCGAGCCGGTCGGCGAGACGGTCGTCCACGGGGTCAGCTTCGCGCCCGGTCTCGCGCCGGACGCCACAGCCGGCGGCGGGGACTGAGCTCCGTCGAGCAGCTCGTGACGGCTGCGTTCCGGTCGAGGTCCCCGGTCAGCGGCCGAGAAGGTCGACCAGCCGCACCGCGCCGTCGGCGTCGACGCGCACCGCACGCCCGGGACGGTAGGCCACGGGGTTGTCGGTGATCTCGTCGAGCTCGGGGCCGTTGTGGACCCATGCGCCGCAGTTGAGGAGCGCCCCACCACCCGCGAGCCGCCACTCCGAGCGGTCGTCGCCCGGCAGCGGCCCGGCCCGGTGCGTGTGGCCGACGATCAGCGCGTCGGGTTGCGCCCCCAGTTGCTCGACGGCACGCACGATCCCCTGGTTGCCGGCGATCCGGAGCCGTTCCGGAGTCAGATCCCGCTCGTAGCGGCCGAGCCCGGCGCGTTCGATCACCCGGGTCGTGAGCGGGACCGCCCGTCGCAGCGCGAATCCCCGCCAACCGCGGTCGGCGTTGAGCCGGTGCCAGAGGCCGCTGGAGGTGCGCTGAGAGCGGGTCGGTCCGCTGGTGGTGGCGTACTCGGCCAGCCCGTCCATCCAGCCGTAGGCCGGCCCGAGCACCTGCTCGAAGGCATCCGGGGTCCGCAGCTGATCGGCCGTCAGCCGGTGCGCACGGGTCGCGACCGCCGCGGCGAGCCGCTCCATCGTCGGCATCCGCCAAACCGCGTCGACGTAGTGGCCGTGGCTGACGAGGACGCCGCGGGGCGCCTGCTCGCTCTCGCCCGGCTCGATCACCCAGGCGGCGGGGTAGGCGACCCGGACCTGCGGGCCTCCACCGGGGGACACGGCAGCCCCGGAGCCGACGGCCTCCGCGACGGCGGCGGTGATCGGCGAGACGTCGGCCGCGTCCGCCGTGCTGTCGAGATCCAGGGGCCGGTCCGCGAGCCGGCGGCGCATCAGCCACGGCCGGACCATCCGGTGGTCGTGGTTGCCCGCCAGGATCAGCAGCTCGCGGCCGGGGCCGAGCTCAGCGCCGAGCGCTCGGAGGAACGGCCGGGCGCGTTCGAGGACCGTCCGTGCGGGCCCGTGACGGAGTTCGAGCAGGTCGCCGGCGACGACCAGTCGGTCGGCGCCCTCGAGGGCCGCGAACAGCGCGTCGCGGGCCGGGCCGGGATGCCGCAGGAGGTCGCTGTCGGCTGCCGACCCGAGGTGCAGGTCGGAGACGACCAGGCTGGAGCGCCCCGTGGGGCCGGTCCCAGGCACCACGGGCGTCCGGGGTTCAGACCTGCGCGGCGTCGCGCGCGCTCTGCTCGACGCGGATCGTCTTCGGCAGCATGAACCGGACGTCCTCGCGGATCACCTCGAGCTCGCGGACGTCGGTCGTGCCCCGGGAGCGGAAGACGTCGACGAGCTGCTCGACCAGCTCGTCCGGCGCGCTGGCACCGGACGTGATGCCGATCGTCTCGCGTCCGACGAGCCACGCCTCGTCCACCTCGGTGGCGTTGTCGATCAGGTGCGAGTCGGTGCCGAGCTCGCGCGTGACGTCGACCAACCGCAGCGAGTTCGAGGAGTTCTGCGAGCCGATCACCAGCACCAGGTCGCACTGCTCGGCGAGCTGCTTGACCGCCATCTGCCGGTTGGTGGTGGCGTAGCAGATGTCGTCCTTGCGGGGACCGACGATGTGGGTGAACCGCTCGCGCAGACGGGCGATGATGTCGCGCGTCTCGCCGACCGACAGCGTGGTCTGCGAGATGTACGCGAGCTTCTCGGTGTCCGGGTCGATGTCGAGCGTGTCGACGTCGTCGATCGTCTCGACCAGCGTGATGTGGTCGGGAGCCTCGCCCATCGTGCCCTCGACCTCCTCGTGGCCGGCGTGGCCGATCAGGATCATCTGGTAGCCGTCCTCCGCGAACTTGACCGCTTCGCGGTGCACCTTGGTCACCAGCGGGCAGGTCGCGTCGATCGTCCGCAGACCGCGCTGCGCCGCGTCGGCGTGGACCGCCGGACTGACGCCGTGGGCGCTGAAGACGGTGATCGCGCCCTCGGGCACCTCGTCGGTCAGCTCGTCGACGAAGATCGCGCCGCGGGCGCGAAGCGTCTCGACGACGTGCTTGTTGTGCACGATCTCCTTCCGCACGTAGACCGGCGGTCCGTACAGGTCGAGCGCACGCTCGACCGTCTGCACGGCGCGGTCGACGCCCGCGCAGTAGCCGCGGGGGCTGGCGAGCAGCACGGTCTGAGGCGTCGCAAGCGTCGTCACGTCTCCAATGGTACGCCCCCGGCCGTCGGGCGCTCCGGTTGTGTGCGCGTTCCCGCTCAGCGGCCCTGCCGCGACGATCGCCAGCGCGTGGGACCGTCAGCGTCGCCGCTCGGCGTCGAGCCAGGCGACGAGCGTCTCCCCCGTCGCGTCGATCGCCCCGCGGGACAGCCGGTCGAGCGTGTCGGCGGCGGTGTTCTTGTGCGGATAGTCCCAGTCGATCAAGGTCACGGCCGGGACGTCCTCGTCGAGGAACGGCACGTGGTCGTCGATGATCGTGGTCCGTCCGGTGCCGGCGAAGACCGGGGCGACGCCGACACGACGGGCGGCGGCCTGGAGCCGCCCCCAGAGCGCGCGGTCCGACTGCGGCTCGCGGGGCAGCCGCAGACCGCGGTTCGCCACGTAGTCGGCGACCACGACCGCCCCCAGGTCGCGAGCGTGGGCCCGCGCGTAGGCACGCGATCCGCGCAGGCCGTCCGCCGCGAACCGGCCGGTCGGCGGGTCGGCGGGAAGCTCCTCGCCGTCGAACAGCACGAACCGGATCTCGCGCGCGTTCCGCGGTCTCGGCATCGCGGCGAGCGCCCGGGCGGCCTCGATCACGACCGCGGGTCCCGCCGCGCCGTCGTTGGCTCCGACGAACCCCGCCGGCTCGACCTGGGTGTCGTAGTGGGCGGAGAGCACGACCGCCGGCTGCCGGCCGGGGATCCGCCCGACCAGGTTGTGCAGTCCGCGGTGCCCTGCGACCGGCTCGCTCCGCCCGCGTGGCAGACGCTCGAGCAGCCGTGGGCGCAGCCGGGCCAGGGCGCGGGACTCCGACGGCCGCGGACCGAACCGCACCTGCATCCGCACGAGCCGCAGCGCGCGATCGGCGTCGAAGCGGTCGACGGTCGGGGTGGGAACCGCGCGGTCGGGTCGCTCGGCGAGCGCCAGCTGGCGATCGAGCGACGGCGCCCGTGTCGTGGTCGCGCTCGCGGTCCCGCTCCGATCCTCGCCGACGAGCACGAGCAGCGCTCCGGCGCCGGCCGCGATCAGCAGCACCGCGAGCCCGGTCAGCAGCAGGACGCGTCGCGACGGTCCCGGCGCCGAGGATTGGTGCTCCGTGCGCATCGTCTTCGAGGTTAGGGCCTCAGGACCTTGCCCCGCCGGCGCGCGCTCGTGGCAGGCAGGAACACCCCCCTTCCTCAACGCTTTCGGTTTCCTCACCGGAGGGGTAGGCTGAAGGTTCCCCACGGCCCGCGAAGCGAGCGAGAGACAGCGCATGGCGCACCACGAATCCGATCGGCTGACCGCCGTCGACGCGGGGTTCCTCCACCAGGAGGGCCCCACATCGCACATGCACATCGGCGGCCTGATCGTGTTCGAGGGCCCGCCCCCGCCCTTCCACGAAGTGCTCGATACCGTCCGCGGCCGTCTGCACCTGCTGCCGCGGTACCGTCAGCGTCTCGAGCCGGCGCCGCTCCAGAGTGGCAACCCGGTGTGGATCGACGATCCGGGATTCAACCTCGAGTACCACGTGCGGCGCACGGCGTTGCCGGCCCCGGGGCGCCGGACCCAGCTTCGGGACGCGACCGCGCAGATCTTCTCCCAGCGCCTGGACCGCAGCAAGCCGCTGTGGGAGCTGTGGATGATCGAGGGCCTGGAGAACGACCACTGGGCCCTGATCTCGAAGACGCACCACGCGCTGATCGACGGGCTCAGTGGGATCGACATCGGAACCGCGCTGCTCGACCTCGGTCCCGAGCCGATGGAGATCCCCCACCCCGACGAGGCGTGGCGAGCCCGGCCGGTTCCGACGTCGACCGAGCTGCTGACCGATGGCGCGCTCGGCCTCGTCCGCAGCGGGCTCGTCGGTGCGGCCCGGCTGGTCGACGCGCTCGGACGTCCGAAGGCCGCGATCGCGCGCGCCAAGGAGGTCGGCGAGGGGCTCGGCGAGATGGCGTGGGCACTGATGAACCCCGCCCCCTCGACCCCGCTCAACGTGACGATCGGATCGCACCGCCGCTACCGGGCGGTCGAGAGCGACCTGGCGACGTTCAAGCGGATCAAGGACGCGTTCGGCGGCACGGTCAACGACGTCGTGCTGACGGTGGTGACCAGCGGGCTGCGGACGTGGCTGGAGCGCCGCGGCGTCCGGCCGCAGGGGCTCGAACTGCGGGCCCTGGTGCCGGTCTCGATCCGGACCGCCGACGACCATGGGCAGCTGGGCAACCGGCTGACCGCGATGCGCGGCCCGCTGCCGGTCTTTCTCGAGGACCCGATCGAGCGGATGGAGTTCATCCGCGAGGCGATGAAGGACCTGAAGGACAGCAAGCAGGCGCTCGGCGCCGAGGCGATCGCCAACGTCCAGAGCTTCGCTCCGCCGACGATCCTCGCCCAGGCGTCGCGGCTGACCTTCTCGACGCGGTTGTTCAACCTGCTCGTGACGAACGTCCCGGGGCCGCAGTTCCCGCTCTATCTGCGGGGTCGCGAGATGAAGCGGGCCTTCCCGATCGCGTTCCTGCCGAAGGACCACGCGCTCGCCGTGGCGATCATGTCCTACAACGGCGCGATCAACTTCGGGCTGATCGCGGACCACGACGCGATCCCCGATCTGAAGGTGATCACCGACGCGATCGCCGACGCGATCGACGAGCTCGACGCGCTGGCCCGCGAGAAGCTCGCCGCGCTGGAGCCGACGCAGACGGCCTAGCGACGCGGGTCGGAGCCGCCGATCAGGAGCGCCGCAGCACGACCGTGGTCCGGGTCGAGATCGCGGCGCGGTTCCCGGCCTTGTCGACGCCGCGCAGCGCGAACCGGACCCGGCCCTTGGGGACCGACACGCGCAACGATCCGCGGGCCGACGACCCGACCCGACGGAACTTCTCGCCGTCGACGCTGCGCCAGACCTCGACGGTCCGCATGCCCGACCCGACCTGCGGCGTCGGGCTCTTGTCCGATGCCGTCCAAGCCAGCTGGACCCGCGACGCGCGGACGCTCCGCGAGCGGGTCCGGGGCTTGACCACCGGAGCCCGCCGGTCGAGCTTGCGGCCCCGGTCGACGGCCGCGAACGCATCGACGACACCCCAGCCGACGTCGGGGTTCCAGCCGCCGGTCCGCGACGCCGACCGCTTGATCACGCCGACGATGTCGGACGACGAGAGGTGCGGGTTGGCGTGGCGCACGAGCGCGGCCACACCGGCGACCATCGGAGTCGCCATCGAGGTCCCCGCCTCGTACGCGTAGCGCCGGTCGCCGCGGACCTCGGTCCGCACCGCGACCGGTCCGCCGCCCTCGGCGGTCGGCTGCTCGTAGGCCACGGTCGCCTCCGGGAACGCCCCGAGGATGCCCGGCGGGCCGCCGATCGCCCCGTAGGCGCCGTAGCCCGCGACGCTGATCTGACTGCCGCGTCCGGCGAAGCCGGCCCGGGTCCCGTTGGCGAGCGCCGCCGTCACCGACAGACCGAGTCCCCGATCGATCTTCGATCCGGTGCCGGACGGCTGCAGCGTGTTGGCCGGGTAGCCTTGCTGCTCGGTCGGATCGTCGGCGCCCGCCGCGACGAGCACCACGCCCTTCCGCTCCGCGTCGCGGAGCGCGTCGCGGATCACGCGCGGTGCGCTCGAGGCGCCGTCGACGCCGAAGCTCATGCTGATCACGTCAGCGCCGAGCTCGGTCGCGCGGGTGATCGCGCGAGCCACCGAGCTGTCGAAGAGGTCGCTCTTGATCGTGATCAGGCGGCAGCGCCCGCCGGCGCCGACGGTGCCGGCGTTGTCGTTGAAGGCCGAGCAGGCAAGCGAGGCGACGTGGGTGCCGTGGCCGATCTCGTCGGTCCGGGCGGAACCCGGCAGGTTGCCGGAAGCTGAGACCTCGATCGAGCGCGAGACGACCGGCCGCAGCTGCGGATGCGTGACGTCGAACCCGGTGTCGATCACGGCGATCGTCGCCTTCGAGCCGCTGGCCAGCGCCCAGGCCTCCGGGAGGCGCATCTGCTGCGCCCACCAGCCGGCGGTCACGCCCGCCGGGGCGTTCGGGTCCTGGTCGTGCATCACCGGGTCGTTCGGGACGTTGGGAGCCCGGCGACGGACGGTCGCCTGGCGCTCGGGCTCGACGTCGACGACCGCCGGATCGCTGCGGAGCTTCGCGATCAGGCGCTTGCGGGCCGCGGCGTCGCCAGCGGTCACCGGCGCGGTGGCGGTGCCGTCGCCACGGGTGCCGTCGGGCGTGACCGCGCGGGTCCCGGCCCGGCGGGCGACGCCGTCGAGTCGCTGGTCGACGACCTCGGTCGCGGTCCCGTTGCCGCTCCGGACCGTGACCAGCAGGCGGCCGGTCAGGCGTGACGCGTCATCCGTCTGCGCAGCGGTGGTCGAGCCCGCGCGGTCGCTCGCGGCGGGTGGCGTCGCCGCCCCGGCGGCGGCCGGCGCGGCGGGCACCGCCCCCGCGGCGCGCACCCCCCGCAGGGTCCAGCGGAGCGGGCGGGCG
>JBQGEK010000364.1:0-16808 GCA_052039575.1 Patulibacter sp. | reverse complement strand
ACCTTGTCGGGGTGACCTTCGGAGACGGATTCCGAGGTGAAGAGGTATTCGTTGTCGGCGTACTGGCTCATACGTTCCTGGGGTGGCTCGGCGTCGGCGGGGCACGCTGCCCCGAGGCCGCCGAGCGGTGTCGCGCGACGGTCGATGACAACGCTCGCGCGCCGGGCTGCCCGCCGCTACGCCCGTTGAGCGGGGATCCCCTCCCCGAACGGACAGCCACGAGTGGGAGGGTCCGCGAACGGAGGTCCGATCGGGTAGGGAGCTCTCCCTGTTCGGGCGGTGGCGAGCCGGTGGACCGTCACTAGGGTCGGGACCATGGCTGTCGACGGCGCACCTGCTCGACCGCTCGCCGGTGCGGGCGCGGTCCGCGTGCGTCGTGGTCGACGTGAGCTGATCGTCCACTACGGGTCGCCCACCGCCGAGCTCTCGGTCTGCCTGACGGCAGCGGGGATCGCGCTGCGTGCCGACCTGACCTCGATCGCCCTGACCGCCGACCGCCGTCGGCTCGACCGCGTGGTCGAACGGATCGTCGGACTGCCGCTCGCCCCCGGTGGCGTGGCCCGCGTCGGCGGCACGACCTGGTGGTGCCGCTCGGCGACGGGTGGCTCGCTGCGTGCGGTGCTGCCCGCCGCGCGGGCCGCGTCCACGCGCGACGCGCTGGGCGGCGAGGTGGCGCACCGGGTTGGCGGCATGATCGAGCCGGAGCGCGCGGTGCTGCAACTGGTCGGGCCGAAGGCCCCGGCCGTGCTGGCGGACCTCGGGGCGTTCGGGCGCGACCGCGACCCGACCCGCACGCCTCCCCACCACGACGTGACCGTGGCGGGCCGGCCCGGATTCCTCGTCGCCGAGACGACGTCGAGCTTCCTGGTGATCGTCGACGAGGCCGACGTCGCGACCGCCTGGCGGGCGATCGCCGATGCCGGGCGCGACCACGGGGTCTGCCCGGTCGGACTGGACGCCCTCGGGCTGCTCGCCGCACGAGAGGGCCAGCGAGCGCGGACCGCGCGGGCCCCCGGCCCGGACCACCGCGCCGGCCCCACCGTTCGGTGAGGGAAGACTCCCTGTCCGGGCGTCGCCGAGCCGGCCGCAGATCACGACAGTTGACCTCGATGCTCGACCCCGCCGTGTCCCCCGACGACCACGTCCGCTACGAGGTCCTGCCGTTCCCGCGTGCCGAGCAGGAGGCCGCGGAGGTCGGCCGGCCGCTGACGCTGACCGTCACCTGCTCGCCGCGACACGGAGTCGACGCGGCCCTCGACGTCGCGGCGAGGCTGCGGACCCTGGGCCACCGGGTCGTGCCGCACCTCGCGGCGCGGATGGTCCGCGACGACCGGCACCTCGACCGGATCCTGACCCGGTTGTCCGACCTGAACGTCCACGACGTCTTCCTGGTCGGGGGTGACGCGCCGGCGCCGGCGGGGCCGTTCGATTCCGGCGAGCAGCTGCTTCCGCTGCTCCGGGCGCACCCGCTCGCTCCGCGGTCGATCGGGGTGCCGGCCTACCCGGAGGGGCATCCGACGATCCCCGACGGCGTGCTGCAGCGCTCGCTGGCGGCCAAGGCCCGGTGGGCCGACTACATGGTCACGCAGATCTGCTTCGACCCGAGCGTCCTGCTGGCCTGGCTCGCTCGCACCCGTGAGGCGGGAATCGGTCTGCCGCTCTACGCGGGCGTACCGGGACCGATCGACCGCCGGAGACTGCTCGAGGTGTCGCTCCGGGTCGGGGTCGGAGCGTCGGTCCGCACGCTCCGGCGGCAACGCGGGATGCGGCGCCTGATGGGCCGCGCCGAACCGCCGACGGATGCGCTGCTGGCGGCGCTCGACCCGCAGCTCGGCGGAGAGCTCGGTGTGCACGGCTACCACGTCTTCACCTTCAACGATCTGATCGGCTCGGCTCGAGCGGTCCCGGTGCCGGCCGCGGCCGGGCGACTGGTCGAGCAGCTCGGTGCGACGGACGACGGTCGTCTGCGAGCCGCCGCACGCCCGTAGCGCCCGCAGCGGCTGCCGCGGCGGACCTCACCCACAGGACAGGTCATCCCCCTCGACGTGGGGGTGACGCCGCGGCACGGTGCGCATAGGGTTGCGGCGTGCCTGCGTCGCCATCCTCGCCGACCGGAGCGTACGGGCGCGTGACCGACGCGCTCGCTGCCGGACGCTGCGTCGTCCTCGACGGTGGAGTCACCACCGAGCTGCCCGGCGGCGGAGACCCGGACGACCGTTCGTGGGGCGTGCGGTCGGTGATCGAGGACCCGGCGGCGGTTCGCCGGGTGCACCAGCGCTACGCCGAGGCGCAGGCGGACGTGATCACCACGGCGACCTGGGGGCTGCTGTCGGCGACGTCGACCCCGGACGCGCTCGGCAACGGCCCAGTGCACTGGCTCGACGTCGCGCGCTCGTCGGTGCGGCTCGCCCGTGAGGCAGCGGCGGAGACCGGCAGCGCCGTGGCGTTCTCGCTGGGCGGGGACGTCGAGGGCGAGGAGCGCGCCGAGGAGCTCGATCTGCTGGCGCGAGCGTTCCACGACGAACCGCCGGATCTGGTGCTGGTCGAGACGCTGACGCTGGTCCGCCCGTCGCTGATCGCCGCGGTCGAGCGGCTGCTGGCGCTCGGACTGCCGGTCTGGCTCTCGTTCCGACGGTGCCGGCATGGACTCTGCGGCGCTCACGGCGAGCACTGGGGCGGGCCCGAGGGCGATGCGTTCGGTCGCGCCGCACGCCAGTTCGAGCGGCTCGGCGTCGAAGCGCTGCTGATCAACTGCGTGCCGCCCGACCACGTCGACGGGATGATCAGCTACCTCCGCGACTTCGTCGACCTGCCGCTCGGGGTCTACCCGAACCTCGGCTATCCGACCGGCACCGGCTGGCACTCCTCGACCGGGGTCTCCGGTGAGGAGTACGCCGAGCTCGCCCTGCGCTGGCGCGAGGAGGGCGCCCAGGTCATCGGCGGCTGCTGCGGCGTCGGTCCGGAGCACATCGCCACCGCGGCCCGTCGTCTGAGCGGGGTGCCCGTCGGGCGCAGTCGTCGGAGCGCGGGCCCCGACGACGACGTCGCTCCGCCGCCGGTCGACGAACCGTGGCGCGACGGCCGCGGCCGCTCGCTCTACCCGCTCGACTTCCCGGACCTGGTCCGCCACGAGGGGGTGTTCTCGCCGCGCGGGGGCAGCCTGCTCACCTGGCGGCACCTCTTCGACGAGCGGATCGGCGTCGGCCAGCGCTGCCTCGACGTCGGCACCGGAACGGGGCTGCTGGCGGTGCAGCTGGCCCGCAACGGCGCCGCCCACGTCCACGCGATCGACCGCGACCCGCGAGCGGTCCGCAACGCCGAGGAGAACGCGCAGCGCAACGGCGTCGGCGAGCTGGTCACCGTGTCCGCGGCCGACATCTACCGGTGGCGTCCGGAGGAGCGCTACGAGGTCGTGGTCGCCAGCCTGTACCAGCTTCCCGTCGACCCCTTCCGGGCGCTCCCCGGCCACCGGCCAGCCGACTACTGGGGCCGCAACGTGCTCGACGAGCTGCTCGAACGGCTGCCCGAGGCGCTGGCGAGCGAGGGGGTGGCGTACGTCGTGCAGGTCTCGTTCCTCTCCCGTCAGGCGACCGTCGCGCGGCTGGCGGAGCGTGGCCTTCGCGCCCGCGTGGTGGGCTACGAGCTGTACCCGTTCCCGGAGGAGTTCGTCTCCAGCGCCGACCAGATCCGGCGCGTCGAGGACCGCTCCGACGGCTACCACCTGCGGGTCGGCGATCAGGAGCTCGCGGTCGCGTACCTGCTCGAGATCCGCTGGGCCGAGGACGCGCACGACGGACCTCCCTGGGATCCGGCGTCGTGAGCGTCTCCTCGCAGACCGGTGCCGACGGCCAGCTGCTGGCGGTCCTGATGCACTGGGCCGAGGTCGGGCCGGCGAGCGAGCTGCTGCAGCGGGCGCCGGCCGACGTCGCCGCGGCGTTGCCCGCCGACCGCGTGGTCCTGAGCAGCGTCCGCGACGGTGCGCTCCACGCGATCGGGGCGTGGACCGCGGCCGGCGACGGGGATCGGCTGGTCGAGCGCCTGGCCGGCTCGCCGGCCAGTCTCGAGTACCCCTCGGCCGAGGGCGACGCGTTGCGGCGACGGGTCCCGCAGCTGCAGGTGCGGCGACCGCGCGACGTGCCCGCGCGGCACGCCTGGTCGGCGGAGCTCGGATGGGACCGCTACGTGGTCGCCCCGGTGATCGTGCAGGGTCGGCTGTCCGGCCTGCTGCACGCCGATCGGAGCGCGGGGTCGGCTCCCGTCGACGAGCAGACCCGCGACGCGCTGGGCTCGGCGGCGATCGTGCTCGCGCTCGTCTTCGAACGCGCCGTGCTGCGGCAGCGGCTCCGGCAGCAGCAGCGGGAGATGCAGCGCGTCGCGCGTTGGGTCGGCGACCGCAGCGCGTCGCTGAGCGAAGGTGTCGGTTCGCTGGACGACGGCGTGGAAGCCCGTCCGGACGCGGGGGAGATGACCCCGCAGGCGGGGGCTCCCGCGAGCAGCGCGCTGCGGGACCTGCTCACGCGGCGCGAGCTCGAGGTGCTCGAGCTGATGGCGCGCGGGGCGAGCAACGGCGAGATCGCCCGCGAGCTGGTGGTCTCTGAGGGAACGGTCAAGTTCCACGTCAAGAACGTGCTGCGCAAGATGCACGCCAGCAACCGCGCCCAGGCGACGTCGCGCTACCTGCGGTTGGTGATGCGCGAGCGGCCCGGCGCCGGATAGTCGGTGCCGACGGCGACGCGGCCGCCGACCACGCTGGCGGTGGCCGGCGGTTCGGCGGCGGGTCGCCGCCCTGTGAAGCCGGGGTGGGGTAGGGGCGAGCCCTCCCTTCGGGGAGGGGGATCCCCTCCCGGGTGCAGGCGCGGTCCGCGGGACCTGGCCGTAGCGTGCAGTTCCGATGACGACGAGATCGGCGGGCCGCCTGGACGATGCCCTCACCGCCGCTGGAGCCCGCTTTACGGGCCGGGTCGCGGTCGACTTCGGATCGGTTGCCGGCGAGATCGCCGGTGCCGTCAGCGGGGTCGGGATCGCGGTCGCCGACGGGGTGCGCACCACCGAGTGGCGCGGCCCGGCCGACGACCTCCGCGACGCGCTCCGCGACCACGGGGTGGCTCCGCCGGAGCCCGGATTCGCGAGCCGTCACGACGGCCGCTGGTGGGGGTGGGCGAGTCACGAACGACTGCTCGCGCTCGACCTCGGGTCGCAGCGTCCCGCGCCCCCGGCACCGCTGCGCGCCAGCAGCATCGACCTGAGCGAGGACTACGCCACGCTGCTCGTGCTCGGTCCGTACGCCGAGCGACTGCTGCTGCGATCCGGACACCTCGATCGTCCGGTCCCGGTTGGCGCCCTGCGGGTGCGCGCCGGCGACCCCCGGTCCAGCGTGCTCCGCGCGGCTGCGGCCCGCTACGTCGTCCAGATCCCGGCCGCGCGGGCCGGCGAGCTGTGGCTTCACCTGGTGACGTGCGGTCGACCCCACGGAGTCACCGCGGTCGGACGCGACGCCCAACGCCTGCTCGCCATCGTCGACGCCCGGGGAGGGCACTGATGTCGTTCCTGCTCACCTGTCCGCACTGCGGCAGCCGCCCGGTCGGCGAGTTCGCCTACCGCGGCGAGCTGACCCCGGTGATCTCCGACGAGATGGACCACGCTGCGCTGCACCGTGCGATCCACCTGCGGCGGAACGTCGCGGGTCCGCAACGCGAGTGGTGGATGCACCGCGCCGGATGCCAGGCGTGGTTCGTCGCCGACCGGGACACGACCACGAACGTGGTGTCGTCGACGGCACTGGCATCCGAGGCCGCTCCGGAGGCGACCCGATGAGCGGTGGACGGCTGAACCCGCGCCCGGCCGAGCGGATCGACCGCGCCCGGCCGCTGACGTTCCGCTTCGACGGTCGCGAGGTTCCGGCGCTGGAGGGGGACACGATCACCTCGGCGCTGGCCGCGCAGGGCCGGCTGACGATCTCGCGCAGCTTCAAGTACCACCGGCGTCGCGGCGACATCACCGCGGCCGGCAACGACGGCGGGGGACTGGTCACGGTCGAGGGGCGCCCGAGCGTGCGCGCGGCGCTGGAGCCGGTGCGGGAGGGGCTCGACGTCCGCTCGCAGAACGCCTGGCCGTCGCTCGAGCGCGACGCGATGCGGATCGTCGACCTGGTCGGCGGCCCGTTCACGCCGCCCGGCTTCTACTACAAGACGTTCCGTCGTCCGCGGCGACTCTGGCCGCTCTACGAGCGGGTCCTGCGCCGGGCCTCGGGACTGGGTCGCGTGCCCGAACCGCGGGACGAGCGGACCTACCGGACCGAGCACCGCTACGTCCGCTGCGACGTGCTGGTGATCGGTGGCGGCGAGGCCGGTCTGTACGCCGCGATCCGTGCCGCGTCCGGTGGAGCGGACGTGGTGCTGGTCGACGACGACGTCGAGCCGGGCGGTCACCTGCTCGTCAACGGACGCCACGGGGACGCGCGTCGGCTGACGGAGGAAGCACGTGCGGCGGGGGTCCAGCTGCTCACGGGCGCCGCGGCACTGGGCTTCTTCGACGGCCTGGTGCCGGTCGCGCAGGGCTCGACCCTGCACATGATCCGCGCCGCCCAGTACGTGGCCGCGACCGGGGGCATCGAGCAGCCGTTCGTGTTCCCCGGCAACGACCTGCCGGGCATCATGACGTCGTCCGGCGCGCGTCGCCTCGTCGAGCTGCAGGCCGTTGCGCTCGGCAGCCGCGCCGTGGTGACGACGATCGGCGACCACGGCTTCGAGGCGGCGCTGGCCCTGCACGCGGCCGGAATCCCGGTCGCCGCGATCTCCGACCTGCGGACCGAGGCGAACCCCGACCTGGTGCGGCAGGTCGCCGAGGCCGGCATCGCGTACCTGCCCGGGACGACGATCGTCCGGGCCCGCGGTCGCGGGGCGCTCAGCCAGGTCGTCGCGGCACCGATCGACGCGGATGGACGGGCCTCGGGTTCGACCCGCCACGTCCTGGACTGCGACCTGCTGGCGATGTCGGGATCGATCATGCCGGCGACCTCGCTGCTGCTGCAGAGCGGCGCGACGGGCGTCTTCGACACCACCAGCGGCCGGTTCCTGCCGGGCGAGCTGCCGGCCGGCGTCCACGCGGCCGGCATCGTGGCCGGCCACGACGGCGCGTCGGTGCTCTCGGGATCGTCGGCCGGTGACGCCGTGCTGACGGCGCTCGGGTTGGAGGTCGACGAGGCTCGACGCGCGGACGAGGCCCGGCGCCTGGCGGACCGCGCGCCGCGCGTTGTCGCCGTGCCGCCCGCGGTCGCGCACGACGGCCGTCGTGGGAAGGCGTTCGTCGACCTCGACGAGGACGTCACCGCCAAGGACGTCGCCTACGCCGCGGCCGAGGGCTTCGACGGGATCCAGCTGTCCAAGCGCTACACGACGGTGACCATGGGGCCGTCCCAGGGGCGCACGTCGCACCTCGGGTCGATCCGCGCGTTGGCTGCGGCGACCGGTCGCGACGCGGCGGAGATCGGCATGACCACCGCCCGTCCGCCGTGGACGCCGGTCGAGCTCGGCGTGCTGGCCGGTCGGCCTCACGCGCCGGCGCGGCGCTCGACGCTCGACGGCCGGCACCGCACCGCGGGCGGGGTCGAGACCTGGGTCGGCGACTGGCGGCGGCCGGAGTCCTACGGTGACATCGCCGCCGAGGTGCTGGCCGTCCGCCAGCGGATCGGGGCGATCGACGTCTCGACGCTCGGCAAGCTGCTGGTCCGCGGCCCCGACGCCGACGCGCTGCTGGACGCGCACTACACGCGGCGGATGTCCGACGCTCCGATCGGCCGGTTGCGGTACGGGCTGATGACCGACGACCGCGGGCGGATCGTCGACGACGGCACCGTCTGCCGCACGGGTGACGGTGAGTACTACGTGACCACCACGTCCGGCGGCGTGGCGGGCGTCCTGCGGCGTCTCACCTGGTGGCGCGAGGACCTGGGGCTCGACGTCCGGATCACCGACCTGACCGCGACGCTCGGCGCGATCACCGTCGCCGGTCCCGAGGCGCGCGAGCTGCTGTCGGGCCTGGCCGACACCGATCTCGAGCTCGACGGCGAGGTCTTCCCCCACCTGACGGCCCGCCACGGGTCGGTCGCCGGGGTGCCGTGCCTGGCGATGCGCGTCGGCTTCGTCGGCGAGCTCGCCTACGAGCTGCACCTGCCGTCCGAGCACGCCGTCCGCGTCTGGGATGCGGTCACTGCGGCCGGCGCCCGCCCGGTCGGGATCGAGGCGCAGCGGACGCTGCGCCTGGAGAAGCTGCATCCGATCGTCGGCCAGGACACCGACGCCGAGAGCACGCCGGCGTCGGCCGGGCTCGGCTGGGCGGTCAAGTTCGAGGACGACCGGCCGTTCGTCGGATCGGTCGCGCTGCGCCACCTCGACGGCCAGCCGCTGCGTGAGCGCCTGGTCGGCTTCCGCTGTCCCGGAGACGGCCCCAGCGAGGGTGCGGTGGTGGTGTCCGGAGGACGAGCGGTCGGCCGCGTCACCAGCTCTCGCCCCTCGCCGCAGCTCGGCGAGTGCGTCGGCTTGGCGTGGGTGGCTCCCGATGCGATCGAGGACGGAACGCCGTTCGAGATCCGCGACGGCGGCCGCAGCCTGACCGCGACGGTCGCCCGCAAGGCCCCGTACGACCCCGACGGCGCGCGCGCAGCCGCCTGAACCCCCGGAGACGAGCGTGATCCTCGAAGTCCTCCACCACGATTCCGAGCTGCCGCCGCGCAGCCCGGTCGCCGATGCGCTGGAAGCGCTCGGCGGTGTCTTCTCCGACGGCCGTTGCCGGCACTTCGGCGATCGCGACCGGGAGCGGGGCGCTGCGTCGACCGCGGTCGTCCTCGCCGACCGCGGCGACCTCGGCGTGCTCGACGTCCGGGTGCACCGCGACCCGGACCACCCCGGACCGCGTGGGCCGTCGAACGCGGCGCCGCTGGACGGCGGTGGCTGGGCGTGCCGCCTGACCGACGACCGCGAGCTGCTGGTCGTCCCGCGCGAGCGGCTCACGGCCGAGCGGGTCGCGCGCGAGCAGGCGGGCGGCGACGTCGTCGACCTCAGCTCCGGCTATGTGATGCTGGCCGTGGCCGGACCGCTCGCACGCGAGGCACTGGCGCGGGCGACGTCGTTGGACCTGCGGCCCAGCCAGGCGCCGGTCGGCGCCTACCGGCCCGGATCGGTTGCCCACGTCGGCGCGACCGTCCTGCGCGAGGCGGAGGACCGCTATCTGGTGCTGGCCGGTGCGGCGCATGCGCTGCACCTCTGGGAGGTGCTTGACGACGCGGTGACCGGGTTGGGCGGCTGCCCGGCGGGACTCGACGCGTTGTCCGACGTGCTCGACCGACAGGAGGCGACCCGTGCGTGATCTGTTCCGCAAGCGGCGGATGTGGCGCAGCGGACTGCCGCTGCAGGACAGCTATGACGTCGTGATCGTCGGAGGCGGGGCCCACGGCCTGGCCACCGCCTACTACCTGGCGCAGCAGGGCATCACCAACGTGGCGGTGCTCGAGCGCGGCTACCTCGGGGGCGGCGCGGCGGGGCGCAACACGACGATCCTGCGCTCGAACTACGCCACCCCCGAGGGCGCCCGGTTCTACGACGCGTCGCTCGACCTGTACCGCGGCCTGACCACGGAGCTCGACTACAACCTGCTGCTCAGCGAGCGTGGTCACCTGACGCTTGCCCACAGCGACCGGCAGCTGGCCGTGATGGCGGGCCGCGCCGAGGTCAATCGGCTGGAGGGGATCGACTCCAGCGTGATCGGCCGCGACGCGGTCGCCGAGCTGGTGCCGTCGATGTCGCTCGACATGGGTGCGCGTCACCCGGTGCTCGGGGCGCTGTACCACCCGCCAGGCGGCGTCATCCGCCACGACGCGGTGGTCTGGGGCCTGGCCCGCGGGGCGGACCGCGAAGGCGTCGAACTGCACCAGGACACCGAGGTCCTCGGGTTCTCGCGATCCGGCGGACGGATCGACGCGGTCGAGACGTCGCGAGGCACGGTGCGCGCCGGTACGGTCGTCGTCTGCACGGCAGGTTGGAGCAGCCAGACCTGCGCGATGGCCGGGATCGACCTGCCGATCACCACCCACATCCTGCAGGCCTGCGTGACCGAGCCGCTGAAGGCGTTCCTCGACGTCGTCGTGGTCAGCTCGCAGATGCACGTCTACGTCAGCCAGTCCGACCGCGGCGAGCTGGTGATGGGCTCCGAGATCGAGCCGTGGACGACCTACCGGATGCAGGGAACCGCGAACTTCCTGACCGAGCTCTCACGGAACATGCTCGAGCTGTTCCCGCAGCTCGAGCGGGTGCGGATGCTGCGCTCGTGGGCGGGGCTCTGCGACCTCAGCCCGGACTACAGCCCGATCCTCGGACGGACCGAGCTGGAGAACCTGCACGTCAGCGCGGGGTGGGGGACCTACGGGTTCAAGGCCGCCCCGATCGTGGGCCACACGCTCGCCGAGCTGGTGGCCACCGGCCGGACCCCGGAGCTGATCGAGCCGTTCGACCTGGCGCGCTTCTCCGAGGACCGGCTCGTCTCAGAGCTGGCGGCAGCGGCGGTCAGCCATTGACCGTCGCGTCGGCATCCGCCTCTGGCGTGGCGCGGATGGATTCGCTCGGATCGATGCCCGGCGGCGGCACGCCGGCGAGCTGGTCCGACAGCTCGCGGGCACTTGCGATCACGGCTTCGGTGGCCTCGTCGATGTGCTCGGCGAACCGGAACCGCAGACCGGAGATGTTCATCGCGGCGATGATCCGGCCGTGCCCGTCGCGCACGGGGGCGGCGACGGCGAGCAGGCCCTGCTCGAACTCCTCGTCGAGGACGACCGCGCCGCGGTCGCGTCCCTCCTCGATCCGGGCGATCACGTCGTCGATCGTCGTCGCGGCGCCGGGCCCGTACGCGGTCAGCGGCACGTCCTGGAACAGCTCGCGGATCGCGTCGGGCTCGTGGTCCAGCAGCAGCGCGCGTCCGGCGGACGTGCAGTAGGCGGGGGTCATGCGCCCGACCCAGCCGACCGCTTCGACGGTGCGGCTCGGGGACTCCGACATGATCGTCAGGACCTCGTGGCCCTGGAGCACCGACAGGTGACCGCGTTCGTGGAGCCGGGCGACCAGGCGTTGCAGCGCGGGCCCGCCCTCCTCGAGGAACCGGGCCTGCCCGGCGATCTGCGCCATCGCGTAGACCCGCCAGCCGAGCCGGTAGGAGAGGGCGTCGCGGTTGCGCTCGACCAAGCCGTACTCGGCCAGCGCCTTGAGGGCGCGGGAGACCTGGCTCTTCTCTCGGCCGAGCGACTCGGCGATCTGCGTGACGCCTAGTCCGCCGCGCTCCGTGGCCTCCGGGGTGGCCAGCGCCAACAACGTCTCGATGCCTCGCCGGATGCTGGTTTCCCGCGCTGTAGCCATGGTTTCCTTACTGGTTGGCGGCACCTTCGCGCCCTGATGCCCGTCCCCAGGGCAGGATGGCATATTGCCAATCTGAGTTGCGATTGTACGATACCGGTATGGAGCACCATATCGGACACGAGCGCGTACATCACGATTGGGACAACCGATTGGATCCGGTGCTCCGCATCGCCTCGGGTGACGTCGTCACCTACGACCTGCTGATGGCGGGGCACGGGCAGATCGCGGAGGGCGACCGCTACGAGGACACCAAGCTCGACTTCTCGACCTTCTACCACCTCGGCGGACCGATTTGGGTCGAAGGCGCGGAACCCGGCGACACCCTGCGGGTCGACATCCTCGAGCTCGACCCGGGGCCCTGGGGCTGGTCGTGCATCCTGCCCGGGATGGGGCTGCTGCCGGACGACTTCACCGAGCCGGAGGTCTGGACCTTCGATCTGCGGGGTCGCGATCGGGTCTCGGTCGCACCGGGCGTGAGCGTGCCGATCACCCCGTTCCTCGGGACGATGGGCACCCACCCGGACGATCCGGTCACCGGCGCGGCCTTCCCGCCGCACAAGGGCGGCGGCAACGTCGACACCCGCCATCTGCGCGCCGGGGTGACGCTCTACCTGCCGGTCTGGTGCGCGGGCGCGCTGTTCTCCTGCGGTGACCCGCACGCGGCCCAGGGGGACGGAGAGGTGTGCGTCACGGCCGTCGAGTGCGACATGCGAGCGAAGCTCCGCCTGTCGGTCGAGAAGCGGACGATCAGCGCGCCCAGCTTCGTCACCCCCGGCGGGCTGACCCCCGAGTCCGACAGCGCCGGGCACCGCGGCACGATGGGGATCCACGCGGACCTGATGGAGGGCGCGCGACTCGCCGTGCGCGCAGCGATCGACTGGATCTCGGAGGAGCACGGCGTCACCCGCGAGCAGGCCTACCTGCTGTGCAGCCTGGCGGGCGACCTGAAGATCCACGAGATCGTCGACTCGGGTGTCTGGAACGTCGGCATGACCGTGCCGCTGTCGTCGTTCGACGCGCGGCGCCCCTCAACCGCGAAGCTGATGCGCGTGACGCCACCCACGGTGGTTAAACGCGCATCAGCTCGAGGGGTGGGCGGGCCGACACGCCAGCTGATGCGCGTTACGCCACTGACGGTGGTCGAACGCGCATCAGCTCGAGGGTGAAGGCTCGGCGACGGTGATCGCTTCGATCTCGCTGGTCACGGCGCTCGGGTCGATCGCCGCGTCGGGCCGGAGGTACCGTCGCCCGGCGATCAGCATCACGCAGCCGATCGCACCGACGACACCGCCCGCGAGCACCGCGGCGCGCCAGTCGGCGTAGTCGACGACCGCGCCGGAGACCGCGGCGCCGGCTGCCGTCCCGGCCACGTACGAGGTCGTCATCCAGGTGTACGCCTCGGTCCGCTGGGAGGCAGTCGTGAGCCGGTCGACGAGCCGGTTGGCGGTCACCATCATCGGCGAGAAGGCCGCACCGGAGAGCAGCAGCAGCACCGCCATCGTCAGCGGAGAAACGGCGAGCGCGACCATCACCGTCGTCAGCGTCACGGCGACCGCCGCGATCCGGTGCGTCCGGTCGAGCGGGCCTTGACGGCGGGAGGCGCCGAAGACCAGGCCCGCGACCGCGGTCGAGACCGACCACAGGCCGATCAGGATCCCGGCCGTCGCGGGGGACCCGCGCTCCTCGGCGAACGCGGCGACGCCGACCTCGACGGTGCCGGTGAGGAAGTTGATCGCGATCGACGAGAAGACCAGCAGGCGGAAACCCGGCCAGCGGAGCGGTCCGATCAGCGTGCGGCCCCCGCTGAGACCCGCGGGCGTCGCCGACTCCGCTCCGGCGGGCAGCGAACGGACGAAGATCGCCGAGGCGACCGCGACGATCGCTCCCGACAGCGGCAGGGCGAGCGCCGGCGAGGCGAAGAAGACCAGCCCGGCCGTGAGCAGCGGGCCGCTGACGAACGACACCGATGCGGCGACGCTGTCGAGTGCGTAGGCGGCGTTCAGGCGCCCACGCGGAACCAGCACCGACCAGCGCGAGCGCAGCGCGGAGCCGGTCGGCGGATAGGTGCCGCCGGTGAGGAAGGCCAGCGGCGCCAGTACGAACGCGGACTCCGACGTCGTGCCGGCGAGCGCCAGCAGCACCAGCAGCGCGGCGTGGATGGTCCCGAAGCCGATCAGCAGCCGCAGGCCGCGACGGTCGCAGAGCCGACCGATCAGCGGAGCACCGATCGCGCTGCCCAGCGCGAACGCGCCGGTCGTCCCGCCGGCGAGCGCGAACGAGCCGCTGGAGCCGGCGATCATCAGAACGATCGCCAGGCTGTTCATCGCCGGCGAGAGCCGGACCGCCATCGCGCAGCCGAGCAGCCACGCGACGTGCGGAAGCCGGACGATCTCGAGGTAGGTGCGCATCGACGCGTCCGGCGGTCGCCGTGCGCTCGCCGGTCAGGCGATTCGGTACTCGCTCCAGCAGCGCTCGGTGAAGGCGATGCCGTGGCCGGGGCGGTCGGGGACCATCACCTTGCCGTCGCGGACCTCCATCTCGTGCTCGAGCAGACCCTCGAACATCGGGAACCGCTCGACCCAGCACGCGGTCGGCAGCGCCGCGGCGACGTGGATGTGCAGCTCGGAGATGTGGTGCGGCGCGAGCGCGATGCCGTTGATCGCCGCGAGCTCGCCGACCCGCAGCATCTCGGTGATGCCGCCGACCATGCAGGCGTCGGGCTGGACGATGTCGACCGCGCCGCCGTTGACGAACGGCACGAACTCGCCGGCGCTGAAGAGGTGCTCGCCGTGCGCGAGCGGGATCCGCGAGGACGCCCGCAGACGCTGCAGGCCACCGAGCTGGTCCCGCTGCAGCGGCTCCTCGAGCCACGAGATGTCGAACTCGCGGACCCGCTCGGTCAGCCAGAGGGCGGTCGCCAGGTCGAGCCGCTCGTTGGCGTCGAGCATGATCCGCATCTTCGGACCGACGGCTTCGCGGACCGCGGCGATCCGCTCGATGTCGGCCACCGGATCGACGCCGATCCGGACCTTGACCGCGCGCACGTCCTCGTCGACGAAGGTCATCGTCAGCTTGACCAGCTCGTCGATCGTGTGGAACGGCGAGGCCTTGCCGCTGCCGTAGGCCGGCACGCCGTCGCGCAGCTGGCCGATCTCGCGGGCGAGCGGGCGGTCGTTGATCCGCGCCTGCAGGTCCCAGAGGGCGATGTCGACCGCGGCGATCGCCATCGTCGCCACGCCGCGACCGAGCTGGTGCACGGTTTCCCACAGACGCGGCCAGACGGCCCGCGGCGGCTCGACCTCGGCACCGCGGATCACCGGCAGCAGCAGCCCGTCGATCAGGGCCTTGATCGCCTGCCCGCCGCCGCCGTCGTCGGTGAAGGTGAACCCGCTTGCCTTGGTGCCGTCGTCGGTCGTCAGATTGACGCCGATCACCTCGACGTGGTCGTCGTCGGCGTCGCGGCTGTCGGGGTTGCACGGGTAGCTGAGGATCCAGCTCTCGCAGTCGATGATGCGCATGAAACGGTCCTGGGTCGGGGTCGGAGAGCAGGCGAACGGATGATACTAAGCCAATTGGAGTTGCCGGATAGCCAACAATCGCTCTCCCCGTTACCATCGAAGCGTGCCCAACACCGTCGGACGTCCCGTCTTCGATCCGGCCTCCGGCGCGGTCCTCGCGACCGTAGCGGATGCCACGGCCGAAGAGGTTGGCCAGGCCGTGGGCCGGGCACAGGAGGCCCTCGACGCCGGCTGGCGTCGCTCGACGCCGAAGGAGCGGGCTGCGGTGCTGCTGGCGCTCGCCGACCGGCTCGACGAGAACGCTCGTGAGCTGGGCGAACTCGAGGCGGCGCAGACCGGCAAGCCGCGTGGCGTAGCGATCGACGAGGTCGCGTCGACCACCGACGTGTTGCGGTTCTTCGCCGGCGCTGCGCGGACCGTCGGCGGAGCCGCCGCGGCCGAGTACCGACCGGGGCAGACCTCGTTCGTGCGGCGCGACCCGGTTGGCGTGGTGGCGGCGATCGTGCCGTGGAACTACCCCCTGCTGATGGCCGCCTACAAGATCGGTCCGGCGCTTGCCGGCGGCAACGCGCTGATCCTCAAGCCGTCCGAGGAGACGCCGTTGACGGCGCTGCGCCTGGCGGAGCTGGCGGCCCCGATCCTGCCGCCGGGCGTGCTGCAGGTCGTGACCGGCGCGGGTGACGCGGGCGCCGAGCTGGCGGCGCACCCTGCAGTCAGGATGGTGGCGCTCACCGGGTCGGTGGCGACCGGCCAAGCCGTCGCTGCCGCAGCGGCGCCGAGCCTCAAGCGCGTGCACCTGGAACTGGGGGGCAAGGCGCCCGTCGTCGTGCTCGACGATGCCGACGTCGCGGCGGTCGCCAGCGGGGTACGCGACTCGGCGTACTGGAACAGCGGCCAGGACTGCATGGCGGCGACCCGGGTGATCGTCGACGCGCAGCGCTACGACGAAACCGTCGAGGCGCTGCAGGAGACGGTCCGCGGACTCACGGTGGGGGCTCCGGAGGAGGAGCCGTTCATGGGGCCCGTGATCTCTCAGGCGCATCGCCAACGCGTGCTCGGGCTGGTGGACCGGGCCAGGCAGGACGGCGGCACCGTGCTCGAGGGCGGGGCTGCGCTCGACCGCGAGGGGAGCTTCGTGGCACCGAGCCTGATCGTCGATGTCGATCAGCGCTCGGCGATCGTCCAGCAGGAGGTCTTCGGCCCGGTCGTGACGGTGCAGCGTGCGACGTCGATCGACCAGGCCCTGAGCTGGGCCAACGACGTGCCCTACGGCCTCGCAGCATCGGTTTGGACCCGGGATGTCGGGCGCGCGATGCGGTTTGCTCGCGACCTCGACTTCGGGGCGGTCTGGGTCAACGACCACGCGGCAACCACGCCGGAGATGCCCCACAGCGGGCGGCGACTTTCGGGCTTCGGCACCGACATGTCGATCGACGCGCTGCACGAGATGACGGAGTCCAAGCACGTGCTGGTGCCGATCGGCTGACCCGCTGCGGCGTCGCACGACGCGCGGTCCGGGCGGCCGTCCGACGGGGCGTCAGGCGGAGCCCGGCCCGGCGGGCCGGGCCAACAGGTGCGGCCCGAGGTCGTCGACGGACGCGCAGCCGAGCAGCAACAACGTCGTGCGCATCTCGGCGGTCAGCAGCGCCATCGCGTGAGCCGCTCCGGCCGGGCCGGCGGCCCCGAGTCCGTAGGCCAACGGCCGACCGACCAGGCACGCCCGTGCTCCGAGCGCGATCGCGGCGGCCACGTGGGCGCCCCGGCGAACGCCGCCGTCCAGGTAGACCTCGGCCCGATCTCCTACGGCATCGACGATCCTCGGCAGCACGTCGAGGGTCGCGGAGGTGAGGTCGAGCTGTCGCCCACCGTGGTTGGAGACCACGATCGCGTC
>JBQGEK010000363.1:0-1945 GCA_052039575.1 Patulibacter sp. | reverse complement strand
CCTGGCGGACTACCGCGGCTGGCTCGTCGTCGAGAAGTGCCGGGCCTGCCTGACGATGGCGACCAGCGAGCGCATCCCCGCGCCCGCCCAGGCGACATGAGCGGCTGGGTCGCACCGACGTCGCTCGAGGTCAGGCTGCCGTTCGCGCTGCCGTACGAGGACACCGTCGGCAGCATCGTCGTCGAGCGCTGGGCCGCCCACGACCCCGACCGGGTCGTGATCGAGCAGGACGACGGCACGACGGTGACCTACGCCCAGCTGGACCAGCGGGCGAGCGCGATCGCCGGCGGGCTCCGGGCGCTGGGCGTCGAGGCCGGCGATCGGGTGGCGACGCTGACCGCCAACGACGTGCGGGTCGCCTACACCGCGCTGGCCCTGAACAAGCTCGGAGCGATCGAGGTGCCGGTCAACCCGGCGCTCGTCGGCCAGAGCCTGCAGCACGTGCTCGGCGACGCCGACCCGCGTGCGGTGGTCGTCAGCCCCGAGTTCCGCGCGGCGCTCGACGCGGCGCTGCCGGCCGGTGCCCGGCCGATCATCGTCACGTCGTCGCTCGACGGCGATCGCGAGGTCTCGGGGCCCACGCTGGACGGGCTGCTCGCCGAGGGGCCGTCGTCGCTGCCGACCGCACCCGACGTGCGGCCGGACACCCCGGTGGCGATCATGTACACGTCGGGGACGACCGGTCTGCCGAAGGGCGCGCTGGTGCCCCACCGGATGGCCCACCTGATCGCGGAGCGGACCGCCGGTTCGCTGGCGCTGACCGATCGGGACGTGCTGCTCAGCATCCTGCCGCTGTTCCACGCCGGCGGGCGCTACATGAACATCGCCGCGTGCGCGCTCGTCGGGGCGCGCTGCGGGTTCGTGCGGCGGTTCAGCGGCTCGGCGTACTTCGACCAGGCCCGCCAGTTCGACGCGACCGCGATGCACGGGCTGGTCTCGGTCGGGCACTTCCTGCTCGCACAGGAGCCGTCGGACGCCGACCGCGACCACCGGATCACCCGCGGCCTGCTGACGCCGGCCGCCCCGGAGTTCGCCGCAGCGTTCTCCGGACGGTTCGGGATCGAGATCTTCGAGGGCTACGCCCAGACGGAGAGCGGGATCGTGGCGCTCAACCTCGACGGGCCGAAGGGCGCCGCCGGCCGGGTCTACCCGCCGTACCGGGCCAAGATCGTCGACGAGCACGGGCAACGGGTGCCCACGGGGGAGACCGGCGAGATCGTGATCTCCAGTGACGAGCCGTGGTCGACCTTCCTCGGCTACTGGAACCAGCCGGAGACGACGCTCGAGACGGTCCGCAACTTCGGGCAGCACACCGGCGACGCAGGCCGGATCGACGAGGACGGCATGCTCTGGTTCGTCGACCGGATCAAGGACATGATCCGGCGACGCGGCGAGAACGTCGCGGCGCTGACCGTCGAGACGGCGATCAACCAGCTGGACGCCGTGGAGGAGTGCGCCGCGTACCCGGTGCCGTCGGAGTTCGGCGACGAGGAGATCGCGATCGCGATCGTGCTCGCGCCCGGACGGGAGGCGAGCGCCGAGGACGTGATCACCCACGCTCGCGAGCATCTGCCGCGGTTCGCGGTGCCACGCTTCGTGCGGATCCTCGACGCGTTGCCGAAGACCGAGACGGGGAAGATCCAGAAGTTCCAGCTCAAGCGCGAGGGAATCAACGGCGCGGTGGAGATCGAAGAGGTGCGTCGATGAAGTTCATGGTCCATCAGCGGCTGGCGATCGACGACGACGTCACGCGCGAGCACCTCGAACCGCTGGCTCGGATCACGATGGAGTCGTTCGAGGACCCGCCTCGCGGGCCGCTCGTCTGGCTGCACGGCTGCGGCACGGTCACCCCGCCGCAGGAGTTCTGGATGGTCTACGAGGCTCCGGACGAGGCGACGGTGCGGGAGGGGCTGGCGCACCTTCCTGGCGACGTGACGATCACCCG
>JBQGEK010000362.1:0-2302 GCA_052039575.1 Patulibacter sp. | reverse complement strand
GGCGAAGTTGCCGTAGTGCTGCTGCGCGAGAATCGTCGTCGGGGCGAGGATCAGCACCTGCTTGCCGTCCGACGCCGCCTTGACCGCCGCCCGCAGCGCGACCTCGGTCTTGCCGAAGCCGACGTCGCCGCAGATCAGCCGGTCCATCGGCCGCTCGGACTCCATGTCGGCCTTGACCGCGTCGATCGCGTCGAGCTGGTCGACGGTCTCCTTGTACGGGAACTTGGCCTCGAACTCCTCGACCAGCTCGCCGTCGACCGGGAACGCGTGACCGCGGCGGGCCCGACGCTCGGCGTAGAGGTTGATCAGCTCGCCCGCCATCTCGTGCGCGGCCTTGCGCGCGCGGGTCTTGATCGCCTCCCAGCCCTTGCCGCCGAGCTTGGACAGCGTCGGGGTGCCCGATCCGCCGGTGACGTAGCGGGTGATCTTGGCCAGCTGGTCGACGGGGACGAAGACCTTGTCGTCGCCGTCGTACTGGAGCTTCAGGTAGTCGCGGGTGACGCCGCCGACGGTCTTGGTGTCGAACCCGTTGAACCGCGCGATCCCGTGGTCCTCGTGAACCACGTAGTCCCCCGTGCGCAGGTCGGCGAAGCTGCGCAGCGCGTTCTTGCGGCCGCTGCGGCGACGCGACTCGTCGTCGGCCTCGGTCTTGCGCCGCCGCATCAGGCGGTGGTCGGGCAGCACCGCCAGCTGCATGCCGGCGGCGATGAATCCGTGGCGCAGGTCGGCGATCACGAAGCCGGCGCGCTCGCGGTCGAAGTCGCCTTCGCCAACCCACTGCGCGCGCACGCGCGAGAGGTTGTAGGCCGCGCGGTCGCCGTCTCCTTGCCGCCGCCACGTCACGACCGTGCGGTACTCGGAGCGCAGCAGCTTCTCGAGCTCGGTCTCCGCGGCGGCCAGGTTGCGTGCCGCCAGGTCCCCCGACTGCGCGTGCAGCTGCAGGTCCTGGTCCTGCAGCAGGCTGGCGATCCGCAGCTCGGCGCGGCCGTTCAGCTCCGCGAGCACCGTTTCGGGCTTGACGTAGAGGTGCCCGGCGTCTTCGTCGTGGAAGGCCGCGGTGACGTCCTCCCACTGGTCGTTCAGCGCCGGGGCGATCTCCTCGTCCGCGACCAGCACCACGACGGCGTCGTCGGGCACCAGGTCGAGGAAGGTCCCGAAGCGGTCGACCGGCAGCAGGTTGGCGACGTCGAGGTGCTCGTGGTCCTCGCCGTCGGCCTGCTTCTTGCCGTCGCTGCTCCGCAGGGCGGCGGCGATCTCGGCCGATTCGCGGTACTCCGCGGCGAGCTCCGCGGCGGGCGCGATCTCGACGCTCTCGAGCTCGCCGAGCGAGCGCTGGGTGAAGACGGAGAACGACCGGATCGACTCGATCTCGACGTCGAACAGGTCGACCCGGATCGGGTTGTCCTCGGTGGCCGGGAAGACGTCGAGGATGCCGCCGCGGACCGCGAACTGCCCCCTGTCGCTGACCTGGTCGACGCGTTCGTAGCCGCAGCCGACCAGGTCGACCGCGCACTCGTCGAGGTCCAGCAGCTCGCCGACCTCGAGCAGGAACCCGTGGGGCCGGAGCTCGGGGTCGGGGACGGTCTCCGAGAGCGCGACCGCCGAGGCCACGACCACCGGCGGCTCCTCCTCCGGCCGGTCGCCCCGCGTATGCGCCAGCAGCGCGTCGAGCGCGGCCACGCGCATCCCGACCAGGTGGGCCGGGGGGTCGAGCTGCGACTCGTAGGCCACGCCGCGCGACGGGTAGAAGCGGACCGGTCGCGGGTGCAACCACGCCCGCAGGTCGCGGGCCAGCTCGCGTGCGGCCTTGTCGTCGGCCGCGACGACCAGCGCCGGCCGCCCGAGCCCGATCGCTCCGTCGACCCCGTCGAGCGCGCCGGCGACCACGAACGGCCGCATCGACGTAGCGACGAACACCCGGCCACCCTCCCGGGCGATCCTCGCCCCCGTGGGTTCGTCGGCGAGGTGGCGGAGGAGCGGACGGAGCGAGGAAGACATACGGAGAGGCCCATGTGGGCCGACCCACGATTCTACGGCGCCGAAGCCCGAACGCGGACCTCGGCGCCTGGCCCCCAGCGGATCAGTCCGCGAACGTGACCGTGAACGTGATCGGGTCGATCGCGTCGCCCTCGACCGCCGGACGCTGGTCCTGGTAGTAGGCGGCGGCACCGGCGGCGGTCAGCTTCACCGGAACGGCGGTCCAGGTCAAGCTGTTGCCGTCCGGGCTCGCGGTCGGGGTCACGCCGCTGAGGTCAAGCGTCGCGAACGCCCGCCGGTCGTCGATGTCGAGCGTGACGCCGCC
>JBQGEK010000361.1:0-2773 GCA_052039575.1 Patulibacter sp. | reverse complement strand
GGACCTGGCCGGCGGGGTGCTCGGCGCGATCAAGATCGCGGCCGAGAAGATCGGCGTGCCGGTCGAGGACGTACTCGGCGGGACCGAGCGATTCATCCACGGATCGACCGTCGCCACCAACGCGATGATCGAGCGCGACGGGTCGCGCACGGCCTACCTGACCACCGCCGGCCACGAGGACACGCTGGCGATCGGCAAGATCTACCAGAAGCGCGCCGGGCTGACCGAGCGCGAGGTCTCGCACCTCAACACGCTCGAGATGGCCGATCCGCCGTTGGTCGACCGCGAGCTGGTCTTCGGCGTCACCGAGCGCGTCGACTACAAGGGCCAGACGATCGTCCCGCTGGCCGACGAGGAGATCGCGCGCGTCGTCCGGCAGGTCGCCGACTCGGGGGTCGACTCGGTCGCGGTCTGCCTGCTCTGGAGCTTCCTCGCGCCTGACCACGAGCGGCGGGTCGCCGACGCGATCTCCGCGGCGCTTCCCGACGTCTTCGTATCGGCGTCGGTCGACATCGCCCCGGTGCTGGGGGAGTACGAGCGCGGCGTGACGACGGCGCTCAACGCCTACCTGGGGCCGCCGATCGCTCGCTACCTCGGCGGCCTGCAGGAGCTGCTCGACGCGCACGGCCTGCGCAGCCCGGTGCTGATGATGACCGCGGAGGGCGGCGTGGTGCCGATCGCCCGCGCCCGCCAGCGGCCGGTCTCGCTGCTCGACTCGGGTCCCGTCGGTGGGGCGCTCGGATCGCGGTTCCAGGGCCGGGCCTACGACGAGCGCAACGTGATCTGCACCGACGTCGGCGGGACCTCGTTCGATGTCGCGCTGGTCGTCGACGACCAGCTCCAGCTCGACAACGAGCCGGTGATCGCGCAGTACGTGTTCAAGATCCCCAAGATCGGCGTCAAGAGCATCGGCGCGGGCGGCGGATCGATCGCCTGGGTCGACGACATCGGCGTGCTCAAGGTCGGACCGCAGTCGGCGGGCGCCCTGCCCGGGCCGGCGTGCTACGGCCGCGGCGGGACGCTGCCGACCGTCACCGACGCCAACCTGATCCTCGGCTACCTGAACGCCGACAACTTCCTCGGCGGCACGATGCAGCTGGACCGCGACGCCGCGGTTCGGGCGTTCGAGCCGCTCTCGGCACGGCTCGGCCAGACGGTCGAGGAGACCGCGGCCGGCGTCCACCGGATCATGAACGCGCACATGGCCGATCTGCTGCGCAGCACGACGATCGAGAACGGCCACGATCCCCGGGAGTTCGTGCTCTTCGCGTACGGCGGTGCCGCGGCGACCCACGCCGTCGGCTACTCGGCGGAGGCGGGCGTCAAGGGCATCTACGTGCTCGGCGACGCCACCGCCTTCAGCGCCGTCGGCATGCTGACCGCGGACCTCTCGTACACCTTCGACCGGGCGCGGCCGATGGTCTCGCCGTTCGCCGCCGCCGACCTGTCGGCCGCCGACGAGCTCTTCGCCGAGCTCCGCGAGACCTCCGAGCAGGCGCTGCGCGAGTCCGGCGAGGCGGTCGAGCGGGCGAGCTTCCGGCGGATCGTGCTGATGCGGTTCCAGGCCCAGGTCCACGAGCTGGAGATCGAGGTCCCCGGGGACGGTCCGCTCGACCAGCGGACGATGGACGAGCTGACGCGGATCTTCACCGAGCGCTACGAGCTGACCTACGGCGAGGGCTCGGCGTACCCCGACGCGGGCGTCGAGATCGTCACCTTCCGGATGACCGCGACCGTGCCGACCCTGGTCAGCGAGCTTCCGGGCGCGCCGCAGGTCCACGAGGGGGTCTCCGCGGCCCGCACCGGGTCGCGTCCGGCGTTCTTCGATGGCCACGGCTTCGTCGAGACCGAGGTCTTCGCCGGCGAGCGGCTCGGTGCCGGGCACCGGATCGCCGGTCCGGCGGTGGTCGAGCGCTACGGCGACACGGTCCTGATCCCGCCGGACTTCACCGCCGAGGTCGATCCGCAGGGCTCGCTCTTCGTGACCGTGCCGGAAGGCATCGCGGAGCGCTCGGATGCGGTCGCCGACGCCAGCGGCACGCTCGACCCGGTCACCTACGAGGTGATCCGCAACCGGCTCTGGGGGATCAACGACGAGCAGGCGATGACGGCCGCGCGCAAGTCGGGCAGCCAGTTCATCTACGAGGCGTTCGACTTCAACTCCGGCCTGCTCGACGGCGACGGCAACGGACTCTTCGCCGGGGTCTACGTGCTGTTCCACACCACCGGCCTGGGGATGACCACGTCCGAGGTGCTGAAGCGCTTCCCCGACCTCAAGGACGGGGACATGTTCATCACCAACGACCCGTGGGTCGGGGCGATCCACTTCAACGACTTCGTGGTCGTGACGCCGATCTTCGCCGGGGACGAGATCGTCGCCTGGGGATCGATCGTGATGCACCAGCAGGACGTCGGCGGACCGGTGCCGGGCAGCTTCGCCGTCGGCGCCCGCGACGTCTTCGACGAGTCCCCGATCATCCCGCCACTGCGGCTGATGGACGGCGGACGGTACTGCGACGAAGTCGAGGCGCTGCTGCTGCGCAACACCCGCACGCCGATGATGAACGCGCTCAACCTGCGGGCGATGGTCGCGTCGCTGGTGTTCACCAATCGGCGTATCGGTGAGGTGATAGAGCGCTACGGCACGGACACCTTCAAGGCCGTCACGGCGCAGATCCAGGCCGAGGTCGAGCAGAGCGTCAAGGCGCGCCTGGCGGAGATCCCCGACGGCGAGTGGTACGAGCACGTCTACCTGGACCACGACGGCAACGAC
>JBQGEK010000360.1:0-3853 GCA_052039575.1 Patulibacter sp. | reverse complement strand
AGCGGCCGAACGGGCCCGCGAGGCCCAGCAGTCGGAACTCGACGCCCCGGCGCCGAAGCCGAAGGCCGGCAGCGGCCGCAAGCGGCGCAAGTAGGTCCCGCGAAGCCGCTACCGGCGGGGTCTCGTGGCGTATCCGTCAGGCTAGGGCGATGCGCACGCGGATGACCGTACTGCTGACGGCCGGCGCCGTCCTGATCGGCTGTGGTTCGGGCACCGCGGCCGACACCGAGACCACGGCACCCGACGCGGCAGGGGCCGCCACCAGTCGCGGGGAGGCTCCCGCGAACGGGGGCAGCGGGTCGAACGGGGCGGCCACGGCACCGAACGGCAGCGAAGCCGCCGCCGACGGGCGGGCGATCCGCGCGCCTGCGGTGAGCACCATCGCTCGTGGATTCGACGTCCCGTGGGGCGTGACGTTCCTTCCGAACGGCGACGCGCTGGTCGCGGAGCGCAGCGGAAGGGTCCGGCGGATCGCCGAGGGCTCCAACCGGGTCAGCACCGTCGGGCGGCTGCCCGGGGTGGTGGCGCAGGGCGAGGGCGGACTTCTTGGGCTGGCGGTCTCGCCGAACTACCAGCGCGACCGCTGGGTCTACGCGTACATGACCACGTCGCGCGACAACCGGATCGTGCGGTTCAAGCTGAACGCTCCGCGCACGCTGCGTACCGTCGTGACGGGGCTCGACTCGGGCACGATCCACAACGGCGGGCGGATCGCCTTCGGGCCGGACGGCAAGCTCTACGCCGGTGTCGGTGACGTCGGTGACGGGGACCTGTCCCAGGACCGCGGCTCGCAGAGCGGCAAGATCCTGCGGATGAACCCGAGCGGCAGCGTGCCGAGCGACAACCCGATCCGCGGGTCTCGGGTCTGGTCGCTCGGCCACCGCAACGTCCAGGGGCTGACCTGGGACGGCGCGGGGCGCCTGTGGGCGGCGGAGTTCGGCCAGAACACCTACGACGAGATCAACCTGATCCGCAAGGGTCGCAACTACGGCTGGCCCGAGGTCGAGGGGCGCGGCACCGGCGGCGGGAAGTACGTCAGTCCGAGCGTCGTCTGGTCGACCTCGGAGGCGTCGCCGAGCGGCGTCGCCTACCTGAAGGGTGCGCTCTGGGTCGCGGCGCTGCGCGGCGAGCGGCTGTGGCGGGTCCCCGTCAACGGCACCCGGACCGGGACCCCGCAGGCGCTCTACGTCGGCGACTACGGGCGGATCCGCACCACCGTGGTCGCGCCCGACGGCTCGCTCTGGATGACGACGTCCAACCGCGACGGCCGCGGTGACCCGAACGACGGTGACGACCGGATCCTGCGGGTAGACGTCAGGTAGCGTCCGACCCGTTCCCGAGGAGCAAAGGAGCACCATGACCGACTACGAGGCCCCCGAGCTGCCGTTGCGCGTGCCGCACCGCAGCCTGATCGACGGTGACTGGACGGCGCTCGACGGCTCGACCTTCGCGGTCACCGACAAGGCCGACGACAGCGAGCTCGCGCACCTGCCCGACGCGACCCCCGAGGACGTCGACGCGGTGATGGAAGGGGCATGGGAGGGCTTCCTCGCGTGGAGTCAGACGCCTCCGCGGGAGCGGGCTACGGCCCTGCGCCGCGCCTACGAGATCATCGAGGCGCGGTCCGAGGAGCTGGCCGTGCTGATGAGCCTCGAGATGGGGAAGGCGCTGCCCGACAGCCGGGGCGAGGTCGGCTACGCGAACGGGTTCCTGCTCGAGTACGCCGAGCGCGCGACCCGGATCGAGGGCCGTCACGCGTTCCACGAGATGTCCGGTGGTCGGATCCTGACCCAGCGTGACCCGGTCGGGCCGTGCGTCTTCGTGACGCCGTGGAACTTCCCGCTGGCGATGGGCACGCGCAAGATCGCCCCGGCCTTGGCCGCCGGCTGCTCGGTGGTGGTCAAGCCGCCGCAGCAGACCCCGCTGACGATGCTCGCACTCGCCGGGATCCTGATCGAGGCGGGCGTCCACCCCAAGGCGATCTCGGTGGTCACCACCACCGACTCGCGCCACGTCACCACGGCGATGATCGAGCATCCGCGGACCGCCAAGCTCTCGTTCACCGGGTCGACCCCGGTCGGGCGGAACCTGGCCGAGCAGGGCGGGAAGGCCCTGCTGCGGATGTCGATGGAGCTCGGGGGCAACGCCCCGTTCCTGGTCTTCGACGACGCGGACGTCGGCGCGGCGCTGGAGGGCGCGAAGGTCGCGAAGTTCCGCAACGGCGGGCAGGCCTGCACGTCGGCCAATCGGTTCCTCGTTCACGAGGACGTCGCGGACGAGTTCACCGTCGGCCTGGCGAAGATCGCCGACGGCCTGGTGCTCGGGCCCGGCACGGACGCGAAGACCACGCTCGGACCGATGATCAACGACGACGCGGTCGACAAGGTTCGCGAGCTGGTCGGCGACGCGATCGAGCGCGGTGCCAACGTGGTGACCGGCGGGCTGGACGAGATCGATGGCCGGTACGTGCCGGGTACCGTGCTCAACGCGGTCCCCGACGACGCCAGGATCCTCTACGAGGAGGTCTTCGGTCCGGTCGCGCCGATCGTCACCTTCCGCGACGAGGAGGACGCGATCCGCCGCGCCAACGACACCGAGTACGGCCTGGTCGCCTACGCGTACACCCGCGACGCGGCGCGCCTGTTGCGGCTGTCGCGCAAGCTCGAAGCGGGCATGCTCGGGATCAACACCGGCCTGGTGTCCAACCCGGCGGCACCGTTCGGGGGAATCAAGGACTCCGGGTTCGGTCGCGAGGGTGGGCCGGAAGGGATCGAGGAGTACCTGCAGCACCGCTACGTGGCGATCCCCGACCCGCGCGACTGACGCGGCCCGAGCTGATGCGGCTTTGGCCACCCTGGTGGCGTAACGCGCATCAGCTCGGGTCGCCGCTGGAGCTGATGCGGCTTTGACCACCCTGGGTGGTCTAACGCGCATCAGCTTGGGCCGCCGGGCCGCGGACGACGGGGACGAGGCGCAGGGCGAGCAGCAGCTCGGTGACCCGGCCCTCGATCGGGCCCGGCAACGCGTCCTCGGCGGCGCGGACCCGTGCTGCCGCGGTGTTCTCGTGGATCCCGAGACGGGCCGCGGTGCGGCGCGGGCTCGAGCGCTCCTGCAGGTAGGCCTCGAGGGTCGTCGCCAGGCGGCGGGCGCGCGGCGTGTCGGCGACCAGCGGACCGAGCTGCGCGGCGACGAAGCGGCGGGCCTGCTCGTGGTCTCCGGAGGCGAGCGCGGCGACCGCGACGTCGGCGTAGCGGGTCAGCGATCCGGCCGGGGCGTCCCGCAGCTGTGCGACCCGCCGGGCGTGCACCGCTTCGGCGTGCGCGTGGCGGAACCCGTCCGGACCGTGGGCGGGGCCGCCGACGGCCAGCACCGGCAGGACGGGCGTGCCGGTCGGCGGATGCAGGGCTCGCACCGCGTCGGCGGCGAACCCGCGACGGCTGCCGACCCAGGCCGCCACCATCCCGTGGCCGACCGTCGTCAGCAGAGGTGACCCGGCGTCGAGCGGCGTGACCAGCTCGCGAAGGTCGCGCTCCAACGCGGGCGTCGAGATCGCCGTGCCGCTCGGGCTCCAGGCGACCAGCGCCAGGTGCTCGCGGTCGAGCGCGTAGCGCAGCCGTCGTCCCGCGGCCTCGGGATCGAGCGGTACGCCGTCGAGCAGCTCGTGGATCGTCTGGGCGCGGACGGCGTCGGCCGACCGGACCCATACCGCCCGTTCCTCGGCGTAGCGGCGCTGCGCGGCGTCGGTCAGGGCGTCGATGAAGGCGAACATGTACGCGGCGCCGTGCTCGAGCGCCGTCGCCAGCTCGGTCGGGTCGTCGATCGCGGCGCGCAGCTCGCCGACCAGCGTTCGCCA
>JBQGEK010000359.1:0-1710 GCA_052039575.1 Patulibacter sp. | reverse complement strand
ACCCGGACCGACTTCCAGCAGTGGGCGCTGACGACCTGGCTCGACGACGAGACCGTGCTCGGGACCGCGACCGGCGTCCCGGGCGAGGCCTACGACGACGAGCCGATGGTGCTGATCACCTGCACGGTGCCGACCGGTCGGTGCGAGGTCCTGCCCGGCACGGAGCAGGGTGCGCGGCTGCCCGTCGACGGCCTGCACCTCTAGGGCATGTCTCCCAAGTCCATGGCCTGCTACGCGCCGCCCATCACGCACTCTCGCGGCGTTGCCGTCGCTCGCTGGACGAGCAAGTACGGCTTCGCTCCGGCGCCTTGCGAGAGCACGCGCTGGGCGACGCTCGCGACGGCCGAGACTTGAGAGACACGTCCTAGCCTCGGGATTTCACGTCGCCGGGTCTGCGTACGGCGCGTAACGCACGGAAGTGCCTGTCTATCGCGGGATTCTTGGCTTGCTGAAGGTCAAGATCCACCACGTAGAGAGGCACTCCGTAGGTGAAGGCTAGCCCGGTCCCGTCTGTTGTTCTCGATCCGGTCCGCGAGTCGTTGATCTCGTCGTCGGGTGCGTTGCTGCTCCGCGAGGCCATCAGGGTCGCCGGCCTGGATCGTGGCCTGTCCGCGGCGCTGGCGCCGTGGCGTCCGGCACGCGCCCAGCATGACCCGGGCAAGGTTGTTCTCGATCTCGCGACTGCGGTCGCGCTGGGCGGTGACTGCTTGGCGGACATCGCGGCGGTCCGCGCCCAGCCGTCGATCTTCGGGTCGGTCGCCTCCGATCCGACCGTGTCGCGGCTGTTTGCGGCCCTGGCCGGTGACGTCGACGTCGCGGTCGACGCGATCCGTCAGGCGCGTGCCGACGCTCGGGCCACGGTGTGGGCCCGCCGCAGGCCGCTGGCCGGCACACCCGGCAACCGGAACGGGGGTCAGGTGATCGTGGACCTCGACGCCACGCTGGTGACAGCGCACTCGGACAAGGAGGGCGCCGAGCCGACCTTCAAACGAGGGTTCGGATTCGCACCGATGTGCGCGTTCGTCGACCACGGCCAGCACGGCACCGGCGAAACCCTCGCGGTCGACCTGCGGCCGGGCAAGGCCTCACCGTGGAACAGCGCTGACCACATCAGTGCCCTGACAGCGGCGCTGACCCAGCTGCCCGAGCACGAGCGCGGGCAGGTGCTGGTCCGGGCCGACACCGGCGCCTGCTCGAAGGCGTTCTTGCACCACATCACCGATCTGGGGTTGGAGTACTCCATCGGATTCCCCGGCCGTGAAGGCGTGCAGGCCGCCATCGAGGCGATCCCCGAACAGGCCTGGCGGGCCGCGGTCGACGGCGACGGGCAGGCCCGCGATGGCGCCCAGGTCGCCGAGCTCACCGCCTGGATGCCGACCCCCACCAAGCCGACCCGATCCCCGGCCAGGTTCGGCCCCCAGGAATGGCCGGACGGGATGCGGATCATCGCCCGCCGCGAGCGTCCCCATCCCGGCGCCCAGCTGCGGCTGACCGACCACAAGGGTTGGCGGATCACCTGCATCGCCACCAACACCCGCGGACTGGGCTGGACCCTGCCAGCGCTCGAGGTCCGACACCGACAACGCGCCCGCTGCGAAGACCGGATCCGCGGGCTGAAAGACACCGGACTGCGGAACCTCCCCTTCCACGGCTACAACCAGAACCGGATCTGGGTCGAGGTCGTCGCACTCGCCGCCGACCTCCTCGCCT
>JBQGEK010000358.1:0-9744 GCA_052039575.1 Patulibacter sp. | reverse complement strand
GAGAACGCGTAGTCGTCGAGCGGGTAGCTGCGGCTGCGCCTCCGCGCCTCGAGCACGGTCGACGGCCGGATGTAGGGGACGTCGCCCTGGGAGTTGACGTAGTAGGTCCGGACGCCGCCGTTGAGCTCACGGAAGTAGTAGTTGAGGTTGCGCCCCCGGCGCACCACGTCGCGGTGGTACGCGGCGTGAGCGGCGGGGGTGACCTCCACCGTGGTCGCCCCGCGCCGGCGCGCCGCGACGATCGCCCGCACCGCGTGACCGGCCGCCAGTTCGACCAGGGCGTGCCAGCCGGTGCCGGTCCACGAGTACGGTCCGACGATCGTCCAGCGGTTGGGCAGGCCGGGCAGGCTGACGCTCTCGTAGGACTGGAGCCCGCGGCGGGCGTAGAACGCACCCAGGTCGAAGCCGTCGCGGCCGACCACCACGCCCGGCCGGTAGCTCTCGGGGTCGGAGAACAGCTCATAGCCGGTCGCGAGCACCAGCACGTCGGCGGGGCGGTCGATCCCGTCGGTGGTCCGGACTCCGGTCGCCGTGATCCGCTCGATCGCGGCGGTGTGGAGCGCGACGTTGTCGCGGTTGAAGGCCGGCAGGTAGGAATTCGACAGGGTCGGGCGCTTGGCCAGCGGCCCGAACTCCGGCTCCAGCGCGGCGGCCGTCACCGGATCGCGAACCACCCGGCGCAGATAGGCGCGGAACCCCGCCCGCGCCGTACGGTCGAAGCCCCGCAGGACTGGACGTGCGAGTCGCGGCGGGGTCGAGACCAGGAACCGGGTGACCACCTCGAGCGCCAGCAGGCCGAGCCCGTGCAATCCCGCCGCCACGCCCGGCACGGCGAGCAGCCGCTGCACCGGCGCCGGGACCGCCGCGTCCGGCTTGGGCAGGCACCACACCGGGGTCCGCTGGTAGACGTCGAGCCGGGCGACCTCGGCGGCGATCGCCGGCACGATCTGGACCGCGCTCGCCCCGGTGCCGATCACCGCGACCCGCCGGCCGCGCAGGTCGACCGCGCCGTTCCAGGCGTCCGGGCGCTGAACCGTGCCCGCGAACTGCTCCAGCCCCGGGATCCCCGGATCGGCCTTCGCCCGCAGGAACGCGCCGACCGCGGAGATCACGAAGCGCGCGGTGACCTCGTCGCCGTCGGCGAGCGTCAGCCGCCAGCAGCGGCGCGCCTCGTCCCAGGTCTCGCGCACCACCTCGGCACCGAAGCGGACCCGCGGCGTCACGCCGAACCGCTCGGCGACGCCGCGGTGGTAGGCCTGGACCTCGGCTCCTCGGGCGAAGATCCGCGACCAGCGCGGGTTGCGCGCGAACGAGTACTGGTAGGCGATCGACGGGATGTCGACCCCGATCCCCGGGTAGCGGTTGTCGCGCCAGCTCCCGCCGACGTCGTCGGCCCGTTCGAGCAGGACGAAGTCGTCGATCCCCGCGCGCTGGAGCAGCACCGCGACGGCGATCCCACCCGGGCCGGCTCCGATCACGACGACCTCGTGGCCAGGGGCGTCGACGGCGGACGGAGCAGAAGCGGTGGAGATCACGGGCGGCACGATCGGGACGTGCGGCCGCCACCGGTCGGACGGACGCCGGACCACGATATACCGCACTGAATATTCAGTCCAGTCTATTCACCCTCTGGCCCCGCCCCAGAGCGGCCGACGCCCGCGAGCAGCGCCTCGGCAACCTGCCCCGCGAAGGCGGTGATCCGCTCACGGGGGAACCGCTCCGGGTCCTCGAGCATCAGCCGCGCCAGGTACTCCGCGTTGCCGCGGACCAGGTGCGCGACCAGCTCGTGGTCGGTATCCCCCAGCCCGACCCGGGTCAGCAGCTGCTCGGCGACCGGCTCGAGCGCGCGCCGCCAGCGTTCGCGGCCCTCGCGGATCGCATCGCCGACGCTCTCCGGCGTGCCCGCGACCGGGAGCAGGACCAGCCGCCAGGTGTCCGGGCTCTCGGCCACGCCGTCGAGGAAGGTCAGCACGCCGTCGCGGATCCCCGCCAGCGGGTCGGCCGACGCGGCCCCGGCGGCGACCGCCGCCTCGGCGTGGACGAACGCCCGCTCCTGCTCGCGGACCATCAGCGCGTGCTGCAGGCCCTCCTGCGACCCGAAGACCGCGTAGACGACCGACTTGGCGATCTCCGCCTCGGCGGCCACCGCCTCCATCGTCATCCCGGCGAACCCGTGCTCGGCGATCAGCCGCAGGGTCGCGTCGAGGATCTGCTCGCGCCGGACCTCACGCGGCAGGCGCTTGGCGTACCGCCGTGTCGTCGCAGCCATCGCGGCCAGTCTGACACGGTGGACTCCGCCGATCGCGATCGGCGGCCGACCCGTCGAGGTTCGACACGCAGTACGTGCACAACCTCGACCGGTCGGCCCTGCCGAACCGCTACTCCTTCTTCCTCCGCCTTCGCCAGATCAACCGCGGGCGACCGCCCCGCAGCGGGTCCCCGTACCCTGAGTCCGTGCCCGCCCCGATCGTCGCCACGGAGCCCCCGACGTGACCGGCAAGTCGATGGCGCTGTTCGCGCTTGCCGCGCTGCTCGAGATCGGCGGTGCGTGGCTGGTCTGGCAGGGGCTGCGCGAGCACCGCGGCCTGCTCTGGGTCGGCGGTGGCGTGATCGCGCTCGGGCTCTACGGGGTGGTCGCCACGCTTCAGCCGGACGCCAACTTCGGCCGGATCCTCGCCGCCTACGGCGGGGTCTTCGTCGCCGGCTCGCTCGCCTGGGGCGTGATCGCCGACGGCTTCCGCCCCGACCGCTGGGACCTGCTCGGCGCGGCGATCTGCCTGGTCGGCGTCGCCGTGATCATGTACCCGCCCCGCGGCTGAGCGCCGCGCCCGTGGCAACCGGCCGAGGTCGAGCACGGAGGACGCGCTCGACCTCGACCGATCACCGCAACGCCTAGCCGCAGGCCCGGAAGCGGACCACGACGTTGCGGGTGATCCGCTTGCCCGAGCGCAGCTCGATCACCGTACGGGCGGTCACGCGGTGCAACGCCCCGGACTTCGTGCGGGTCGCGCGAATCCGCTGACGGAACGGCGCCCGGCGGTCGGTCGCGACCCGTCGACCGTCGATCCGGAACTCCGTCCGCACGATCCGGCCGAAGCTGCCCGACCGCGACGTCCGCCGCCCGCTCACCGTGACCGTGAACCGCGAGCCGCGCCGGACGCACTGGCGCGGACCCGTGATCGTCAGCCGGCCACCGGCCACGCGCACCTGACGGCGGTGCACCGGCAGCCGGGCGAGCGGCGGCTGGGGCAGCCGCAGGTCGTGCGGCTGGAAGATCGGCGGATCGACCGGGGGCGGCGGGATCTGGACCGGGGGCTCGTACGGCGGATCGACCGGCGGGCGCGGCGCACCCTCGGACACCGACACCGTCTGCGCCTGCTGGTCACCGAGGGCAAGCGGTCGCAGGATCAGTGCTCCGCGCGTGCCCGTGCTCTCCGCTCGACCGCGGTCGAGCCGGAACGGCAGGGTTCCGGCTGCGTCGGCGTGCAGGCCGGTGGCGTCCTTGGCCCCGTCCGGGCCCAGCTGGTAACGCAGTGCCGGCGCCGCCGGGTCGTAACTGATCGGCCCGACGTTGTCGACGAATCCGGACTCGCCCGTCAGGTTCGACACCACGTGGTATCGGAAGGCCCGGTCCGCCCCGTCGAGGCCGAGCATCTCGAGCCGCACCGAGAGCAGTGTCAGCCTGGAGTCGTAGAACCCCGGATCCTCGGCCAGCCGGTTGAGCAACGACGGCTCGCAGCCGGTCACGTTCTCCGGGTCGGTCGCGTCGACGACGCAGGTCAGGAAGGTCGAGCTGTCGTCGGGGCGGTGCTGGAAGATCCGGAAGTCCGCCACGTCGTCGTGATCGACGTCGATCAGCACCTGCACGCTGCTCGGCTGGTTCGGCGCCGTCGCCGTGCCATGGGTCGAGGCCCCGAAGGTCAACCAGCCGTCACGCTCGGTGACGCCCACGTGCTCGATGTCGGCGTAGGCCGGCGGACGGACGCCGTTCTCCTCCGGCAGCCGCGGACTCGAGCTCTGCCACTCCAGCGCCATCCGGGTAGCGAGGAAGTCCCCGCTCGTCGCACCGCTGTCGAAGGTTGCTCCGCTGAAGACCAGTGCCCCGTCGGACTCGCCCGCGGGCAGCTCGACCGCGGACGCCGTGCTCGTCGCCGCGGCCGGCCGGACCGCGGCGTGCACCGGCACCGACAGGCTCGTCGGCCCGGAGACCAGCCGCAGCAGACCGGTGGCCTCCGCCAGCCAGCGCTGCCGGAGCGCGTGCTCGTCGAAGGTGAAGAACTCGGGGATCGTCATGTCTCGCGCGTTGCGCAACTGCGAAGGGTCCGTGACTTCCAGCCGCACCCGCAGGTCGGCCGTCGCCCCGGGGGCGACGGTCACCGAAGGACCGTCCGGCAACTTCCAGCGGACGCCGGGAACGGTCGTGATCTCCGCGAAGCTGACCGCATAGGTCGCCGCTTCGACGCCCTTGTTGGCCACCCGCACCGTGCGCTCCGCCGCGAACGGCACGCCGACCGGCACCTGCAGCCACCCGAACCCGACCGCGACGGCGCCAGCGGCGTCCGCCGCGTAGGCGATCGAGGTGGTCCGCAGCGCGGCGGCCACGTCCATCGCCCCAGACCCGACCCGGGCCGTCGACTCGCGGCGACCGGCGTGCCCCGGCTCGACATGGACGTCGGGGCGCGCGGTGTTGACCAGCGCGGCCTTGACCTCCTCCACCGTCCAGCTCTTTCGGTGCTTGCGCAGCAGCGCCGCAGCACCGCTCACGTGGGGGGCGGCCATCGAGGTGCCGCCCATCACCGCGGTACCCGACCCCGTGCCCGCGCTGGCGGACTTGATCGAGCTGCCAGGTGCACCGATCTCCGGCTTCAGGCCACCACCGCCGGCTGGCCCGCGCGAGGTCGACGGGTCGGCCGTGTCGGCGAGCGTCGGGTCGTAGTCCACGGCGACCAGGTCACCCGTGAACGTGACGGTCGGAACGGCTCCGTCGGCCAACGCCGTCAGCAGGGCGGTGCGTTCCGGCGCCCGAACGTGCATCAACGGGATCTCTTCGCTGCCGCCCATCTGCGGGCCGAAGGCCGCGTCGTGATCGGCCATCACGACACCGATCGCGCCGGCGGCCTCGGCATGGTCGGCGCGTACGGCCGAGGGGCACCCCATCTCCGCCCCCGGAGCCGAGCGCACGTCCAGCAGCACCACCTTGCCCGCGAGCGACACGTCGAACGGCTCGCACCCCCGGAGGTTGTCCGCCGGCGCGCGAACCAGCTCGCCCGAGATCTCGCTGTCCATCTCCGTCCACGGGAACGACCCCGACGCCCGAGCCGGAAGCTCTCCGTCGATCTCGCTCCCGGCGTTCTCGATCCGGAACCTGTCGACCCAGTCACCGGTCGAGAGGTTCGCGACCGTCAGTGACGCGGGCGCGACGCCCGGAGCCCCGACCGTATGGGTGAGGTTGCCGTTGTTGCCCGCCGAGATCACGACCGCGACGCCCAGGTTCGACGCCGTCTGCGCCGCCTCGACCTCCGGGCCGTCGACGTAGCCGAAGTCCGAGCCCGCCGAGATGTTGAGGACATCCAGATGGTCGCTCGGGTCGCCGTCCTGATTCGGGTCGACGGCCCAGTCGATCGCCTGGGCGATGAACGCGGTTCCGCCGTTGCACCCGAACACCCGCAGCGAATAGATCTCCACGCCCGGCGCAACGCCGGGATCGAGCTTGAGACCGGGAGCGACCGGGTCGTAGCCGCCCGTGTAGGTGCTGCCGTCCGCCGTGACGCCGCGCCCGCCGACGCTGCCGGCGACGTGCGACCCGTGGCCACCACCGAGCGACAACGGACAGTCCATCGGATTGGGATCCGGTCGCGGGATCGAGCTCTCCGGAAACCGCGTGTCGTAGTCGTCGCCGACGAAATCGAAGCCGCCGACGACCGTCGCGTTCGGGTAGATCGTGTCGCCCGCGTCGTTCTTCGCCTCGAAGCTCCCCGGATTCGGGCTCGTCGCCAGCGGGTTGTTGGCCGGCGAGCGCGCGTCCGCCAGGTCCGCGGCCGTTCCGCTCCCGGAGAACGTCGCGTGCGTGTAGTCGACGCCGCTGTCGAGGACGCCCACGCGGATCCCCTGGCCGGTATTGGCCCCCGCCGCCGCCTTCCAGACGTCCGGCGCTCCGGTCGACGGGACGCTGTAGGCGTGGCGCCGCTCGTGGATCGGGATCGGCCGCACCGACTGCACGCCCCGGACCCGCTGCAGGCGCGCGACGTCGGACGGACGAGCCATCACGGCGATGCCGTTGTAGGCGGATCGCACGCGGAAGAGCTCGTGACGGATCAGCCCACGTTGCCGCGCGGCGCTCATCACGCTGGCTTGCGCCGAGACGTTCGACGCCCGCTGCGACCGGCCGCTGCGCGCGGCCTGCGTCGCGGATCGGGTCGTTCGCCGGGTCATCTGTGCCACCTCGAGGGCCGGACGTCCGTCGAGTTGGATCATGTACGGCTGCACCTCGTCGGCCGCCCCGGCCCCCGCTGGTTGCGGGACCGTGATCGGCGGCGCAGCCGCTGGTTGGAGTTGGACCCGTGGTTGGCTGGGGTTCCCCGCGGTCGCCGTGGCGATGCCCGCGAACAGCGCGAGGGTACCCACGCCGACGCCGAGAGCTGGACGTAGTAGACGCATGGGGAGACCCTACGCGGCCCGTCACCGCGATCCTCCCTCGGCCGCCGCTCGGTCGTGTCGAAACGACGCCGTCAGGTCGCCGCCACCCCGCGATAGGTGCCGATCGACCAGAGGTTGCCGTCGGGATCGGTCACCGAGAAGTCGCGCGACCCGTAGTCCTGGTCGGTCGGATCGGTCGGCGACGCGCCGGCCTCACGGGCGCGGGCGTGCGCCGCGTCGGCGTCGTCGACCACGACGTAGATCACGCTCGTCCCCACCGGCGTGGCGGTCGCCTTCGGACGGTCACCGCACATGATCGCGCTCTCGCCGATCCGGACCTCGGCGTGGCCGACGTGCTCGCCGTCCTCGTACATGGCCAGCGTCTCGGCGCCGAGCACGCGCTCGAGCCAGTCGATCGAGGCCCGGGCATCGCGGAACTGCAGGGTGGGAAAGACGGTCTGGGGCATGGAGCCAACGCTAGCCCGGCGTCTCGGCAGGGTCTTGAACTTCTGGGAAGGCCGTCGGCGGTCGGCCCGCCAGCGCGCGGAACTCCCGGGTCATGTGTGCCTGGTCGGCGAACCCGTGCTGCGCCGCCAGCCGCGCCAACGGAGCCGTCCCGAGCCGTGCCCGCACCACCTCCAGCCGGATCAGCCGGGCGGCGAGCTTCGGTCCGACGCCGACGTCCTCCGCGAACCGCGTGGCGAGCGAGCGGCGGGACGACCCGAGCGCGTCGGCGAGCGCCTCGATCCGCGTCGTTCCTCCACTGGACCGCAGCAGCGTCCACGCCCGCTCGACGTCCGGGTACCGGGGCGGGGCGGCGTCGCGTAGGCGCCGCAGCAGCAGCTCGTCGACGATCGCGAACCGGCACGCCGCGTCCGGCGCGGCGTGGAGACGCTCCGCCAGCTGGTCCGCGTCGCGCCCCAGCAGCTGGTCGAGGCCTACGGTCGTCCGGGCCAGTTCTCCGGCCGGCACGCCGAGCAGCCGTCGCACCGCCGGGGGCTCGAGCTCGAACTGGACGCCGCGGAACGATCCCTCGTGGCGCACGCGCACGGGCCCGCCGTACACCCCGCCGACGAACGAGCGGAACCGCTCCCCCTCGACCGTCCAGCCCGCGTCCAGGTCGACCACGACCGTCACCGACCGGCTCGGCCCCTCGAGCATCTCCTCGGGCGTGCCGGACCGGGCGGTGAAGTCCGCGTAGTTGAACGCAACGCCGGCAAGCCGGGGGTCCGGCGTGCCGAACGTCAGGTCCACCGTCGCCTCAGCGCTCTATCGGTGTGCGGCCGGCCTGGGCCTGGGCCGCGACGTCCGCGCGGTGCGTGACCTCGAGCTCGTGGACGACGCGTTCGGTGGTCCGTTCGTGGGCGATCAGGCCGCAGGCCCCGAGCAGCGCCAAGCCGACGCCCGACCAGAACGCCAGGTCGAGCCGCGTGGTCCCCGAGTAGACGAGGCTTGCGACGACGGTCCACGCACCGAGTACGACGATCAACGCGTCGATCGCGCGCTCGACCATGCCGCGAGCCGTCGCGGCCGCGGCCGCCAAGCCGATCAGGATGGCGCCGGCACCGACGCCCACGCCGATCCACTCGACGGTCCCGGGAGCCCAGATGCGACTGACGATCGCGAGGAACACACCAAGCGTCGCGACCAGCATGCTGGTCGCGAACCGGTTGTGGATGGAGATCCGAGAGATCATGGGAGCACCCCTTCCGTTTCGACACCGGAAAATGCTCTGCTCCCGACCATAGCGCGATGAGACGGCGTATTCGAGGGCAACGTGGCCGGGTCGCCGGCCATCGCCCGGGTGCTCGGATGACGGCGTCAGCTCACCTGGGCCGACGCCGCCCAGACCGCCTAGGAGGCCGCCGCCAGCGTGGAGGTGTCGATCACGAAGCGGTAGCGGACGTCGGACGCCAGCACGCGCTCCCACGCCTCGTTGATCCGGGCCGCGTCGATCACCTCGATGTCGGCGCCGATCCCGTGCTCGGCGCAGAAGTCGAGCATCTCCTGGGTCTCGCGGATCCCGCCGATCACCGAGCCGGCGAACGACTTGCGCTGGAGGATCAGCGAGAAGGCGCGCAATGACAACGGCTCGGCCGGAGCGCCGAGGTTGACCATCGTGCCATCGGTCGCCAGCAGTCGCAGGAAGTGATCCAGCTCGACCTGTGCGCTGACGGTGTTGAGGATCAGGTCGAAACGGCCGGCCAGGTCCTTGAACGTCTGGCGATCGCTGGTCGCGTAGTAGTGGTCGGCGCCCAGCCGCTTGCCGTCCTCCTGCTTGCGCAGCGACTGCGAGAGCACGGTGACCTCGGCGCCCATCGCGTGGGCGATCTTGACCGCCATGTGCCCGAGGCCGCCGAGCCCGACCACCGCGACCTGCTTGCCCGGGCCGACGCCCCAGTGGCGCAGGGGCGAGTAGGTGGTGATCCCCGCGCAGAGCAGCGGAGCGGCGACGTCGAGCTCGATGCCCTCGGGGATCCGCAGCACGAAGTCCTCGTTGACCACCACGTCGGTCGAGTAGCCGCCCTGGGTCGGGGTGCCGTCGCGATCGATCCCGCCGTAGGTCTGCGTGTTCCCCGGCAGGCAGTACTGCTCGTTGCCCTGCTCGCAGTTCTTGCACTCGCGGCAGGAGTCGACCATGCAGCCGACGCCGACCCGATCGCCGACGGCGTGCTTGGTCACGTCCGAGCCGACGGCCGCCACGATCCCCGCGATCTCGTGCCCCGGGACCACGGGGTACGCCGCCTCGCCCCACTCGCTGCGCGCGATGTGGATGTCCGAGTGGCAGATCCCGCAGTACTTGATGTCGATGTGGACGTCGTGCGGGCCCAGGTCGCGACGATCGATCGTGAGGGCGGACAGGGGATCGGTGGCCGACGTGGCCCCGTAGGCGCGGACGCTGAACATGGAAGTCGAACCTCAGGTCGGGAGGGAGTTCGCTCCCATGCTCGCACCTGGGGCTTGGTGGGTCCTGAACGCGGGGCGTTCCGGACGGGTCGACGAGTCCTAGCGGCGCCGACGGCCCAGCAACAGCCCTGCGCCCAGGCCGAGCGCGAAGACCACCGCGATCAGCACGATCATCGGCGTGCTGATCGTGCCGAAGATCCA
>JBQGEK010000357.1:0-1950 GCA_052039575.1 Patulibacter sp. | reverse complement strand
GGGCGCCCAGTCGATCACCCCCGCGGCGAGGAACGCATGCAGCCATCCCTCCATCGGCCACTGCTTCCAGCGCTGGCGGAAGAGCATCGCGTTGCGGACGATGTCGTCGAGATGCTCGAACGGCGGAACCGACACCGGATGGTGCTGGTGGTACGCCCAGGCGCCGCCGACCCACACCAGGTCGACTCCTGCCTCGCGGGCGCGGAAGGCGTAGTCGGTGTCCTCGCCGCCGTAGCCGACGTAGGACTCGTCGAAGCCGCCGATCAGGTCGTGGACGTCCGGGCCGATCGCGAACGACAGCGACCAGAACAGCTCGTACCGGGACTCGACGACGAGCTCGCCGCTGGAGAGCCCCGGAACGGGTCGTGACGCGGGGGCCACGGCGAGCTCGCGGTCGTCCGTGTCGAGCTGCAGACCCACCGGCCGCCCCTCGGGCAGGTAGCCGACCGGTCCGGCGAGCAGCCGTGGCGCCTCCGGGTCGCTGGCGTGTGCCGCCGCATACGTCGCGACCAGCTCGGGGCTGGGGATGCAGTCGACGTCGAGCAGGATCGCCAGGTCGACGTCACCGAGCAGCCGGATCGCCTGGTTGCGTGCGGCGGCGAGCGGCAGGCAGTTCGGGTCGTTCACTGGGAACCCGACCACGTCGACCCGTTCGGCGTCGGTTCCGAGCGCGTCGGTGAGCGAGCGCTCGACCGCTTCGGTATCGGCGTCCATCGAGAGCACGACGTAGCGGTCCGGCACGACGGTCTGGTCGAGCACGCCTCGCGCCTGTCGCGCCAGGTGCTCGACCCGCCCCCGCTGGATCGTGGCGAGCCCTACCCGCATGTCATCACGGCGTTCGGCATTCGGTCCTTCATATCGGTTGTCGTCACGACCTCGCGCACCGCCGCGGCCAACCGCCGGGCGCCATCGCCGTCGTGGTGGAGCTTCCATCGGGCGGGGTCGCGACGCTCGGCGGCCGCGAGCACGGCGGGCCACTCGGCGGCCGACGGCCAGCGCTCGTGGGCGTCGGCCAGGCCGGCCGCGGCGAGTGCGTCGGCCTGCACGCGCTGCTCGTCGAACGGGCGATCCTGCGGCACCAGGACCAGCGGTCGTCGCGCGGCGGCGACTTCGGCGATCGCGTTGCTCCCCGCGCTCGCGACGACGACGGCCGAGCGGTGCAGCAGCGCCCAGACGTCGGCGTTCGGACCGTGGTCGCGGACGTGGTCCCCGTCGGCGACCCGCAGCGCGCCGGCGACGTGCCAGCGGCGGTCCGGTCCGGTCTCAGCGGCGGCCGTCACGACCGCCGAGGCGTCCAGGTCGTGTCCTCCCGCGCCGACCAGCAGCAGCACGTCGCGGCACTGCTCCGCCGGCCGGGAGCCGTCGGGCTGCGGGGCATCGTCGAACCGCGAGAGCGCGCCGCAGAACGTGATCCGATCGTCCGGCGGACCGCACCCGGGCTCGTGCGTGTCGGAGGTCCACGGCAGGGCGACCCGCGTGGCCGTCGCGTAGCCGAGCGCATGGGCCGGATCGGTCCGCACCCCCCGCTGCCCGACCAGCACGGTCGGAACCGACAGCAGCCGACCGAGCAGGGCGATCTCGACCGAGACGTCGACGACCAGCGCCGACGGTCGCGACGCCGCGACCCAGGCGGCGACCGCGGCGCTGCGTTCGCGCAGGCCGGCCACCCCCAGCGGAGCCCAGTGCAGCACACCACCCGCGGTCGGATCGTCGGGCCCGGCCTCGACCTGGTCGAGCGGGAGCTCGATCCACTGGTCCGGCGGGACCCCGTCCGGACGCGGCAGCGAGCTCAGTCCGACGACGCGATCCTCGACGTACGCCCGCGCCGCCAGGAAGCGGTGCAGGTGCCCCCGACCGTGGTGGTGGACGTACCAGCCGATCGTCACGACGCGTTGGCCAGTGGCGTGGTCGCGGGCTTGCGGCGCCGACGGCGGCGCCTGCGGATCGGTA
>JBQGEK010000356.1:0-2548 GCA_052039575.1 Patulibacter sp. | reverse complement strand
CGAAAGCTTCGAAGGCCGCTTCCAACTTGTCGAGGCGAGCGACAACGTCGTCATTCATGTCCGCGACGTCGGCGAGCTGCTCCTCCGCGACATAACGCACCCCGCGCCCGCCAATCTCGTCCGGCAGCCGCCCCCGGAGCGCTTGGGCGACGACCACGAGCGCAAGCAGCACGAACGCCCAAACCGCCGCCGCACGCTCGAGCACCAGCAGCAGGCCACTGCCCAGCGCCACGCCGGGATACGGCCGCTCGACGCCGACAGCAGCGCCCACCGTCGTCGCGATCAAGAACGCCTCGATCACCAGCACCGGCACCGCGATGCCGCGCCCCTGCGTCACGTTCACGAAGCGCCGACTCACGCCGCGAACTTAGCCCGATATCCAACATCGAACCTCGGACAACCAGCGTCAGATCAGATCGGATTCCCCTCAGACTCACGACCTCGTCAGAACTCAGGCGCAGCCGCCGGACACAGCCGGCCAGCTGTCACCTCAAGACCTCTGAACGACGCGCCCGACGCCCGAGCGGCCAAGGCCACACCCTCAACCTGACGCACCGTCACGCGCCTGTCTCGGACCTGTCACGGCCGACGCGGACCGCCGACGTTCACCGCGGCGCCACCACACGCGAGCCGCCGGCCGGTCACCAACCACCACCGCCGAAGACACGGTCCATGCAGCGCCGGCCAGCGACCACCCTAACCGCTACTGGGTGCAGGTCGCCTGGTTAATGGCACCACGGATGAGATATCCGTTTGGCATGCCGTTCCCACGCCCGTAGTAGGTGTCCCACGCTCCATACGCCAGAACACGAAACGCCCCACCGGGCGCAATGTAGTAGGCACCACCGGTGTTGCCGGCCGGATCGTCCATCACGAGCCGGATCGATGCCGGCGCCCAGGTATGCACCCAGCACAGGTCGCCCGGCTGCGCCCCGTGACTCGATGCCGGCGCCACCATGGCACCCGCCGCCACCGCGGTAACCAACAGCGACCCGACGGCCGCCCGGAACTTCGGTCTCATGCTGCCTCCTTCGTTCGTGCAACACGGACGAGGACGCGCCAGTCGAGGCATCGCCGACCGCCCGCCGGCACTTCAGGCCCCTCGAACCACGTCCCCGCCCGCTCCGATCACCCCGCAGGGCGACGCTGCGTACAACGTCATCCGCACGGTCAATCGAGCCTACGCAGCCCGCGATCACCCTGTCAAGAATGTCGTGGCGAGATAGAGCGTCTGTCCCACAAATAACTGCAGATATACGATCGGCAACCCCGCCACCCAACACGCCGAATCCCCCCGCTCCCAACCGCGGATCCCCCGAATCCCCGCCGACCCGCGCAACGTATGCGGTGTATCTGCCGACTGGCAGTAAGAAATTTCTCCGGCGCCCTCCCGCCGCGGCACGAGAGCGAAGCCCAGCCCGACCACGACCCCGAAGCTCGCCCTGCATCGGAGCCACCGACCGACGGCCGCAGGTCCGTGCCGCATCACAACCGCAACATCGCGGCATCGTCGGCAGGGCACGCCGCAAGCACCTTCCGGACCTTGCTGTGCCGCTCGATCCACTCGACAGCCCAAGGGTCCACGAACCCGGCGAGCCCGACCGTGGCCTGGCGGACCCGCAAGACCGATTTCCGGCGACCGCACTCCGGAGTCCCTGCAACGGCAGCGAAGCGCGAAGCTCCTGTAGGTCCCGCTTCGTCGCAGGGACGCGTGACACGTCCAGAAAGGACATCGGGCTGCCCGCCGCCTTGCGTGACCGAGAACGACGGACAGCCCGTACTTCCTTGTTGCCACTTGCCCCTCGGTTTGTGACCGGAAGTTCCAAGATCACACGAACCCCCCGATCGGCGGGTCCTCAGGAGCGCCCGCTCACCGGGGGCGCGATGCGCCGTTTCCTGCTCATACGTCCGGTTACAGACACGGAGCAGAACCTGACTCGCCGCTCCTTACGCTCACCGATAGCTTCGTCTCGTGGAACCCTGCGATCCAGAGCCTGACTCGCCCGACCATAGTGAGTTGGTGTTCGCGCTCGTCACGGCTGTTGGCACCAATGTGCAACGGGTTGTCGACGTCCTTTCAACCCGACTGGCGACGTTCGGCTACGAACGCACCGTGATTCGGCTCAGCGACTTCCTCCGCGAGGAACTCCGTACCGACCTCTCTGAGTTTCAGGACGAGACCCTATGGGAATCGATGTCTGCCGGCGACGAGCTCCGGAACCGGTGGAAGCAAGGTGATGCGCTCGCCTTGCACGCGATCAGCGACATCGTCGCGACCCGAGCGGATCTGTCCGAGGAAGAGATCCAGATCGCAGGTAACGAGCTCCAGCCCGCGCAACTCGAGCGCCACGCCTTCATTCTGCGCTCACTCAAGACCCCGGACGAGCTCGAGACGCTTCGCGCCGTTTATGGCCCGCGCCTGGTCGTCATCGGCGCCTACAGCCCGCGGGACTCGCGTCTGGCTCAACTTGCCGTCGACATCAAGCACTCGCGCCGGGAGCCGGACCCGGACAAGTGGGCACATCAGCCAGCCGACCTGATCAACCGC
>JBQGEK010000355.1:0-1750 GCA_052039575.1 Patulibacter sp. | reverse complement strand
CGAGCACTTCTTCGACGCCTGGCGCGCCGACCGCGAGTACGCCCACCGTTGCCTGCGAGCGGCGGTCGAGGCGGGCGCCGACACGATCACGCTCTGCGACACCAACGGCTCGTCGCTGCCGCACCAGATCCACGAGGCGGTCTCGGCCGTCGTCGCCGAGCTCGGCACCCACGCCCGGGTCGGGATCCACGCGCACGACGACGCCGGCTGCGGCGTCGCCAACTCGCTGATGGCCGTCCAGGCCGGATCGACGCACGTCCAGGGGACGACCAACGGGATCGGCGAGCGCACCGGCAACGCCAACCTGACGACCATCACCGCAGACCTCGAGCTGAAGATGGGAATCCCGGCGCTGCCGGAGGGTCACCTGGCGAAGCTGACCGAGACCGCGCACTTCGTCGACGAGCTGCTCAACCGGCTGCCGCGGGCCAGCCAGCCGTACGTCGGCCGCAACGCGTTCGCGCACAAGGGGGGCCTGCACATCGCCGGGATCCGCGCGGACGCGACGACCTTCGAGCACGTCGCTCCGGAGGCCGTCGGCAACGCCCGCGAGATCCTGATGTCCGAGCTCGCCGGCAAGGGCACCGTGCTCGAGGCCGCGCAGTCGGCGGGGATCGAGGTCGACGACGCGCAGGCCGCCCGCGTGATCGAGCGGGTCAAGCAGCTCGAGCACGAGGGGTACCAGTTCGAAGCCGCCGACGGCTCGTTCGAGCTGCTGCTGCGTCGCGAGACGGGGACCTACGAGCCGCTGTTCACGCTCGAGTCGTGGCGCGTGATCGTCGAGCAGCGGGCCGGCGGCGCCGTCGAGACCGAGGCGACGATCAAGATCTGGATCGGCGACGAGCGGTTCGTCCGCACCGCCGAGGGCAACGGTCCGGTCCACGCGCTGGACCAGGCGCTGCGTTCCGCGATCAGCCAGGTCCATCCGCACATCGCCGAGATCGAACTGACCGACTTCAAGGTCCGGATCCTCGACTCGACCCGTGGCACCGGCGCCACGACCCGGGTCCTGCTCGACGCCACCGACGGCCACGACAGCTGGGGCTCGCTCGGGGTCAACGAGAACGTGATCGCCGCATCGTGGGATGCGCTGGTCGACTCGCTGGCCCGCAACGAGCAGGTCGGCCGCCGCGGGGTCCGACCGGAGACGACGACCGCGTGAGCGACCCGGCTGCCCCCAGCCCGGACGTGGACGCGGATCCGATCCCGGTCGCACGACCGGTGATCGGCGACGCCGAGGAGCAGGCCGTGCTCGAGGTGCTGCGCTCGCGGCACCTCTCGCTGGGGCCGCGCGTGACGGAGTTCGAGCGTCGCTTCGCCGAGCGGCTCGGCGTCGCGCACGCCGCCGCCGTCTCGTCGGGCACGGCGGGCCTGCACCTGGCGCTGCGTTCGATCGGCATCGAGGGCTGCACCCCGGACGACGAGGTGGTGACCTCGCCGTTCTCCTTCATCGCCACGTCCAACGCGGTGCTGTTCGAGGGCGCGACGCCGGTCTTCGTCGATGTCGACCCCGAGACGCTCAACGTCACCGCCGACGCGATGGCCTCGGCGATCACGTCCCGGACCCGCGCGCTGCTGCCGGTCCACATCTTCGGCTACCCGGCCGACCTGCCCGGCATCGAGCGGCTCGGTCTGCCGGTCGTCGAAGACGCGGCGCAGGCGCTCGGCGCGGTCCACGCGGATGGGATTCCGGTTGGCGGCCGCGGCAACCCGACGGTCTTCGCGTTCTACGCCAACAAGCAGCTGACGA
>JBQGEK010000354.1:0-15829 GCA_052039575.1 Patulibacter sp. | reverse complement strand
CCGAAGACGGCGCCGAACTGGGATTCGACGAACGAGAGCACCTGGGTGATCAGGATCGCGACGAGCAGCGCCTGCTCGAACCGGCGCAGGCCGCCGAGCTGGTCGCCGCGGCGCAGGCGACGGATGCCGCCGACCACGAGGACCGCCGCCACGAAGCTCGACAGCACGCTCGCGTAGTTGTGGAACTGCATGTCGGCCAGGTCGTCCGAGACGAAGCGCGGGTGCGCTCCACCCAGGTCGAGCACCAGCGAGAGCGACAGCTCGACCGCGGTGATGATCGTCAGCAGCGCCCAGATCCCGAAGAGCACGGCCAGCGCGGTCACGAAGTGTGGCCGAGCCGTCAGCCGTCCGAACCAAGCGCGCACCGCCAGCGACCAACGCTCGACCCGCCCCGGCGGGGCCGTCGGCACGACGTGGATCTCGTGCAGCAGCGCGCGCAGCTTTGGCACCAGCGGGTCGCTCTGGTCGGCCTGGTCGAGCAGCGCGAGCGCCTCCGCGTGCTGGCGCTCGTCGAGCCGGCGGCGCGCGGCCTCGCCGAGCAGGTTGATCGCGTTGACCAGCGCCTCGCGCGGGGTCATCCCGTCGCGCTTCGCTGCCCAGTGCGAGAGCGCGAACAGGCCGAGGAAGATCAGGTAGATCAGCGCCGCGGCCGGACGGTAGAAGTAGTCGTTGTCCGACGTGATGAACTTGCCGAGCTCGTCGATGAAGAAGCCGAACCCGACGCCGCCGACGATCGCCGCGCGGTGGCGAACCGGGCGGCCGAGGAACGTCAGCAGCAGCCCGATCGCGACCAGCATGAACAGACCGCCCCACAGCAGGTGGGCGATGTGCAGGCCGCTGCCGCCGAGCTGCGGGTAGTTCGTCAGCCACAGCTGGGTGCGGATGAACAGAATCGTGGCGACCGCGGTCACCAGCAGCGTCTCCTGCATCCGCGGGTACTCGCTCGAGCGATCGAGCGGCCCCGCGACCTGCTGCCAGATCCGTAGTCGCCGGGTCCCGGGTGGGGTGCTGACCTGCGTCATGGAGCCCCATCATCGGCAGCGGAGCAGCGCGGCGCAAGCCCGGTCACCCTGCACCATCATCCTCTCGCGGCGGTTGCGAGGGCAGCTGAGGAGCCCGCGTTTGAACACCTCACCGATCCTTCCTATAATCAATGACCTTCAAGCTCATGAAGGATTCGTTTTATAGGCAGGATGCCGCTGGATTCGAACGCGAAGCGCTGCGTCGACTGCCGAGCATCCTTGCCGAGCTGCTCGATGCGCCCGAGCCGCGCGCCGAGCGCGCGGATTCGGCCGTTGACCGCGGGTGGGATGCAGTTCTGGCTGACCATCAGCAGCGCGAGTGGGCCATATGCCTGAAGTCCTCGAGCGCACCCGGCGTCGTCGCCCGGGCTAGCGACTGGCTCGCCAGCGCTCTTGCCAATCTCGGCTCTCCGGACGCGATCCCCACGCTCGTCGTCCCGTTCATGACCCCGGCTGGTGCGCAGGCCGCCTCTGAGCGCGGGCTCAACTGGATCGATCTCTCAGGCAATGCCCACGTCCGTGCCGACCAGCTCTACATCTCCCGCGAGGGCCGGCCGAACCTGTTCGCCGAACGCGGCCGCCCGGCATCCGCGTTCGCTCCAGTCAGTGCTCGCGTCACGAGAGAGCTCCTCGCCGACCCCGCGGTCTGGTGGCGCCAAAAGGACCTCGTAGCCGCAACCGGCCTCGACGACGGCCGGATCTCCAAGATCGTGCGGCGCCTCGGAGAAGATCGTCTGCTCGAGCGGTCCGGTCGCGACTTTCGCCCACTGGACGCCGAGCTCCTGCTCGACGCGTGGTCCGACGCCTACCGGTTCGACCGCCACGATGTCGTCCTCGGCCACGCTTCGGGCAGCGGCATCGAACTCACGCGAGAGCTCAGCCAACGGCTCAACGCGTTGCAGATCAACCACGCGCTCACCGGCCTACCTGCGGCGTGGCTCCTCGACCAGTACGCGACGTTCCGACTGACCACGATCTACGTATCCGGGGATCCACGCGACGCAGCGGAGCGACTGGATCTGCGCGTCAACGAGCGCGGCGCGAACATCCAGCTGGTCGGCCCCGACGACGCGGGCGTATTCGCGCGAAAGCGCCGGATCGGTGACCTGCCCACGGTCTCCCCTCCCCAGGTGTACCTCGACTTGCTGGCGTTGCCCGAACGGGCTCGCGAAGCCGCCGAGCACCTGCGCGGCAAGCGGAAGCTGTGGCCAGCGTGACCACCGGGAAACCACGCGACAGCAGCGGGTACGCGCCCGAGGACCTGCTGCAGGTCCGGTCTACCTGCCTGATGGCCACCGGGCGTCGCCGACATCGCCCGACGGCTCGCCGACCATGCCAGCCGCCACGGCGACATCGTGCGCAAGGCACTGGGCCACCTGGCCAACGACTTCCGCGACCCGGACCACGTCGGACCGCAGCGAGCCGCCGCATTTGACACCCTGCGCAGCGAGGACGTCGACGCCGCCGCAGCCGATGCGCACGGGTATGTCGACGATCTCCTCCGCGCCTGCCGTCGGCTGGGCCTGAGCCGCTAGCTCTCCAGCTCGTCCACGGTCGACTCGCGGAACAGCCCGTAGCGTCCGCGCAGGAAGACCAGCGGCTCGATGTCGGCCACCGCGTCGAGCCGGATCACCCGGGCGACGACGATCGTGTGGTCGCCGGCCTCATGCTCGGCCTCGATCCGACAGGTCAGCCAGGCGACGGCCTCGGACAGCACCGGGCCCTCGTCGTGGGACTCGTAGGCGACACCGGCGAAGCGGTCGGCGCCCTTGAGCGCGAACTGGCGGATCAGCTCCTCGTGGTGCCCGGCCATCACGTTGACGCAGAACGCGCCGGCTTCGCGGATCGCCGGCCAGGTCGACGACGACTTGGCCGGGCAGAACAGCACCAGCGGCGGGTCGAGCGACACCGACGTGAACGAGTTCGCGGCCATCCCGGTCGGGCCGTCCGGAGTGTCGGCCGTGATGATCGTGACACCGGTCGGCAGGTGCCCGAGGACCTCGCGCAGCCGCGCACCCTCGATCGTGATCTCGTTGGTCATCGCGCGACCTCCTGCCGAATCGTGCCGAGCGCCGCGAGGTTGCGATCCGCCCACTGGTCCACCGTCTCCTGCAGCCGGTCCATCTGGTCCATCACGAAGAACAGGCCGCCGGTCGGGACCGACGCGCCGAGCTCGACGAGCAGCGGGCGCAGGCTGGTGTCGACCGACATCGCGTGCTCCGGGGCCGCCCCGGTCATCACCGGGATCGCGGACACGCCGGCGAGGCCGTTGTTCGGGTAGCGGTCGAGGAACGCCTTGAGCAACCCGGTGTACGCGGCCTTGTAGGTCGGGGACGCGACGACCACGACGTCGCTCGCCGCGACGCGCTCGTTGAGCTCGGCCATCTGCTCGTCGGGCCAGCGGAAGATCGCGTCGCTGTGGTCGCAGAGGTCGATCGTCTCGGCCCTCCGCGCGCCCGTCCGCTCGACGATCCGGTCGGCGACCGCCTCGGCGACCTCGCGCGTCCGCGATCGCGGTTTGGGGTTGCCGACAAGGACCGTGACTTCCATCTGATGCTCCCAGGTTGGACTGCTATCCCACCGGAGTCGAGGCGCACCCCACCCCCGGAACCCGAGCCACGGTCTTCTGTCGCAGCACGCCGAGGCCGTCTTACGCCCTCACGGTCATGATGCCCCACGTCACCGTGACGTGCAACGTCGATCGGACGTCCCACGACGGGTCGGTCACCACCTTCCCCGCTCGGGATGCCCCTGCGTACGGAGCAGGCGCGAGATCCCGGTGCGGTGGCGTGCGACCCAGCGGTACGCGCGGTCGGTCGGACCGGGAAGCGCGCGGACCACGCGAGCGGCACCGCCAGCGAGCGGGAGCTGCTCGAGCACCGCGGCCAGAGCGGCGCCGCCGGACTCGCGCCGCCCGTCGGGGTGGATCGCATGCCAGCTGGCGAGCTGCTGCTCGGGCGACAGGTCCGCCAGGGTGGTGTCGCGGTGCCGCTGGATCAGGTCCGCCGCCAGGCGGTGCCGGCGGTCCCAGCGCAGCAGCAGGTCCCGCCCGTACAGGCAGAACCCGCAGTCCGCGTCGAACAGGACGAGCAGGCGGCCAGCGGGACGGCGATCGCCGCTCACCGCCGCACCGGCCCGTGCGTGGTTGCCGCCATGCCACGAGGGTAGCGGCGCGCGAGCAGCTGCCAGACGCCTACCGCTCGTGCACGCCTCGGATCACCCGCGCCGGGTTGCCGACCGCCACCACGTCGGCCGGGATGTCGCGGGTGACCACCGAGCCCGCCCCGACCACGCTGTTGTCGCCGATCGTGATGCCGGGGCAGACGATCACACCGCCGCCGAGCCAGACGTTGTCGCCGATCGTGATCGGCTCGGCCGCTTCGAGCTTGTCGCGCCGCGCCTGCGGATCGATCGGGTGGGTCGGGGTCAGCAGCTGGACGTTCGGCCCGATCTGGCAGTCCGCCCCGATCGTGATCGGGGCGATGTCGAGCGCGGTCAGGTTGACGTTGACGAAGGTCCTGTCCCCGACCGAGATCCGCCGGCCGAGGTCCACGAACAGCGGCGACCGGATCACGACGTCGTCGCCGACCGAGCCCAGCAACTCGCCGAGCGTGCTCTGCGCGGCGTCATCGCCCGCCATCTTCTCGCGGTGGTACCGGTCCGCCAGCTGCGACGCTCGGGCGATCGGCTCGGCGAACGCCGGGTCGTCGGCGCAGTACTGCTCGCCGGCCAGCATCAGCTCCCAGTTCGTCCGCTGGTCGTCGGCGATCTGCTCGTCGGCCATGCGTCCGATCCTACGAAGCGGCGTCGGCGATCCACTGCGCGGCGGTCCCGCGAGGACCGCCGCCCGGCAGCTCAGGCGACCACCTCGTCCCGTTCGCTGGTTGCACCCAGGTCGAGCTGCGGCCACTCCGCAACGTCGCGCAGCAGCTGGCGGTCGTGGGTCGACAGGACCACCGCGGCGGTCGTCGCGCCCAGCGCCTCGGTCAGCTCGTCGACCAGCGCGATCGACAGGTGGTTGGTCGGCTCGTCCAGCAGCAGGACCTGGGGACGGCCGGCCAGCACCAGCGCCAGGTCGAGTCGGCGCTGCTGCCCCATCGAGAGCTCGGCGACCCGCTTGCCCGCCTCGCGCGGGCGCAGCAGCCCGAGCGACGACAGCCCGACCGCGTGGCGCTCGGCCACGACGCCGGCGACGACCAGCCGCTCGACGTGCGCGGCGAACAGGTCCGCCGCTCGCTGCTCGACCGGCAGCGCCGACTCCTGGCGCAGGTAGCCGACGCGCGCCGACGTCGTCCGCCGCACGCCGCCGGTCGGCGCCAGCGCGCCGGCCAGCACCTCGAGCAGCGTCGACTTGCCGGCCCCGTTGGGACCGGTCACGACCAGCCGCGCACCACCGCGCAGCGTGACCGACGTCGGCGTCGCCAGGCGACCCGCGACCGTCACGTCCTCGGCCGCCAGCAGCGTCGACCCGGACCGCGCCGGCAACGCGGGAAACCCGAGCACCTGTGGCGGCTCGGGCACCGTTACCGCGTGCGCGTCGAGCGCGTCCTGGCGGCGGTGGACGCTCTGGACCAGCCCACCCGCGCGGGTCGCGCGGGCGTGCTTGCCGGTGCCCTTCGGGGGCCTCCAGCCCGAAGTCAGTCGGTCCTGCGCGGTCCGCAGGCTGTCCTCGAGTCGCGCGCGCTCCGCCTGCTGCCGGGCGTGCTCGAGCTCCCAGCGCTCGCGCTCCGACTGGCGGCCCTCGCGGTAGCCGGCGTAGCCGCCCCCGTAGACCCGGGCCCGACCGTCCGACGTCGGGTCGAGGTCGACGATCGTCTCCGCGACGTCGTCGAGCAGCGCCCGGTCGTGGCTGACCACCACGGTGCCGCCGGCCCGCGTACGCAGCTGCTCGGTCAGGAACTCCAGGCCGGCGCGGTCGAGGTGGTTCGTGGGTTCGTCGAGCAGCAGGAAGTCGTGGTCCGCGCCGAGCAGGCAGGCCAATCGCACGCGATACCGCTGTCCGACCGACAGCGACGCCAGCGGACGCTCGCGGTCGGTCTCGGCGTCGAGCGCCTCGAGCGCGATCGTCACGCGGCGCTCGGCGTCCCAGGCGTCGAGCGCCTCGGCCCGGGCCAGTGCCTCGGCGTAGCGCTCGGCCGCGTCGGGACGTTCGTCGGCGAGCGCCGCGCCGGCGTCGTCCAACGCCGTCAGGGCGTCGAGCGCGTCGGCGATCGCCTCGGCGACCGCCTGACCCACGGTCCGGCCGTCGTCGGCGGGCATCTCCTGCTCGGCCAGGCCGAGCGTGCCGATCCGCCGCACCGTTCCGGCGTCGGGGACGAGATCGCCGCACAGTACGTGCAGCAGACTGGACTTGCCGCGGCCGTTCTCGCCGACGATCGCGATCCGCGATCCGGGCGCGACGGTCAGGTCGACGTGGTCGAGGACGGGGGTTGCGCCGCGGGTCAGCGAGACGTCCGCGACGACGAGCTGCGCGCGCGATCGCGCCGGCAGCGAAGCAGGGGTGTTCATCTGGTCCTTCCTGAACGTGTTCCGGCGCTCGATCGCTGCTCGGTGACGAGAGCGAGAGCGCGCAGGGCGACGACCCACGGTCGGGTCGAGAGCGGGAACCGCGTCGGTTCGACGGACGCGGAAGCTGCTCAGCGATTACAGGAAGCAGTAATGCAACACAGGGAGACCGTAACGGATGACACGCTGATCGTGTGCGGAACCACGGCGCCGTCGCTCCGTCATGCTGCGCGGTGCCCCTCCGTTCCCCGTAGGAAGTCCACACACAGATGCCCGACACCACCGCCCCGGAAGTCCGCCTCGATCGCGACGGTGCGATCGCCGTGCTCACACTCGACGCTCCGTCCCGCCGCAACGCGCTGACCGTCGCGATGAGCGAGGCGATCATCGCCTTCTGCGACGAGATCGACGCCGACCCGACCGTCGGCGCGGTCGTGGTCCGTGGCGAGGGCGACTACTTCTGCGCGGGCGGCGAGCGGTCGACGCTGGCCGCCGCCGGCGAGGACCCCGCGCACCCGGACCAGTTCGAGTCGCTGGGCACGATCTACGAGGCGTTCCACCGGGTCGGTCGGCTCGAGGCCCCGACGATCGCCGCGGTCCGCGGCGGGGCCGTCGGCGCGGGTCTGAACCTGATGTTCGCGACCGACCTGCGCGTGGTCGCGCGCGACGCGAAGCTGCTGTCCGGGTTCCTGCCGATCGGCCTGCACGCCGGCGGCGGCCACGCCGCGCTGCTCGGCCGCACCGGGTCGCGCGAGACCGCCGCGGCACTGATGCTGTTCGGCGAGCGACTGAACGGCGAGCAGGCCGTCGAGGCCGGCCTGGCCTACGCCGCGGTCGACGCCGACGAGGTCGACGCCAAGGCGATCGCCCTGGCCGCGATCCCCGCGGCCGATCCCGCCTTGGCCCGCCGCACCGCCAAGTCCCTGCGCACCGAGCTCGGCCCGCCCGCGATGCCGTGGGCCGCCGCGCTGGAGATGGAGCGCTCCGCCCAGATGTGGTCGATGCGGCGCAAGGCCGTCGGCGGCGAGTAGGACGATCGACGTGCCCAACGACCTGACCGCCACCGCGTTCCTGGCCGTCCTCGAGCCGCTCCGTTCCGACGACGAGCGGCGCAAGATCGAGCGGTACTACTCGACGGCGGACGGGTCGCAGGTGCTCGGGGTGCGGATGAAGCACACCTTCGACACCGCCAAGGCGTTCACCGCGATGCCGCTGGACGAGGTCGAGCGGCTGCTCGACAGCCCGCTCTACGAGGCGCGGATGGGCGCGTTCAGCATCCTCGACTTCAAGACCCGCCGCAAGGCGATCACCGGCGACGAGCGGCGCGAGATCTACGAGCTGTACCTGCGCCGCCACGACCGGATCGACAGCTGGGACTTCGTCGACAGAGCCGCCCCGCGGGTGGTCGGCTGGTACCTGCTCGACAAGCCGCGCGACCCGCTGTTCGCGCTGGCCGCATCGACCGACGCATGGGAGCGGCGGACCGCGATCACCGCCGCGTTCTGGCTGATCCGCCAGGGCGACGTCGACGATGCGTTCGCGCTGGCGGAGCAGTTGCTCGACGACCCCAAGGAGCTCGTCAACACGTCGGTCGGGATCGCGCTGCGCGAGATCGGCAAGGTCGACGAGGACCGTCTGGTCGCGTTCCTCCGCGAGCGCGCCGCGACGATGCCGCGCGTGACCCTGCGCTACGCGACCGAGAAGCTGCCGGCAGAGCTGCGAACCGAGCTGCGTGCGGCGCGCAGCGGGTAGAAGCACGGCATGTCGACGACCGAGACCCTGATCGCGATCGACCGTCGCCTGGCGGCGGGACGGGGCGCCGACTACGACGAGATCCTCCACGAGGACGCCGTGGTGATCGTCCCGGGAGCGATCCTCGACAAGGCGGCGTGCGTGGCGGCAATGGACGATTCCCCAGGCTGGGACGCCTTCGAAATCGAAGACGTGCGCACCCTCGAGACGGCCGCGACCACGACGATCGTCTACTCGTTCAGCGGACGACGCGGAACCACCGACTACCGCGCGACCCTCGCCAGCACCTACGTTGCCGAAGACGCCGGGTGGCGTCTGCTGCTGCACCAGCACACCCCGGCTGACGCGGAACCGACATGAGCCGGAACAGCCCTTCCCCGGACGACCTGCGCTTCCGACGCACGACCCGCGCCGACCTGCCACTGATCCAACGCTGGTTGCGGCAGCCGTACGTCGCGCGCTACTGGGCGCACGAGACCGACGACGCCGCGATCGAGCGCGACTTCGCAGGGAGCATCGACGGGACCGACCCGTCGGAGGACTTCGTCGTCGAGCACGACGGCACGCCGATCGGGTTCGTCCAGCGCTGCCGGATCCACGACTACCCCGAGGGTCACGACGAGCTGATCGCGCTGGCCGACGTCCCGGCGGAGGCGTGGACGCTCGACTACTTCCTGGGTGAGCCGACCGCCGTCGGCCGCGGACTGGGCAGCGCGATGATCCGCGCGTTCACCGCGCGCTGCTGGACCGACCACCCGTCGTGCGCGGCGATCGTCGTGCCCGTGGCGACCGGCAACGCACCGTCATGGTCGGCGCTGCGCTCGGCCGGCTACGCCCACCTGGTCACCGGCTACCTGCCGCCGGACAACCCGATCGACGACGGCCAGCACCACGTCTTCCGGATCGATCGCCCGCGGAATACGTAAGTCTTTGCTTACATATTCGGGGATGGACGTCCTGGAGGCCATCGGCGACACCAACCGCCGTCGGATCGTCGAGCTGCTGACCACGGGTGAGCGGTCGGCGGGCGAGATCGCGGCGCAGTTCGCGATCTCGCGTCCCGGGGTCTCGCAGCACCTCGGCGTGCTCGTGTCCGCGGGCGCACTGGTCGTGCGCAAGGTCGGCCGCGAGCGGCGCTACGCGCTGCACCCCGACGCGCTCGGCGAGGTCGAGCTCTGGCTCCAGGACCAGCAACGACGGTGGGCGTCGGCGCTCGACGCCCTCGAGCAGGCGATCGCCGCAGACGAAGGGACCCCAGATGAGCAGCGTTGAGCAGAACCGCGGAACCCTCGGGATCGGGGACGACGGCACGTTCCGGATCCAGTTCGTACGGCGCTTCCCCGTGACCACCGAGCGGCTGTGGGCCTGGCTGACCGACGACGAGTTGCTGCAGCGCTGGCTGCCCGGCTGCCGGATCGAGGGCCGCGTCGGCGGCGCCGTGTTCTTCGACTTCGGCGAGCAGGGTGCCGCCACCGGCACGGTCAGCGTCGCGTCGCTGCCCGACCCCGACGGCCGCCTCGTCCACTCCTGGCGGTGGGACGGCGTGCCCGAGTCGCGCGTCACCTGGGAGCTCCAGCCCGACGGCGACGGATCGCGGCTGACCCTGACCCACGGCGAGGTCCTGCCCGAGCCCGCGCGCGACTTCGCGACCGGCTGGCACGTGATGCTCGACGCGCTGGCGCTGTCCCAGTCCGACGAATCAACCGACGACGCCCGGGCCGCGATCGGCGAAGTCGCCGCGCTCTACGCGGCGTAGCTCGACTCGAACGGGCGCGGCGAGCCGGAGACCAGCGCAGCAGGGCCCGCCCAGCCGTTCGTTAGCGTCGAACCATGGAGATCGTCATCGTCGGTGGACACGGGCAGATCGCGCGCAAGCTCGGGAAGCAGCTGGTCGAGCGGGGCGATGCGGCGCGCGGGGTGATCCGCAACCCGGACCACGCCGACGAGCTCCGCGCCGACGGGATCGAACCGATCGTCGCGGACATCGAGGACCCCGACACCACCGGTGCGTCGCTCGCCGGAGCGCTGCGCGACGCGACCGCGGTCGTCTTCGCCGCGGGCTCGGGGCCGGGCCAGCCCGCGGAGCGCAAGTGGGCGGTCGACCACGGCGGCGTGGTCAAGACGATCGACGCCTGCCGACACGCCGGCATCGACCGCCTGGTGATCGTCTCGTCGATCGGGACCGACGATCCGCCGGACGACGACGACATCTTCAGCGTGTACCTGCGGGCCAAGGCGCAGGCCGACGCCGACGTGCGCGCCAGCGGCCTGCACTACACGATCGTCCGTCCGGGGATGCTGACCGACGAGCCGGGCCACGGGCGGATTCACGCCGCGCGCCACGTCGAGCGCGGGGCAATCTCCCGGGAGGACGTCGCCGCGACGCTGCTGGCCGTGCTCGACGACCCGTCGACCGTCGGCCGCACGTTCGAGGTCGTCGGCGGTCCGGACGAGATCGTCGCCGCGGTGGCCGGGCTGAACGCTCAGCCCGACACGATCGACGCCGACTCGTCCGAGGGCTGAGCGCGAGCCGACCCGGCGCCGAGCAGCCCGTCCCCCAGCAGGACGAGGATCGCTCGGCGTCGCTCGGCAGGCGAGATCGGTCGGCGGAGGTATCCGGGGAAGAGCGGCAGCGAAGCCGGTGACGGGTCGGCGTCCGCGGCGGACGGCTGACCGTTCTGAGACGAGCCCATGGGCACCAGACTCGGGCACGACGGCACGCCGGACCATGGGGGATCACCCCGAAGCACCCCCGGGATTTCCCCCCGGCGGGCCCTACGCTGCACGGTCCCGAACGGCGGTGGACCGTGCAGTTCGGGACCCGCATGCCGGGCTCCAGACTGCACGGCCCAGGTCGACGCCGAACCGCGCAGCTCGGGACCCGTATACCGAGCCGCACGCTGCACGGCCACAACGGGAGTCGGCCCGCGCAGCACAGGACTCGCGAGCCGAGCCGCACGCTGCACGGCCTCCGGCGAAGGCGGACCGTGCAGCGCCCTACCCGGCTACCGCTCCGAAGCCAGCTTCGGGCGCGACGCCACGCCCGGCTGCTCGGTCGTCGCCAGCGCGCGCGGGGTCAGTGAGCGCGAGGCCGGCGCGCCGTAGAGCGACGGCTCGGCGTAGCGACCGCGCTCGCTGCCGGTCTTCGGCTGCTCGACCTGCAGCTCGTTGCTCGTCGCCTGCGGATCGTGGCGGACGCCGGTGACCGACCACGAGACCTTGGTCCGGCCCTTCTCGCTGCGGACGACGAAGGTCCCGTCGGCGTCGACCTCCCGATCGACGATCACCTGACCGAACTGGCCGATCGGGGTCAGCTGGTACCGCCAGTCCGTGCCGAGCGTGGTGGCGTAGCCGGGCAGCTGCACGGTTGCGCGTCCGTCGGCGTCGGTCGTGACGTTGCCGGTGTAGTTGACGGTCAGCTCGTCGGTCTGGACCGGGGCGTGGCGCAGCGACTGCGTCGCGGGCGCTCGCGGATCGTCCATCGTGAAGCCGGTGGTCGTCCCGGTGACCGTCAGGTCGCCGTTGATCTGGACGTTGCCGTTGAACCGGCCCGCGGTCGAACCCTGACCGAAGATCGCAGCACCCGACCCGTTCGTCACGCCCTCGACTGCGTTGCCGCCGTTGCTCGCGTTGACGTTCTCCCCACGGATCGCGGTGCCCGTGCCGCCGCTGATGCCGACCTGCCCGAGCACGCCGGTCGCGCCCTGAGGGTCGGTCACGAAGCCGCGCACGCCGATGCCGCCGGTGCCGTCGTGGCGACCGACGACCGCGCCGATGCCGTTGCACCGGCCGGGGTTCTGCTCGCAGACTGCGCCGTTCGCGCGGGCGACGACGCCCTCGCCGCTGCTCGTATCGCCGATCACCGCGGCCGCGGAGATCGACCCGGTCACGCCCCAGATCGAGTTCCCGCCCACGGTGTTGGCGAAGACCCCGGGACCGACCCCGTTGTGCTGGACGTCGACGCCACGGCGGCCCGAGGTGTTGGGCATCGTGATCGACAGCGCATGGTCGTTCTGGTCACCGATCAGCGCCAGGGGCGCCTCGACGGCGGTCGATTGGCACTCGACCGTGCCGTCCGCGTTGACTTCGCTGATCGCGCTGTCCGTCGCGCAGGTCCCCGTGACCCGCTTCTGGAACGCGTCGACCGCCAGACCGGCGAAGTACTCGCTGTCGAGCCCCGACCCGGGACCGTCGACCTGCAGCAGCTTGGCCAGCACGTCGTCCGGCGTGTCCGGGGATCCCGCCGGCCCCCGCTCACCCTGCGGACCCGGTGCCCCGGTGGCCCCCGTCGCGCCGGTCGCGCCCGTAGCCCCGATTGCGCCGGTGCTCCCGGTCGCACCCGCGGCACCGATCGCGCCGGCGACGCCCTGAAGGCCGCGAGCACCGCGAGCACCACGGCTCCCGCGATCGCCGTTGGTACGCCACGAGATCTTGCGCTGACCGCGCGGGCAGCGGGCCCGCTGGGTGACCAGGTTGAGGGTCTGGTGCGCCTGCGTCACGCACGCGTAGAGCCGGCTGGGCTGCTTGATCGCGGCAGCGGCTGGTGTCGGCGAGACCAATGCGAGTGCGGCCAGCAGGCCGGCGACCACGGCCGCGGCGAGCGCCGCTGGGCGCGTAGGGAACAGCGAACGAATCCTCATAGCGCGCCAAGGCTAGAGCACGAAACACGCGCACACCAGGGACTTCGGTCCCCTCTCGCTCGACGGTCCGCCCCGGGAGCGCGGGGTCCGTGCGGGGAACGGACCCCGAAACGACGAGCGCCCCGGCCGGTGGCCGGGGCGCGTCGAGCATCAGGGAGAGAGAGAAGAGATGCACCAGTGAGAATAGGGACGCGTACGGGTCCGAATTGTGATCCTGCGCACGTTCACGGTTCACACCCGGGAAACCTCCCGCTCGCGCGGCCGCTCAGGCGGCCCCGACCGCCGGCCCCTCACGCCGATCGTCGCCCGCGACCGCCGTCGTCAGTCCCTCGCCCTCGACGACCAGGAACGGCGCCAGCAGGTCCGGTGCGACCCGCGACCCGAGCTCCAGGCATTCGGTCGCGTCGAGGTCGGGCGTGGCGTACGTGCCGTAACCGGCGGCCGTCATCGTCAGCAGCGAGCGCAGGCCGAGCCGCCGCTGGAGCAGCGACTCGCGGACGACGACCGTGCTGACCGCGTCGCGCTGCAGCGCGGTCGTCGCCCGGCTCATCAGCCCCGAGCGGGTGACCAGGTACGGACCGACGACCGCGTGGCCGAGCGCGCGGTACGCGATCCCGGCCCCGACCAGCGCGATCGGCCAGAACGCCGCCGCCCCCCAGATCGCGACGGCGGGCACCACGTCGGTGATCGCCAGCCACGTCAGCACTAGCGCCAGGCCGACCGTGATCCCCGTCGCCCAGCTGAGCCGGCGGCGCAGGGCCGCCGACGGGCGGCGCGCCAGCGGCGCGTGGAACGGGTTGTCGGGGCCTTCGGCATCGAGCACCTCGCCAACGATCCGCTTCGCCGCCGTCACGGGCGCACGCGGCAGGATCGCCGCCGGCTGCGAGACCGCCCACAGGTTCAGGCCGGTCGTGACGACGGTGGTGTCGGCCAGTCGCATCCACCGCCAGAGCAGCGGCTCGGAGAGCTGCATGCCGCGGACCCGCTGCTCGGCGCGGTTGACCTCGCGGGTGGTGAACAGGCCCCGGCGGGTCCGCAGCAACGTCCCCTCCGGGCCGCGGACCCGGGCCAGCTCGAACGCCCAGTACTCGCTCACGTAGATCACGGCGAGCGCGAGCACCCCGAAGAAGGTCGCCGCCGCGAACGCGATCGCCGCGGTGCCGAGCCAGCCGATCGCGTCCCAGTCGAGCAGGCCCTCGACGACGCCGACCACGTCGATCCCGAAGCTGCCGACCAACCAGACGCCGCCCCAGCCGAGGCCGAGCACGATCACGTAGGTCCAGAGGCTGAGCACGTTGTAGACGACCCACCGCGGCTCGAACCGCTGGAAGACCACGAGCGGCTCGCCTCCCGGCGCCGGAGCATCCGGGCCCACGGACGGGGAGGCCCGCTCGTCCGGGGCCGCTGCGTCGGCGCCCGGTCGACCGTCCGCACCCTCCTCGGCCGCCACCGCACCCGGCGGCGGGGCCTGCTCCCCGGGCGACGCCGGATCGGTCGCGTCGGCCAGGTCCTTCGGGTCGAGCAGCGCGCGCTGCAGCGCGCGGGCGTCGGCCACGGTGACGGCGTCGAGTCGCAGCGCGGACTCGCCCGCCGCCTTCTGCTGCCCCGCGCCGACGATCAGCACGCGCAGCCCGGCGACCCGGTGGCGCAGCTTGGCCTCCGCGTCGACGCTGCGGATCCGGTCGTGCTGGATCGAGCGGTGGACGCGGAACAGCACCCCGGTCTTCAGCTCGACGTGGGTGTCGGTCACGCGGAAGCGGGTGAAGACCCAGCGAAGCGCGTCGAAGAACGCCCCGATCGCACCCCAGGCCGCGAGGCCGATCAGCGGCCACAACCCGCCGCCCTGCGGGTCGACGCCGACGATCACGAGCGCGACCAGCGCGGGCGACGCCGCCAGCAGCAGCTGGGCCAGGTCGACCCAGATCATCCGCACGCTCAGCCGGCGCCACGCGTCGCGCTCGACGTCGTCGGGCAGCGGCGGGGCCTTGGGCGGCAGGTACGGCCGCGGCGCATCGTCCACCGCGGCATGGTGGGAATCGACGGGATCGCTCATGTCGCGTCGCCGGGGGTGATCTGGGCGATCCGCGTCAGCTCCTCGGCGACCCGGTCGGCCGTCTGCTTGTCGAGACCGCCGATCTCGATCGCGCCACCGGACGACGCGGTCGTGACCCGCAACGTCGAGAGCTTCAGCAGCTGCTCGACCGGCCCCTGGACCGCGTCGACGGTCTGGACCCGGGACAGCGGCGCGACCCGCCACTCGCGGACGATCCAGCCAGTCAGCGCGTAGACCGCTTCGTCGGTCGTCTCCCAGCGGTGCACCCGGTAGCGCCAGAACGGTTCGACGAACAGGCCGACCAGAAGGAAGATCGCAGCGCCGACGACCGCCACGATCAGCCACGACTGCGCGGCCTCCCAAAGCACGTAGGCGCCGATCGCGACCGCCAGGATCGGCCCGGCGAAGGCCAGCGACTGGAGCATCCACCAGCCGATCGCGCGGCGCTCGATCCGGTGCTGAGGCGGCCGCAGGCTGATCGTCGTGGGCCGGGGCTCTTCCATGGTGCTCACGGCACGTCCTTCAGGATCGCGTGGTCGATGAAGTCGAGGAGTACGGCCGATTCGGTGGCCAGGTCGAGCGTCGGGTCGTAGGCCCACGACTCGAGCACGCCGTTGTTGGCCCGCAGGATCACGTTGGCGACCCGGGACGCGTCGAACGCGCGCAGCTCGCCGTCGCGCTGCCCCCGCTCGAGGATCTCGGTCAGCGCCACGCGCTCCTCGTCGAGCTCACTGCCGTAGGCCCGGGCACCGTCCGCTTCGCGGTGGTTGGCCATGATCTCGCTCATCGCGAGGAACTCGGTGCGGTGGGCGCCGAAGAACTCGAGCTGCCCGCCGATCCAGCCGCGGACCTGACCG
>JBQGEK010000353.1:0-2373 GCA_052039575.1 Patulibacter sp. | reverse complement strand
ATCGTATGGTTCTTCATGGTTCTTCCTTCTCGGGTTGAACTACTCGGGCCCTCGGGCCCGGGGAACGTCGGGGCCCCCCCCGCCCCCCCCGGGACCCCCCCAAGTAAAACCCCCCCCCCCCCAGGGGGAGGGGTTGGTGGCGCGCCCCCCGACGTTCCCCGGGCCCGAGGGCCCGAGTAGTTCAACCCGAGAAGGAAGAACCATGAAGAACCATACGATCCGTAGGGCCCTGGCGGCGGCGGCCGTTGCGGCGGCGATGGCCGTCGTGCCGGCGAGCGCGTCGGCCGCGACCGCGACGATCCAGATCGAGGGCGAGAACGGCACGCGTGTCGCGTCGACCCCGTGGACGATCGGCAGCCCGACGGCGGTCGACCCGGGCTCCGGCTGCCCGGCCAACACGATCTCGGCGGCGATCGAGTCGGTGACGGCCGGCAACTGGGACCGTCAGCCGTTCATCACCACGATCCTCGGCGAGTCCCACGGCGCTCCGTCGTGGATCAGCTACTGGTCGCTGTGGGTCAACAACGACTACGGTAACCTCGGTGCCTGCAGCCAGCCCGTCGCCAGCGGTGACCACATCCTGGTCCAGGCGACGATGTCGGGTCCGGGCCCGGACTACGTCCCGACGTCCAAGCCGGTCGACCTGATCGCCCCGGCGGTCGTCGACGACGGCGTGCCGTTCACGGTGACGGTCAAGGAGTGGGCGCCGCTCACGACCAACTCGATGCCGGTGTTGCCGAGCGTCCAGAGCAATGGCGTCGGCTACGTCGTCAGCGACGGGACCGCGACGAGCACGACCACCGGTGCGGCCGGGACGGCGACGCTGACGCTGACCGGTGGCGGCAACACCACGATCAAGGCCACGAGCACCGACCCGGACAACTGGGGCCGCTCGGTCGACGTGACGGTCTGCGTCGAGGACGGCACCGGCAGCTGCTGATCGGCTGAAGCGCTCGCGTCCTGCCCGTCGGATCACGGCGGCGGGACGCGGGGTCCTCAGCCGACGGGGCGAGCCGGCCGCGGGTCAGCGCCGGGCCGCGACCAGATGTCGTTGCAGGCCTCGCAGACCTCTTCGGGGATCACGCCGAGGCGGATCAGCACCGCGAACGCGCGGCAGCCGAGGCAGAGCCCGAAAGCGGCTTCGAGGAACGCGGCGACGGTCAGGCCGCCGAGCACGATCGACGCCGCCAGCGGCGCGTCGAACACGATCGCCAGCAGCGCCGCCGCGACGGAGAAGGCCACGCCGATCGCCTGGGCGAACCGCTTCGGCGGTCCGGGGGTGGGGCGCGGTGCCAGGCCGAGCCGCGGCACGATCACGCGCGTCGCGAGCAGCCCGAGCGGGCTGGCCTTGGGGCCGGCCGCGACGCGGGCGACGAAGCCGAGCGCGATCAGCACGATCAGCCATTCGGCCTGGAACGCGATCGCCGCGACCGAGAGCACGACGACCCCGCTCGCGATCGTCCGCGCTGCGACGTCGTTGACCGGGTTGGGGAACGAGAAGAAGCCCGAGGGTGACGCGGGGTCGGCCGTAGCGCTCATACCGACAATCTAGCGCGCAAACCCCCGAAACCCGCCCCGGAATAAGCCGATTATCGGCGCCGCGCGCGGCGCCGGAGCGGTCCCGTGCCGATCGGGGCCGCAGCGTCCGCGCGAGGGGTGTAGGGTACCCGAATTCGGCTATCCGAATTTGGGTACCCGAAACTACTCTTCGTCGTACTTCCAAGGAGACCCCTTGTCCTCCGATTCGTTCCTCGGTCGGTCGCTCGTGCTCGGCGCCGCGGCGCTCTCGACCGCGGCTATCGTGGCGCCCGCCGGCGCCGTCGCCGCGCCAGTCACCGCCAGCGCGACGAGCGCGAGCGAGCTCCGGCTCGGCGCCGCGTTCGCTCGATCGCTCGCCGCCAACCGCGTCACCGTGCGGACCGGGGGTGCGGCCACCTACAAGGGGCGGACCCTGCGGCTGCCCGTCCGGAGCACCACGACCGGGGCGTCGTCGGTCACGCTGACCCACCGCGGGTCGGTGACCTTCCGGACCCGCGGTCGGTCGGTCCGCCTGAGCGGGTGGCAGACCCGCGTGACGTCCAAGGGCGCGACCGCCAGCGCGCTGATCGGCGGCAAGCGCCGCACCGTCGCGCAGATCTCCAGCCGTCGGATCGCGGTCACCGCGGCCAGCGGCGAGGCGTCGTTCAGCGCGGGTAACTTCCGGCTGCGCCCGGCGGTGCTGCGGACCCTGCGGCGCTCGCTGGCCGCTCCCCGCCTCCGCGGCGGCGTGATCGGGAAGGCCACGGTGCTCGCCGCGCCGGCGACCGTGCCCGCCCCGCCCGCGGCTCCGGTTCCGGCGCCCGCCCCGGTCGTTCCCGCGCCGGCGCCGGCGCC